>NC_009922.1:937067-1249423 GCF_000018325.1 Alkaliphilus oremlandii OhILAs | reverse complement strand
TACAACGTCCTTGTAGCACCCTCTAACCAAGTTTTTTCTTCTGTATTTAAGTAAGGTGATAAGGTCTTATAAACCTCTTTATGGTATTCATTCAACCAAGAGATCTCACCTTCCGTTAGAAGATTCTTGTCGATTGCATTTAAATCAATTGGACATAACGATACCACTTCAAACTTCATAAATTGCCCAAATTCAGTTTTTTCATCTTCCACAACCAGCAGTGTATTTTCTGTTCGGATACCATGCTTTCCTTCTCTATAGATGCCTGGCTCATTGGTGATGAGCATTCCTTTTTCCAATCGAGCAGTATTCGGCACTTGGCTCAAGCGATGTGGTCCTTCGTGGACGTTCAAGAAGTAGCCTAATCCGTGGCCTGTTCCACATTTATAGTCTAGTCCTCTCTCCCAAAGCGGCTGTCTCGCAATAATATCTAAGTTGGAACCCGTAGCACCATATAGGAACTTGATTTTACAAAGAGCGATATGGGATTTTAAAACCAAAGTAAAGTCCTCTTTCTCTTGCTTGGTGATCGGTCCTAAAGCCATGGTTCTTGTAATATCTGTAGTTCCATCAAAATATTGACCACCGGAATCCAGTAAAAATAATCCTTCTGGTTTCAGCACACATTCCTCATTCTCATAAGCATTGTAATGCATCATGGCAGCATTGCCTTTATAGGCAGCAATGGTGGCAAAGCTTGGCTCTACAAAATATTCCTGCTCTCTTCTAAAGCTTTCTAGCTTTTCAGTAGCAGAGATTTCTGTAATTGGTGTTTTTCCAATATTCGTATCCAACCAATGAAGGAATTTCACCATGGCAACGCCATCTCGAACCTGTGAGTTCTTTAAGTTTTTAATTTCTATCTCATTTTTTACGGCCTTTAAATTTGTTGTGATATCTGTTCCTTCGAGTTTTACACAACCAGCTGGAATAACATCATATATTCTAACATTAATTCTACTTGGGTCTAATAGGATGCGTTTATTGTTTTCCAAATTGCCTACTTCCGCTAAGATATCATCATAAGGTTTAATTTGTACTTGATTATTAGATAATGTGGCTCTTACCTCCTCCGTTACCTTTCTTTCGTCTATGAATAAATAGGCTTCTTCCATGGATATAAGGGCATAGGAAATAACAACAGGATTGTTTGTAACATCTCTTCCTCTAATATTGAATAACCATGCAATATCGTCCAAGCTACTGATGATATAGTAATCTAATCTTTTCTTTTTCATCTCTTCTCTTACTTCAGTCAGCTTTTCTAAGGTAGATTTTCCAGCAAACTTAACATCATGGTTAAAAGCTGGCTCTGTAGACAGCGCTGGTCTATCCTGCCATACATTATCCAATAAATTGGCTTCTTTATTAATCTTGAGCTCTTTATTGTTAAAGATGGTTTCCATTTCCTTTGCCATACTTGTATTAAAAACCCATCCATCGAATCCAACACATTGACCTTTTTCCAAGGTGTTTCCGATCCACTCTGTATATGTTGGAACATTGGGTTCTGCTGCTTTAAACAGTCGAATGCCAGATCCAGCAAGCTGTCTTTCTGCCTGTATGTAATATCGTCCGTCTGTCCAAAGTCCTCCATCGTCCTTCGTTATCACTACTGTGCCTGCAGAGCCAGAAAAACCAGATACCCAACTTCTAACCTTCCAATGCTCTGCAACGTATTCGCTTAAATGAGGGTCCGAGTTTGATATGATATAAGCATCGATACCATTTTCACTCATAAGCGCTCTTAGTTTCTGTATTTTCTCTTTAACGTCCATTCAATCATCCCCTAATCCTAAAATTTATGGTGCTTCAAATCAGTTTGATTATTTATAAAACTTTTCCTACAGTTGCTACATACACAGTAAAATGATTTTCTCCATCTAATCCAATTATACTATTTATTTCTTCATCGTCAAATGCCGCAATTGCACAAACACCACTGTCTATACTTTGAGCTGAAAGATATAGATTTTGACAAACATGACCTGCATCTAAATGAATATATCGATACCCTCTCTCTCCATACCGCCATCCTGTTCGGTACATATCTACGGTCCAAATGAAGGTTACTGCACTATTTTTTATAAACTCCTGCTCTAAACAAGCCTTCATTATCTTGTCGTCGATTTCTGCCTCCAAGTTCACTACCATCAATTGATGAGAAAGGGCTATGTATCGGTATAAACCTGGTTCTAACCCAGTCACATTATTTATCAAGAGATAGGTTTCAAATGGATGCCGGGCCCCTGCTGAGGGTACTGTTCGGATGGTCGCTGGTCTGGATACAATCTGCTTTACCCCTTGAGTGCACCATAATAAATACGAAAGTTCTTCCATGGTTAAGCTAGTATCTGCGTATTTTCTTAAGCTCTTCCTACGTTCTATGGCTTCTCTTAAATCGATCCTTTGAACATTGATATCCTTTACAGGCGTTAAATTTATCAATGCTACATTTGAATCCGTCGGCACTTCCAATGGTGGCTGGGGTAGCCCCTTATTTTGGTCGGATTCTTCCAAATAACGATACTGTGTTTTTTCCATAAACTCTCTACCAATTCCCTTACTCATGCGATTTCCCCCTTCAATATATTTAATATGCATCTGCTATATGGCTGCTGTCTGCATATAAAGCAATCTGATATTCCTCGCCGTCAAATTCAATTAAACTAAGACTTGTATTTTTTACGAATTTTGATTTCCACAAATCTTCTAAAGACCGACTCTCAAAATATGCTAAAATCAGCTTTAAAGTAACACCATGGGTTACGATTAGAATATTCCCACTTTTTCTGGTCTCTACAATTTTGTGAATAGCGCCTATGGCTCTGTCTTGAACTCTAGAAAAAGATTCTCCCTTTTCTGTTCTGTATAAATGGGGTGCATGCCAGAAATTATAGTATTGCTCTGAATACAATTCTTCAAGCTCGATCCCGGTTCTACCTTCCCAATCCCCTAAGTAAACCTCTTTAAAGTTCGGTTCCTCTATAATTTCGATTCCTCTTTCTCCAGCTATAATTTCAGATGTTTTCATCGCCCTTCCTAAAGGGCTGGAATAAATTGCATCTATGTTTATATCCGATAGATGATGGTGCAGTGCGTAAGCTCCTTCTATCCCATTCTCTGTTAGGTTGGAGTCATTCCATCCTTGCAATTTACCTTGGATGTTCCATTCTGTCTCTCCATGTCTCGTTAAATATATCTTTAGCACGCAATCACTCCTTGCAATAATTTATGATCAAATAACTTTTTATAATCATCTAATAATTTAAAATATTATACCATAAAAAAGCTACCCCATGCTATCCTATCCATGACTTCTATTTCCTTAAACAAGAATAAAAAGATCGAGTTCGATCGATCTTTTTTCAATCCGATGTTTAATCTTCCCATAGATCCTTAAATCTATCTTCCATATATTTTTTTCGGTTGCTGGTGGCTTCTTCATCCCTATAATAGAATCCTTCCACGATCTTTAAGACGTCCCCTTCTTTAACATCATCCATTACTAGGTTGATTTCCACATTGACTGTTTCACCGTCTATTTCAACCACTGCGAAATTTCCTTCAAATCGATCTAATACTATCATGGACATCCCCCATCTCCTTTTTTACTTTGGTACAGTTGTAAACCCGATTGTTTCCCCATCTAAAGTTGCAATGATGGTTCCTAGCTCTGCAGTAATATAAGTTTTAATATTTCTTTTATTTAAACGAGCCCTTACCTCTTTATGAGGATGACCATAGGAATTGTCCTTACCGCAGGATATCACCGCATAGGCTGGTGTGGTTTTATCTAGGAAAGCATTGGTTGTGGAAGAGTTAGATCCATGGTGTGGAACCAATAATAAATCCACATCTAAATCGTATGCACTTTCGATCATTTCCTTTTCAGATGTTTTTTCAACGTCTCCAGTTAATAAAACAGAGGTATCCTTCCATGCAAGCTTTACCGTAGCACTATAATCATTTAAATTCTCGTATTGATTCGATAGGGGTGCAACAATCTCTGCCGTTGTCACACCAAAAGGAATTTTTACGCCAGCCTTGGCTGTTTTAAACTTCAATCCTGCATTTTGAACTGCATTTGCAAAGTTTTCGAAGGTCTTTGTGTTATGGGTTACCTTCGGATAATATACGGATTCAACCTTTAATTCTTTAAAAATCGTTGGCGCACCATTAATATGGTCTGCATGTGGATGTGTGAATACAGCCACATCTATTTTTTCATAGCCAAGGGATTTGATATAGTCAACAACGACTCTACCGGAGCTGGAGTCCTCTCCGCCGGCATCGTAAAGCATGGTTTTTCCGTCTGCCCCCACGATAAAATTGGCGCTCCCTTGTCCAATATCAATCACATGAACCTGTAAATTTCCCTCTCCAGCTGTTTCTTGCTCCGTAATATTTTCTTCTATCGCTCCGGTGTCCTCTGCTTTCGATAATTCTTCTTCCACAATTTGCGTTAATATATCTAGCCCTTTTCCTACAGTTTCCTGACTAATCTCCCCACATCCTACTAAGACAGCCATTACTAGGGAAAGTATTAAGATCATGCTCCATATTTTTTTTATAGACATTGTAGTCCTCCTTAGATGTTTGTATTGAAACGATTATTCTGCTCTGTTCTTTTGTACAAAACCGTGACACACATCGCCCGATGTTTCAAAAACATAAGTGGATGGTAGTTTATGTGTGGTAAATCCAAAGAACTTACATCCCTTTGGAAAATTTCGATTCCATGTTACATAGAAATATTTGCACTGATAGCAATTAATTATTTCCTTGTTCATATAGTTCACCTCAAATAAACTTTTCCTTTTTTATCTTCTCAATCAGCGTTGGCTGTATCAAGGGATAAGTCCAGGCCTCTGGCAACTCATCAAAGAATTCTATTTTCTCGATTTCTAAAGGTGGTAGCTTTTCAAACTGTTTCACTTCAGAAAAGTACAGCATACCAAATGTTTCTTCATTCTCTCTTGTAACGGAGTACACACAAACCTCTCTTAAATCAAATTGAACTGCCCCTGTTTCCTCCCAAAGTTCTCTTCGGGCTGTTTCTAGAATCCTTTCGCCTTCTTCTCTTCTTCCACCAGGACATTCGTAGGTATTCCTTTCCTTGTGCTTACAAAATACCCACTTTCCCTTATGTCTAGAAACAATTACTGCAAATTTTAATAAACGATCCTCAATATCATCATAAAACTTTACTTCGATCATCTGTATATCTCCTTTTGTCCCTGCAAAATATCTTTTATTTTTAAGTTTACCATTGCTCTTCTTAAATTGAAGCTATATTTCCCTCTCAAACTTATGGTATCGCGTTCCTTGAAAGGTTAATTTCCCAATATCACCTTCTGCTAAAAGTCCATATTCTTTACCAGAAACATAAAATTCCATTCGATCGCCACTTTCAACTTCAAAAGTAATGTAGTAATTTGTAGAAGTGCTATGATGATGATGTCCATCATGATTACTTGTACTCCTTGAGGTATGATTGCGCTTTGCAACAATTTTAGCCGGCACACTTAAAACAGGCTGTTTGTTGTTATTGCTCCATTCTCTTATTCCTTTAAAAAAAGCGAATACGATAATACTGAAAATCGTAATAAAAAATAAAGGGAACATTAAATCCATAATGCCATAAAAACCGTAAAACATGTCTACATCCACTCCTTCTTTTAAGCTCAATTTATCTATGTCTTATATACGATAACTGATCAGTTTAAACAATATCCCCACATTGCTACTGATCCTCTAATTATTCTTTTCCTGTAACATATCCTCCATTTTATGCATTCTCTCCTGATTTTCTAACACCTTTTTAGGTATCCTTTACTATTATTCTTCTTTTACCCAATATTTCCTTCCAGTATTAAATAATTTATAAAATTTCAGCTTTTAATTTAAAAGCTTTTTATAGAGCTTATCAATGCCAATGGCGCCAAGGGGTGCTGTTATTAAAATGGATACTACAGCCACTGTTAAGATATTTTGTCCACTGGGCAAGCCCATAGACAGCGGAATTGCACCAATGGCGGCTTGCACCGTTGCTTTGGGTGTATATGCTACCATACAGAACAACTTTTCTTTTTTTAGCAAAGTAGTTTTTAATAAGTATATAAAAACGCCCACCATTCTGAATATCAGCGCACACAAAACAATGATGACTGCAGATGTGCCCGCTTTCGTAGCATAGCTTAAGTCTACTGCAGCTCCAACCAACACGAAAAGCAGTATCTCTGCCGCTACCCATAATTTATTATACTGCATTGACAGTTGTTTTGCGGAAAGACCATCCTTTCGATAAATCATAATTCCCATACTCAGAATTGCCAGTAAGCCTGAAACTGGCAGAATTCCATTCAACTGGCGTTCAATTTCCATTAGTAGAAAAGAAACACTGAGAACAATTAATATCCTTACAGAATCTCTAACAGAGATCTTTTTTAAAAATAAGACTAAGATCAAACCAAATAGGGCTCCTAGCATGATTCCTAGTATGATAGAAACTGGAATTTGTAAGAAATTGAAGATGGAAACTTTGCCTCCTGATGCTAGAGAAGTAAAGGCTGTAAATAGAACAATTACAAACACATCATCTACGGATGCTCCCGCTAAGATCAATTGTGGTATACTTCTTTCTTTGCCATAGCCCTCTTCAATAATTTTGATCATTCTTGGAACAACCACAGCAGGGGATACTGCTGCTAGAACACTACCCATAATGGCAGCATCTAAAAAGGATACGGCCATTACTCTCGTAGCGATGACCGTAACACCTATAATTTCAAAACAAGCAGGAACGAAACACATCAACAATGCAGGACGTCCAACTTTTTTCAAATCACCAATATTAAAGGATAACCCTGCCCTCGTTAGAATAATGATTAGGGCTAGTTGCCTTAAATCAGAAGATATTTCTAAAATAGATGGGTGCAACAGATTGAGTCCATAAGGACTTAAAATCATCCCAGCAATCATCATCCCTAGCAGGCTTGGCAGTTTAAGTTTGTTCAATATACTGCCTAGAGTAAGCCCCAATAAAAAAATAAGCGCTAGACTTGTTAACATAATAAAATCCTCCGCCCTATTGGCAGGAATAAAAAAAACTGATAATTCCTGCGTATTTTCGCAGAAGTCATCAGCATATTTGCGGTTTAGGCTATTGCCAAGGGAGAACTTCATTCCCTATAGAAATAATATATCACTACTGACTTATTTGTCAACCTAGTTTTACAATAATTGTATCTGTTTGTCAAAGCATTTCATAATACATTTAACAGCTTCAAGTTATCGTTGAATTTTCAATTGTCGAGTTTTAACCCACTCATGCAATCCTTCTCTACTAAAGATATATTTTCCATTAATTTCAATATAGTTAATACCAAAATCATTGCCTCTTATCATATATAGTAAATCGCCTTCACTCAGCCTTAGATATTTTGCCGCCTCTCCTAGTTCTAAAATATCATCTTGTTCTGGACTTTTTAATCCAGTACCTATAAAAACAGATCCAAATACAATACTTATAGCAAGCATAATTATAGATACCGATATTAGTTTGTTTTTTTCCACTTCCGCATTCTCCTCCCTTTTAAGAGTACTGATCCTAACGCCATTCGTTATTAAATATACTGCAATATTTTTTCTAGGAAAGCACATCCGTACATTCATTTAATTAAACAATTTCTCAATAATCTTCTCCTGTGTATAGACCTCATCGAAATCTATATCTCCAGCCAAAAATACAACGGTATTTCCTTTTTGTACCATGATCGCATCTCTATCTTTTGTTAATAAAAGTCGATCCACCTTCCATCGCTGTTTCATCTCTTCATCTTCGATTAAAGGCTCATTTTCCCATCTTAGTGATCGGTTTACAAATGTTGGTACTCTTGAAATTGATTCAGCTTTTCCATCAAAAGTGATTCGAGCAAAATAAGGATGACTTACTTCATAGTAGCTTCCTCTTATCATTTGTTCCCTACCATCTATATTCCACATCTCCCAATAATCATAGTATTTAGGAACGATAGGGCTCACTCCCCAGCTAAATTCTCTACTCTTAAGTTTAACTTCTTTAGCCTCTTTATTTATATCCTTCATCGTAACTACAGGGTACCCTTCAGGTATAGGAGCTTTAGCGATGGTATTATCAGCTGTATTTTTTATATACAATGCCCCTACAATATTCACTACGATTACAACAGAAACCATACCGACGATTATGTATAAAATACTGTCGCCCTTATCCTTGGCTCTTTTCTTTATAAAATACCTCATGATAAGTCCAGAACCGATCCCTAAAACTGCTGGAAATATACCGAAGATAACCTTATTAGAAGTTAAAAATACATCTGTAACCATCGCTATTATAAAAGTCAATATCAGCGTTAGGGCCAATATAGTGGATATGAGTGCCCTCTTTTTAGCATTTTTTAAAGTTGGCCTTTTCATAGGAAGTTCTTTTTTTATATTGGTATTTAGTCTGAATATCCACACTAAATTGTAAAGGAGTAACGAGGACATAAGGACTGCCAAAATAGGAAACACAAAAGTTACGTAAAGCCCCATAGAAGTTAGTAAATTCGTATGTCTTATGGGAAATGATCTATCCAACCCTTTCTCGCCATTTCTTCTAAATAACTCTCCATCGCCTTATAGTCTAGAGGCAAGAAACCCCAGAAAATAAATTTCGTCCTATCCTTCATAAGATATTCCTCCTCGTAGAGTATTTGCTTTTATTGGTAATAGATAAAAGCGACTTTGAATTTATTCTATTCAAATGTCGCTTTGTAGTTTCTTCAGCTAAATCTTTGTTGTGTATACCTTTGGTATTTTACTATATTATACATTAAATAATTTTTATGCTTATTCGTCCCATTCCACAAGAACTATCTGTTTATTGAGCTGTGTTTTTTTCACATCAATCACTCTTTGATTCTCAGAACCTCTAAACCTCAGATTCAAATTTTTCTTTTCAACCTCGAATCGTCCATCGATCAATATATCTGTATGATGAAGTAAATCCATCCAGCCTTCCATCTTTTTAGCCTTTTCCACGATATATTCATAGGTATATCCTGTGTAGGTTATAATATGACGGCCTAGTTTCTTTAGCTCAATGGAAAGACTCGAAAGCACTACTGCTTGTTCAAAGGGTTCTCCCCCGCTTAAGGTTACCCCGTCTAGCAGTGGGTTTTCTTGTACTTTATGAAGTATACTATCCATACTGATCAATTTTCCACCATCAAAGGAGTGTGTATGCATATTGTGACAGCCTTGGCAGTTGTGCCTACATCCCTGTGTAAAAACAACGAATCTTATCCCTGGACCATCTACAATGGATTCTTCAACAACGCCTGCAACTCTTACCATATTACTCATCAACATTCACCCTATATTCAATAAAAATAGTTATGCCATATAGCTATGCTTTACTCGGTCTCTTTCCTCTGATTTTTTGGCATCGTTAAACCGATCCAATGTTCCCACTAAGTATCCTGTAATTCTTCTAATTCTTTCAAACTTCACATCATTTTCTTCTCTACCACAGTTGGGACATTTATCGTTAATTATCCCAGAATAGCCACAAACAGGATCTCGATCTACCGGATGATTGATGGAGCCATATCCGATTCCCTCTTCTTTCATTACTCGGATGACTTTTTCAAAGGCTTCGGTATTTTTTGAAGTGTCTCCATCCAATTCAACGTAAGTGATATGCCCTGCATTGGTTAAATTATGGTATGGTGCTTCTTTTCTGATTTTGTCAAATATATTAATTTTATAATAAACAGGTACATGGAAGCTATTTGTGTAATACTCTCTATCTGTAATACCTTCAATTTCCCCAAAGTGCTCTCTGTCGATTTTTACAAGTCTTCCAGCGATTCCTTCAGCAGGTGTAGCGATTAGAGAATAATTCATCTGATATGCTTTAGAAGCTGCATCCATACGCTTTCTCATGTGCTCTATGATATTCAGACCAAGTTTTTGAGATTCTTCTGATTCTCCATGATGCTTTCCAGTTAAAGCTTTCAGACATTCAGCCAGACCTATAAATCCTAAAGTTAAAGTACCATGTTTTAAGACTTCTCTAATTTCATCTTCCCAACCGAGTTTATCTGAGTCTGCCCAAACACCTTGTCCCATAAGGAATGGGAAATTCTTAACCTTTTTCTGCGCTTGTATCTCAAATCGATCCATAAGCTGCTGAATGACCAAATCAATTTTTTCATCCAATTCCTTATAGAAAAGTTCCATATTGCCACCGCTATTTAATGCAATTCTCGGTAGATTTACAGTTGTAAAGCTTAAATTTCCTCTTCCGTATACAATCTCTTTTGTTGGATCGTATTCATTTGCCATGACTCTGGTTCTACAGCCCATGTAAGCGATTTCCGTTTCAGGCTTTCCTTCTTTGTAATATTTTAAGTTAAAAGGAGCATCAATAAATGAGAAGTTCGGAAATAATCTCTTTGCGCTAACTCTGCATGCCAGTTGAAATAAATCGTAATTCGGATCTTCTGTATTGTAATTTATCCCTTCTTTTACTTTGAATATCTGGATTGGGAATATTGGAGTTTCACCATTTCCTAGTCCTGATTCCGTTGCGAGAAGAAGATTTTTAACAACCATACGACCCTCTAAGGATGTATCCGTTCCATAATTGATAGAGCTGAATGGTACTTGAGCACCTGCTCTAGAATGCATTGTATTTAAGTTATGAATCAGTGCCTCCATAGCCTGATATGTACTTCGATCCGTCTCTTTATAAGCCCTGTCCCTTGCAAATTGCTGTGCTTTCTTTATTTTATCTAGATCTTTAAAATATTTTAGAAGAAATTTTTCTTCAATTTCTATGTACTGCTGTTCCATCTTTAGATTGGGTTCCAGCTGATGTTCTTCTTTTATTTCTTTTAAAACCTGTTCTACTAAATTTTCCGCCTCTATATTGTCAAAAAGCAGCTCAATGCCATTGGTAAGATTTTTAGCATATAATCTTTTATAGGTCTTTGTAACACCCTGTGCAATGCCATAGTCAAAGTTTGGAATACTTTGCCCTCCATGCTGATCATTTTGATTGGATTGAATTGCAATACAAGCCAGTGCAGAATAACTTTGAATATCTTTTGGTTCCCTTAAATAGCCATGCCCTGTGCTAAAGCCATTTTCAAATAGTTTTTTAATATCAATTTGGCAGCATGTCGTTGTAAGTGTTAAGAAATCAAGGTCATGTATATGGATATCCCCAGTTTTATGGGCACTTGAATATTCTTCTTTTAAAACGAACATATTATAAAACTGCTTTGCCCCTTCAGAACCATACTTCAACATCGTTCCCATGGCAGTATTACCATCTATATTTGCATTTTCACGTTTGACATCATTATCTTCAGCATCCTTAAAGGTTAAATCTTCATATATCTTCATAAGACGAGTATTCATTTCTCTCAATCTCGTTCTTTCAGCTCTATAAATGATATATGCTTTCGCAATCTCTGCCTTTTCATTCTTTATAAGGACTTTCTCTACAATATCTTGTATTTGTTCTACGGATGGATTCGGATTGTTAATTTCTTTTTCGATATATGCTACTGCTTGTTCTGCTATATTAAAAGCAGCTTCATAGTCCTCTTCTCCTACAGATTTTGAAGCCCTAAATATAGCGTTTGCAATTTTTTCAATATTAAAAGGAACTTCTCTTCCATCTCGCTTTGTAATCTTAGTAATCATTCTTGAAAATCCTCCTTATGTATAAAAAAGTTAATGCAATTCATAAAATTAAATGAATCTTGTTGGTATATCCTACCACTATATGTCGTATATAAATATTACCATGCCCTATATTTTGTGTCAATCCATATTGCCTAGTTTCTAATGCAAAAAAGATCTGAAGCACTACAGATCTTTTTTAGGTAGGATATGTCTTCCTATTTGCTTTTCAATCCGCCATTGAGGCGGCTCCCCGTCATCTCCCCAATATTCATTTAAGAGCTTTATTTTTCCATCCTCAAACTCGAAGAATGATGTTGCATGAACAGATACAGCATCCCTTTTTAGTTGTACTTTTACAACTGAAATCACTAAGTTTTGGATACATTCTAAACGTTCAATTTCAATGCTCCAATCTCCTGGGTATTCGGCATTTGCCTTTACAAATTCTGTTACATTAAAGCTTTCATTTGTATTGTTCCAATTAATTATAGCATCATCTTGGAAATATGTATACAAAGCATCCCAATTTTGATGGTCCATATCATTCCACAAGGAAATTACTTGCTCTTTATAGTCTATTAAATTTAATCCTTTCTTTACTAAGTTTTCGTCTTTACCCAAATTTTTATCATCCAATAGTTTCATCACAATCTCCAATCCACACCAAAGAGTCCAGCAAATTTAACCCAGCCCTCTTTCAGAACTCCATCAACTACATATTCTATTTTATAAACAGTCTCTCCCTTTCCTTCAATGAAAAAGGGTCCCCGACCTGTGAAAAGATTTCTGCGTTCTATATTTATAACGTTTCCTCCAATAAAATTGATTTCTTCCTCAATTTTTTCCCGTCTGCTTTTATCTAATAAAAATTCTATTCCCACAATAAAAATGAGAAAAATAGTAATTCCAATAGCTTTCATACAATTCACCTCTCTACTAAAATAATATTCTACAGATCCCTATAAAACTCCTTTTCCTAAATAGAATCTTTGTTTTATATTTTATACGAACAGAATTTTTAGACGTTAGTTCCTTCTAAAAGCTGTATTTTAAAAGACTTTGTGAAAATGATAGCAACTGCATCTGAATGCAACCTCTTCTTTATTAGTTCTATGTTCATGAAATATAAACGTATACTTTTATTGTTATGAGACTTTATAATAATAAAACATCTAAACTATGTGCAAAAGTTATAAGGAAAAGTTTTAGATTTCTTACAAATTCAATCCATCGTCTACTGTCTCCAGCTCATCTAAATATGGATAGTTTTTTCTTAATTGGGTTGATTTCTTTAAAGGTTTCTTTCTTCTTGTGCAGAATAATATAACGACAAAAGATAAAGAATGTGACGTGAATAATTAAAATAAAAAAGAGTAGGATTCTCAGTGACCCCTAGTTCTATAAAGTTCCATGAATAAAGGTTAAAAGGAGGAGAAGAAAATGACAATTTTAGAAAATGCAAGCTGCCCTAAATGTGGATTGAGAATGGAGAGTGGGTATATATATCCAACTAGAGATATAAAATGGACTGATCATAACAAACGGAAATTTACTACATTGGGAGATGAAATATTAGTTGATTCAGTTTTCATCATGAAGAAATTAGTGTCTTATAGATGTAGAAATTGCAGAATTGTTACATTTGAATATGAATCATCAAAATAAACTGTACCTTATTACCCTTTTTAGACACAACAGTAGTTGGGATGATAAGTAGCACAAAACAAGGAGGCTACCTTATGAAACGAATACTTAAGTTTGGTTCATTTTCCGATGATTTTATCTGTACAGCAATATTTATTTCAAGTTTATTGATTATATTTAGATTAAAATATTTTAATAATCTTAGTATTTCTATAGAAAGTACAGATATGGAAAAACTTATTTTTAATTTCTTAATTTATTATGAAAGATATCTTGAACCGATTATCCTTTTAGTATGGCTAAAATTTCTCTGTGAGTTTTTATTTAAATTACTAAAAGGGAATTAAATGTTATTGTAAACCATCGGTTTAATTTGTAATTCACCGTTAAGTAACGATAAGAAAGCATCTTTAATGAATTTAACAGCTATTGGCACTGGATATATAGGTTTAGGGGTTATATTTGCAAACTTATTCTTAAAAGTAATGGCTATCTTACAGAATACTTAAAATATAGGTCAAAAAAATAACGAAAGGATCTTATATATTGCACCATCTTTTTTAACCAGCGTCATATAGATCTACACAAAGGAAAGGACGATCGGAAATGATTACACCTATATTAGAAAGTAAAAGAATACTACTTAGACCACTCTCAATAAACGATGCTCGTCATATTTTTAAGCGCTGGACATCGGATTCGGAAGTAGCAAAGTTTATGATATGGGACCTACACAAATCTGTTGATGATACTATGGAATGGCTAAAAATTGAAGTGCAAAATATTAATAACGAATATCATTATGTCTGGGGATTTGTATTAAAAGAAACTGGAGAATTATTTGGCTCAGGTTCTATAAACTTTAAAGAAGAACTTGGCTGTTATGAACTTGGATATAATATTATGAAAAAATATTGGGGACAAGGACTGACTACAGAGGCTGGAAAGGTTATATTAGATTTTGCTACAAAAATTTTAGGAGAGAAAAAGTTTTTTTGTAGACATGCAGTTGATAATATAGGATCAAAAAAAGTTATGACTAAACTTGGCTTTAAATATTATGCAGATAGTTCGTATACAAGTTTTAATGGTGAAAAAACTTTCTTAAGCCAAGACTATTATCTAATGATTGAATAGTTCTGATTCTCCAAATTCATAAAAAATAAAAGTTCAGTTCTGTTTAATATCGCCCTTTTAGGATTTAATCGATACAAAATATGAAATAGAATGAAGAATAGTAAAATAGGACTTTCAATTTTTTTACCTGCTTGTGTGGTGTTAATTACAGTGGTAAATTTTTATTACTTTTAATAATATTGTTGTTATTTTTCAAGAGGAAATCATACGTTATTTACAGACTATATTATTTCAATGTTTTCATTCTTTGTTTCAATACAAGAATTATTTTTGAATTATCTTTAATCCATGTGATCTTTTGATATCCAGATTTATTGTATGATTGGTCTTGGCTATGATCACTTTATTCTATTTTGTAGAAAATGTATTTAGCAAAAAAGACAAGTATATAACTGTAATTAATCAGTTTTGAGGAGGAGAAATATGTTTTTAATTTTAATTTCACTAATAACTGGATATTTAGGGATGTTACTTGGAAGTACTATTGGATTAGAAACAGCCTTTGGTGTATTTGGGTTTTTAAGCCCTACTGTATTTCTTTTTCAAAAAGTGTATACAAAACTACAAGAGTTCGAAAAGAAATCAGTTTAGTTCTCAACATCTTTTTTACAAAATCTAAATCAAAATCGAAAAATCGAGAGGATGCAAGCACCCTCTCGATAAATCTTTTTTCCCTTAATCTATTCTTTAATATAAATACGCATCTCCAAGCTCTCTATCCCACAATGCATCTTCTACTCCATCGACATTTAAAATTTCATCAAAAAAACTATCGTTTATAAATCTAGAGGGTAGCTTTAGCGTAAATGTAATTTCTATACTTGAGGACTCACCTTCTTCAATGTTGTCTTCCCTGTCAACCTTAATATCTTTAATAATGATACTATGTTTTCCTAATATATGTCCGATGTCGCCGATTAATCCGGCTCTTTCTCTACAATGAACACTCAATAGTTTGTATTGATTTTTGAAGATTTTATTCTCTATAAATCCTAAACTTCCTAAGGTGAATAAAACAATTATAGCAGTTGTGAGTCCTCCTAAATAATAACCATTCCCTATCGCTAATCCTATCCCTCCACAAACCCAAATACTGGCAGCAGTAGTTAACCCTCGAATATTGTTTCCTGTTCTTATAATTGTTCCTGCGCCCAAGAATCCAATGCCGCTAACAACCTGAGCGGCTAATCTTGCGGGATCTCCACTGTTATTTATACCTGGTCCCTGAAATCCATACATAGATATTAGCATAATAAGGGTAGAGCCTAAAGAAACTAATATATGGGTTCTAAGCCCAGCTGGATGATTGTTGGCTTCTCTTTCCATTCCGACAATACCACCTGCTAGGGCTGATAAAATTAACCTTAAAGCAATTTCCCCATTACTTAGCAATAATCTCTCCCTCCCCTTTTTCCCTTATTTATCAATAATTTATATCTGTGCTAAGCATTGCTCCAAATAATTATACTCTTCTGAAACCTGGCACATGCTTCTAGAGGATATTATATCTACGCCTGTATCTAGAATGTTTTTAATAATAACATCACCTACTTTTACAGGTGCCTTCACTTCTATTTTATTGATCTCCTTCATTGCATCTTCTATTAATCCCTTCGGTATCGTTCCTGATGTTCGTACCGGAAGTCTTTTTATAGAAGCATCTATTATAGAAACCGTTGTTGTTAAAGCTCTTGTAGGATTCGTCATTTCTCTAATACCATAGTCTTTTCCTCGGAAACATTTATTCCCTTCAACGGAATACCCTAACTCACTTGCATCATTCTGTTTCACTTTAAGCTTACAACCAAAAGGACAAACAATACAAATCATATCTTTTGCTTCCATATTTACGCCTCCTTTTTCACAATCTCTACACAAATTTCATCACAATCATTTAAATTACATTGGCTTAAATCTAATTGAATCGTTTCCATTTCTCCAGGGGCAACGTGATTTCTTTTTATTTCCTTTATCACGTCTGTATTATTTCTAACAACAAGCTTTACATCCTTATAAATATTATCTACACGCATCATAAGTTCCACTTTTTCTTCCACATTTTCTAATCTTATTTGATGAGGAACGATGTAACGCACCCCATTGATTCCTTTTAGATGTATTGTTTTACAATTATTTTCTATTTGACCTTTAATGTATTTGGCAGCACTAATACCTGCTCTTTTGCTCTCTGCTGTAACCCAATCCACCAAATCATGGACATGAACAACATTCCCACATGCAAAAATTCCTTCTACAGAGGTTTCCATAGATTCATTGACAATAGGACCACCAGTAATAGAATCCAGCGCTATTCCCGCAGATTTAGATAACTCATTTTCAGGAATCAAACCAACAGATAATAGTAAAGTATCACACTGAAATTTCTTTTCTGTTCCTTCGATGGGCTTAAATCTTTCATCTACCTGAGCGATAGTTACAGACTCCACTCTATGGCGCCCTTCTACATTGGTAACCGTATGACTCAAATAAAGCGGAATATTAAAATCCTCCAAGCATTGCACTATGTTTCTTGTTAGTCCACCTGAATATGGCATAAGCTCCGCAACAGCCAACACTTCTGCACCTTCAAGGGTCAGCCTTCTTGCCATGATTAATCCAATATCACCAGAGCCAAGAATCACGACTTTCTTTCCAATCATATATCCTTCCATATTTACAAATCTTTGAGCCGTTCCAGCTGTCATGACGCCTGCCGGCCTAGTTCCCGGTATTCGAATAGCGCCTCTCGTTCTTTCTCTACAGCCCATTGCTAATATAATAGCACCCGCTTTTATATGCAGCATTCCATCTACTGGGTTGACGGCTGTAATCACTTTATTTTCAGAAACCTCCAATGCCATTGTGTCCAACTTATATTCTATGCCCATAGTAATTAACTCTTTAATAAATCTTTCTGCATATTCTGGGCCAGTAAGCTCTTCTTTAAAAACTTGCAGTCCAAATCCATTGTGAATACATTGCTGCAGTATTCCACCGAGCTCAGTATCTCTCTCTATGATCAATATTTTTTTCACTCCATTTTTTCTTGCCTCTATGGCCGCAGCTAAACCTGCAGGACCTCCACCGATTACTACAATATCGTAATGTAACAAAATGCTCCCTCCCACTTTTATCTATTTATATTACTTGGTTTCGCCTATCAATATATGAGAATCTAGCCCATCTTTTACAACCTCTGTAATGTCTATTCCCTGCTCTCTTGCAAGAATCTCCATTACCTTCGGTGCGCAGAATCCACCTTGACATCTTCCTGAACCCGGTCTTGCTCTTCTCTTTACGCCATCCAGAGTTGTTGCCCCTGCTTTTCTTTTAATGATATCTACGATTTCACCTTCTGTAATGTTCTCACATCGACATATAATTCTCCCGAATCTAGGATCTTTCTCAATCAATTTTGCTTTTTCATCATGGGATAGTTCTATAAAATGAATACTCGGTCTTCTCTTTGGGTTAAAACTTTGATTTTTTTCCAGAACTTCAATTCTATCTTTTACTAATTCTATAACATACTCAGCAATTGCAGGCGCTGCAGTCAGGCCTGGAGAATCGATGCCCGCTACATTAAAAAAGCCTAGGGACTCCTTTGATTCTTCAATAATAAAATCTTGATTCTTCGTTTTTGCCCTCAACCCTGTAAAGGAGGTGATTACATTTTTAAAGCTTACTTCTTTCAAGGTATACTGCGCATGATCATTCAAAGAAGTTAATCCTTCAAAGGTTGTGCTCAAATTAGATTTACTATCTACAGATTCTGCTGTTGGCCCAAGCAATAAGTTTCCATGGACTGTAGGTAAAACAACAGCTCCCTTACCTGCTTCTGAAGGGCATCTAAAAACTACAGTATTCACTAAGTTCCCAACAGACTTATCAAATAAGTTATATTCCCCTCTATTTGCCAATATTTCAAAGCTTGGTGTATTTACCATATTGTTAATCTCATCGGAATAAAGTCCTGCACAATTTATAATAATTTTACTTTGTATGATTCTATCACCAGCCGTAATTGAATATCCATCAGAGTTTTTGTTTATATCCGTTACCGGGCTGTTTAGTAGCATTTCTACACCATTTTCCAAAGCATTTTCAGCTAAAGCAATGGCCAGCTCCCATGGACCAACAATTCCTGCGGTCTTTGCGTATAAAGCGCCTACCACTTCCTCATTTAAGTTGTTTTCAAGCTTTAACACACGTTCCTTATCTAATATTTCCATCTGAGGAACGCCATTTTCTAGCCCTCTTTCAAACAGCTCTTTGACCGCCTCCATCTCCTGCTCATTAAATGCTACCACTAGAGATCCGATTCGCTTAAAAGGAACATCTAGTTCCTTACATATATTTTCATAGAGCTCATTTCCCCGTACATTTAATTTAGCTTTCAATGTTCCCTCTTTTGCATCGTATCCAGCATGAACAATCGCACTATTTGCTTTTGTAGTTCCATTGGCGATGTCGTTTTCTTTATCTACCATTAACACCTTCAATTGATATTTTGAAAGCTCTCTTGCTATAAAAGTTCCTATTATACCTGCACCGATGACTGTCACATCATACATTTGCTATTCCTCCTTTATAAAAAATCTAGCCCCAATAAATTAAAAATTAAAAAGAGCCGTGTAGATCTAAACCTATTTTAAATAGATTTAGTTACACAGCTCTCCTAATCTCAGCCATAAATATTTTTTTATTAATCTGTTAAGTACATCATATCATATATACTTGTGGTTTACAAAAGAATATATGATATAACTATTCTATGCAGAACCATAGATCAGTTGCTATTCTAATTCCCATAAAGACTTTTTACCAGTGGATACCCCTATCGCACCTGACTTTAATGCCTCCATTATATCCTGTTTATTGCTTATTAATCCTCCCGCTATCACTGGTATGGATAGCTGTCCTGTAATACGCTTTATTACTCCCGGCATAACGCCTGGCATAATTTCAATCATGTCCGGCTGCTTAGATTTAACACTTTGTATTGTCATTTCATAGGACTTATTGTCAATTAAAAAGAATCTCTGCACTGTAAACATGCCTTTATCTTTTGCTATCTTTATATGGCTACTTTTCGTGCTAATAACCCCGTCTGGTTGAATAACTTCAATAATATAATCAATTGCTTTAGAGTCTTTTCCGATTCCTTCGAGAAAATCGATATGTATTAAAGCACGTTTATCTACTTTTTTAATTCGATCGACTAATGATTTCGCATTAAATATATCTGCACAAAGTAAAAATATAGTGGTTACATGAGAATTAATTGCAGTCTCTAAGTCGTTCTCGTTTTGAACGGCTGCAATAACTGGGTTTAATTCAATTTTATCGATTATTGTTTCGCTCATGCTATCATTCCTTCATTTTTTATAAATAATTTCAATTTCTATATAAAAGATTCTATAGATTTTACTTGTTAAAGCGCTTATGATCATACAATAAAATCAAACGTTACCCTTCACTTTGTCATCTAATTTTAAGCTATAATAAATCAATCATATCTTTTATGGAATTAAAAACATAGTCTGCTCTAATCTCACTTTTTTTATAATCTTCTTCCTTCGTTTCACCAGAATAGACCAATGCAGAAGCTATTCCTGCATTTTTTCCAGTTTTGATATCCGTATATAGTCGATCTCCAACCATTACCATATCTTCTTTATTTAAGCCGTATTTTAAAGCAATACTTTCTACGACTTCTTTATTTGGTTTTCCTATGACCTTAGGTTTTTTCCCAGTAGATGCCTCAATTAGTGCAGCCATTGCACCTGCATCTGGCATAAATTTATCGTTCGGCAAAGGACAATTGAAATCTGGATGTGTTGCTATGTATTCTACCCCTTCAGCTATGTATTCACAGGCAGCCCATAGCTTTTCATAAGTTAACGTCGTATCAAACCCTAGGACAACATAGTCGATATCTTTATGTCTCTCTTTTTCCAAAACAAAGCCCGCCTGTATAAATTCTGCCTCTAGAGCTGCTGTACCTAGTAGATAGATTTTAGCACCTTCTTTTTCTTTCTTTAAATACATGGTAGTGGCTTCCCCAGAAGTAAATACTTCTTCTGCTGAAGCTTCTATCCCCAATCTACTTAGTTTTTCTACGTAACTTTCTTTACTTTTTGATGAATTATTTGTAAGGAAAATATATCTTTTCCCTTTATTTTTTATGGTCTCGAGAAACTTTTTTGCTCCATCAATCAATTCATCTCCCAGATAGATCGTTCCGTCCATATCTAGTAAAAATACGTTTTTTTCTCTTAGGTTATTCAAAGTATTCCTCCTTCCACTCTATTCAGGCTTATTTAAATAAGCCTAAAGTAAACAATGCAATGCCTGGAGAATAAGTAAGTACTAAAAGTACTATCAATAGTGCCGCGATAAAAGGCCAAACATCCTTAATAAAATCCTCTAGTTTTACATCTACAATAGAACACACAGTAAACATCATAGAGCCAAATGGTGGTGTTAGTCCACCGATCATAATATTTACGATAAAGATCATTCCAAAATGAATCGGGTCTACACCGAACACTTTAACCGCTGGAACTAGCAATGGTGCTAATATTACCAGAGCTGCTCCTCCTTCGATAAACATTCCAATGAATAATAGTAATAAGTTTATTACCATTAACAGTATGAAGGGGCTATCTGTCATGTTCATAAGTGTTTCAGTGATCATTTGTGGAATTCTCTCTAGGGTTAGATAGTAGCCAAAGACTTTAGCACTTGCGATTATTATCATTACCGCACCTGTACTCTTCACTGTATCCATTAATATGATTGGTATATGCTCTAGCTTTAATTGTCTATACATAAAGAATCCAACGATTACTGAAAATAATACCGCGATACCGCCTGCCTCTGTAGGCGTAAACATTCCTCTCCTCATTCCTAAAATGATGCCAAAAGGAATAAGCAGCGCCCAAATAGATTTTATAAATTGTCTCGCAAATTCGCCAAAACTCGGCATTCTATCTCTACTTGGCTTATAATCTCTTTTTACAGATATAATATGTACTGCTATCATTAAAGCTACTGACATCAATATGCCCGGCATGTATGCAGCTAAGAACATATCTCCTACAGAAACGTTTGCAATAATCGCATACAAGATCAGGTTTGTCCCTGGTGGAATTACTGGTGCTATTGCTGATGATGCAGCAGTAATTGCAGCTGAAAACGGTTTAGAAAATCCTTTTTTCACCATCTCCGGCACTAGTATTTTAGATTGCATCGCTGCATCTGCATTTGCAGAACCCGAAATCCCACCCATTAATGTACTTAATAGCACGTTAACCTGAGCAAGACCTCCCTTGGTATGTCCCACTAAGATATTGGCAAAATCCATTAATGCTTCACTGATTCCTGAATAATTCATGATAGAACCCATCATGATGAAAAATGGTACTGCCAAATATGGAAAAGACTCTACTGAAGTTACAAATTGTTGAATGATCATCTGCATAGGCATTGTTGTATTGATGAATACAAAATAAAATAAAGAAGAACCTATTAAAGCATATGCGATTGGTATGTTTAGAAAGAATAAAATAAATAGAACTATAATTGGTAGAAAAGATTGCATTATTATTTCACCGCCTAATTTTTTACTTTTTTATTAGAAAATATTTTTTGAATTGACTGTATTAAAAAATAAATTGAACATAAAGTGATTAGTCCAAAAGCTAGTACGATCGATGCATAAATATATTTATAAGATACCTCTAAAGCAGCTGTTATTTTGGTAGATCCCGCTACATATATATAGCTAAAATAAAACATCGTAGCAGATAAAATCGTTATAATTATTGAAGTGAAAACCTCTACTATACTTCTTGCTTTTTCAGGTAATACAGCTACCAATACTTCTACACCTATCAATTCTTTCTTTTTATACGAACTAGCAAAACCTAAAAATATGGTCCATACGAATGCGCCTACCGCAATTTCTTCTGCCCAAGTAAATGTGAATTTTAAAAAATATCTAGTGAATACGTTCATGATAACGATAACTGAAGTAATAGATAAAAAAATACTTCCTAAATAGAGCTCAAAATCTTGTTCCAGTTTTTTTAAGATATTATTCATGTTTACCTCCTATAAGATTAACAACAATCGCCACCCATTGGTGGTTTCGCTTAATGATTTTCTTAAAATCTCTTATTGCATTCCTTTTACTTTTGGGGAGGAATTTTTATTAAATATATACGGTACAAATTAAGAATTTATACGCAACCAAATTATTTAAAAATTATTAATAAAATAAGGTAGGATTCCTTTGTACGTAAGAAGAGTATTGTATACTTAAAGTTGGAAGGAAAATATATCCTTCCAACTTTATTGATGACACAATCAGATTACTTTAAGTTTGCTTTTATGATCTCTAATTCTTTTACTAATTGCTCATAGATCCCTGGCGTCCATTTATCAAATCTTGTATATACTGGAGCCGCTGCTTTAAGGAAAGCATCTGCATCTACTTCGTGAAAGTTTACACCTTCTGCTTTTAATAGTTGCTCATACTCTTTTTCTAAACGAATAGTTTCAGCTAAATTGTCTTCTTTACCTTTTTCAAACTCTTCTGTTATAATAGTTCTTTGCTCGTCAGTTAAACTATCCCAAACTTTAGTAGAAATTGTAACTGCTGAAACTCCTAACAGGTGGTTTGTTAAAGAGTATTCTTTAACGTTTTCATATTGCTTTGTTCCATAATAAGTCATTATTGAACCTTCTACGCCATCAATTACACCTTGTTGGATTGCTGCATAAGTGTCTGGATAAGGCATTGCAACAGGATTTCCACCCATAGCTTCTATTGTATAGGTGTATAATTGACTTGTTGGGACCCTAATGTTTAACCCCTTCATATCGTCTGGAGTTTTAATTGGTTTTTTAGTCATCATACTTCTAAATCCAAATAGCCAGTCTACAGAAAGCACTTTGATCCCTTGTTCTTCTGCTTGCTTGTTTAGATTTTGAACTAACTCAGTTTGTGTCATAGCAAGATATTCATCAAATGTTTGGTACAAGAATGGTCCAGTTACAGCATTATAATCCGGTACATAATCACCTAAGAAGTTAATACCGTCTACTAATATCCAATCTGAACCTTGAACTACCTGCTCCATACCATCTTTACCGATTGGTAATACACCATTTGTGAACAATTGTAATTCTAGTGAGCCATTACTTCTTTGGTTTATAGCTTCTACTACCTTTTTCAATGATATAGCTGTTTGCTCATCATCGACAAATTTGGTACTAACTTTAATAACTTTTTTTGCTGCCTTACCACCTGATTCGCCACCATCAGAACTGTTCGCAGGTGATTTCGGACCACATGCAGCTAAAGACAAAGTAATTGCTAGCGCTAGTAACATTGACAAAAACTTTTTCACTAAATTTCCCCCTTTTTTTTAACTTTATATTCTAAATGTCAACCATCATAATGTAATCTAGCTTCATCTTGCTAGTTCAGCTAGATTTATGATAGCTACCCATTTAAAAACGATTCATTGATACACAACTAAAAAAGAACAAAAAAATACAACAATTAAACAACATATAGATAATATCCTGCCATTTATTGTTGACACTCCAATTCTCCTGCCATTTGTATTATAATTTAGGTTTTTCCGCTATCTTAATTACAAAATAAAAGTTTTTCGTTACTACATTTTATAATTCACATATTACCATATCTTTTTTTCTTTGTAAAGGAATTTATATATTGTAGCGGTATGGATAAAGTACGTTGAGACAAAAAAACACCACCCCTAGTTCCTCCTAGAAGCGGCATTTTATAACGTTTTTATGGAGCTGATGAGCGGAATTGAACCGCCGACCTCTTCCTTACCAAAGTAGGGAAGAGGCCTTTTTTCGCCTTTATATGGATTTATGCCTTTTATATAACCATTGAAATCTACACATTTTACATAATATAGATAGTACGCTCTTTATCCAGCTTTATATTAAATTATGCCTCTCGGTAGAATTTATGGTAGAAGGTTTGGTAGAAGCTTTCACTAAATATACATTCATAATTATAAATATGCAGTAACTTTAGAGAGGTAAAAAGTAATTAAATTACATTATTACTAAGGTGTTTTTCCGAGACTGAAACAGTCTGTAGCAGCTTCAAAGATAAACCACCAGAGGCTACAGTCTGTGAGAAGGAGCGGCGGAGGAAGTAGAATATATAGTTTGAAATACAGAAATTATGACTAGTACAAATAAAAGACCCCAAAGAACAATCTTCTGTATGAATGGAGTAAAAAATATGTAACCAGAGTTATGGTTATATATTTTTTATGGAATGAACTAGGAAGTTTGTTGACCCCAAAGGAGGGGCTACAGCGTCCCACCCTATCAAAAGCCCTAGAGGAATACAAAGGTAAGACCCTAAAGTCGCCACTTATGGACGTATGGGAATAACGTGGCCATGCCCTAAAATGGCCCCTAAAGCATAACTAGAAGAAATGACCTGAAATATGCAACCTATGAACGTAGGTAATAGCGCTCTAGGACCCCAAAGACTAAATCTACAAAGAGCTACTATAATAAAGACCCAATAGCTAGACCACGTAATGCATGTGGGCAACTTGCTGCAGGACGTACTATTATAAGTTGTCCATCATGCACAACCCTCGAAGCTGCACCCTAAATAGTAGTAGCAGTAGTAGTAAACTTTGTGGGTATGTGGGCAGCCTCTATAGATACTACTTTAAATGGCTGTCCATATATCCACAATGTAGGTGGGATGCCTGGCATCCCTACCGATTGGACCAAAGAGATAGACAGTAGACCTAAAGACCCTAAAGGAATTCTAAAAAATATTATAAACATTAACTTTCCTAGCTCATCATATTCCCCCAACTATTCACTAAATGTTCGTTTAGGGAAAGTGAAGCAGAGTTTAAGGCAGCTCTAAAAACTACCCCCTATAATGCCTTAAGCCTGTGTAACGGTAATTGCCACCCTAAAGGAATTCCATAAAGTAAGGCAACTATTTCCTAAACACCACATTTAGGGAAAGCGTAGCGTTAGTTGGGGTTTGCGAAGGTAGGATATTATGAATAGTAGTTTTTCCTCAAAGGTATACCTAGCGACTGGAACAATCTGTTTTAGCCCTAAATAATAACCTCACATGAAAACAGTTTGTGAAGGGAGCGACAACAATGACCCGAAAGATGACAGATAAACTTACACAGTCGGCTGCATGACTAACTAGAACTACCTTAATGGCAGCGGGCTGTGGAAGTAAAAGACCCCCGAAGACAAACCTAGCGACTGGAACAATCTGTTTTTACCCTAAATAATAACCTCATATAAAAACAGTTTGTGAAGGGAGCGGCAACAATGACCCGAAAGATGACAGATAAACTTACACAGTCGGCTGCATGACTAACTAGAACTACCTTAATGGCAGCGGGCTGTGTAAGTAAAAGACCCACAAAGAATGGCTAAAATAAGGCTAGCAAAGGCGATCTTAAAATAAACCTACAAAGACCAGCCTAGCGACTGGAACAGTCTGTATCGCCCCCTTCTATATAGCTTTCATTTGAATAAAATAGTGGCTTTTATGAACGTATGGTAATAACAAGCCACTTAACTTTTACACTAGAATATAATATTTTTTAAATACACGATACAGTCTGTGGAAGGAGCGGGAGAAAAGGTCCCAGAGATAGACATAGCGAGTGTAGCAATCTGTTTTTCTTCCATATTATTTAAACTTATATAGTTGAAAAACAGTTTGCGGAGGGAGCGGTAGCAAGGACCGGTCAGATGGCAGGATAACTTATACAGTCGGCCGCACAGCCACATAGAACTACCTCAAGAGTAGCTGACTGTGTAAGAAGTTAAGAAATTATATCCTATGTCAATTAATACAAAATAAAAAGACTAATATTATGCCTAGTATATCAACCAGGGGTAATATTAGCCGTTTATTAATTGCTTATCTGTCGAGTAAACGCCCGAGACTTCAGCAATAAATTACTTCTATATACATACTGTCGAATAGCTCCGAGAGTATATATATTAATATATGCAATTTTATTATAAAAATTGCTTAAAATATAATATATATATTATTATATATTATGATTATACACTTTTCAATAAACTTTTAATCAATAAGTTATTTTTAATTCTTTCAAATATCTTTTTACTAAATTGCTAGAATTTCTTCCAAACCCTAAAGCTGCTTCATAATCCTTTAGAGATAGTTCCCGATCGCTACTCTTATAAATATTTAATATTTAATATTTTAATTTTACTATAGTTATCGAACTTTGTTTTAAATATTATAAATTTACTTATATACTCACTAATATTTCTACTTTCAATACTTTCACCATATTGTTCCCATAGATACATACAAATCTTATTCAATCGATCAATTTTGTCACTATCTAATAATCTATAGATTAACTCACTTTTTTGAATAGATGATTGAGTATAATAGTTATTCTTTTCTAAAATCCTATTCACTTCTTCAAATCTTTTTTTATTACTTTTAACTTTTAAAACATATTCTTTTCTCTTTTCATTATATTCATAACTTGAAATAATAACTTCTCTTTCATCATCAGTTATATTATCAGTTATATATTTAAAATCTTTCTCAGTTAAGTTATCTTTGATTGAATAATATTTTTCTTCAATCAAAAATGAAATAATACCTAAAATAACATCCGTTGCTTGTAGGATAATATCATTCTTCGAGTCAATCTGTGTAACATTCTTTATAAAATACTTTTTATCTCTATAGACAGCCTGTGCATTTAATTGATATTCTAGCTTCGATTTAATATTATATTCATCATATTCATCGCATTTATCTATGTAGATATCTACATAATAAAAATCCTCTAGATGCCTTAATATCCCATATATCAATCTTTCAGGTATCTTTATATAAAGTAACTCCCTTAACTTTGTTGAGCTTAGTAACAGTCTATCAGCAATATTTAATGCCTTATCTCTATCTACTAAATACACATTAAACTGAGCTTTATCAAGAACCTCTGATAATACATGTAGATATATATCTACATCAGTCAGATTAAATTTTTGAAAATGTAATTCTCTTCTATTTTCATCTTTAGGTAATGCTTCGTTTATGTATTCATATTGATTCTTTTTAATTCCCAGAGAACCATAGTAAGAATATTTACCCGTTTGCCTATCAATTTTTCCAGACTCATCAAAAAATATATAATATCCCACGGTTTTCATTCCTTTAATTTTTTTAGCTATATATTAAAGTGTTCTAAAGAATAACTTCTACTGTAAATTATACATTAAATGTACTTCACATTTCAAATATTTTCTAGATTATTAAAGCCTTTATAACTTCCTATCTATTACAATGACTTTTTTGTATGTAAAATGCTTTGATAAACTCTAACTTTCCTGAATTTTCTAACCTCATCCTGTATAATATACTGAATTTCAATAAGAAAGGAGAATTCTATGAACAACATACAAATATCTAAAAACTTTAAACTTAAAGAGTTTGAATGTAGTCACGGTGGATCAGTTGTAAAGCTAGATAGTAAGTTATTAGAAAAGCTTCAACTACTAAGGGTTAAATTAAATAACCCTATTAACATTACATCTGGATACAGAACCCTAGAATGTAACAAACGTGTAGGTGGATCATCTAATAGCTATCACATGAAAGGTATGGCTGCAGATATATACTCCCCAGGCTATACCCCTACCCAAATTGCAAAGGCTGCAGAGGAAGTTGGATTTACTGGAATAGGTACGTATTCTAACTTTGTCCATGTAGACGTTAGACCTAATAAATATCACTTTAAAGGTGGCTATTAAAATTCGTCTGATGCTACCGAATCGACTCATATCGTACTCAATTTCTAACATTCGTTTAAAATGTTAAGTGTTCAAAATACTGTTGAAGTTCTGCTTCTACAAGCTATTATTTAGACACATATTTATAATTTCTATATGAGGAGGTGTTTTAATGCCCTGCACAATGATAATTGCAAAAATAAAGAAGATAGATATCACAAATAAGGTAGCTGCTGAAAATTGGACTCAAACTATTACAATTACTTTAAGTGATATTGAACTTAATGATGACAATTTAATTGCTATTCGTAAGTTCAGGCCAAATGAAGAAGTAAAAGTACATCTGCAGTCTCTTCAGTTATCTATGGAGGAAATCTTAGAAAGAGAACAATTAAGAAAACTCTATCCTACTCAAGGCGAAATATGCCCCGTTAATCATACTACAGTGGCTGAAAACGCAGAAGATGAAGACATAGAGGAAGTCAATATTGATGATGAAGATGAGGATTTATTCGACTTAGATTATGATGAAAATCTACCAGATACAGATAAAATCCTTAAAACCTTTGATTTTTCAAATATGTAAGTTTATAATATACTGCCTGTATTTTATCCACACATTATACACAGTTTTATGCACAGGCAATTTAATAGGAAAGGAGGAAATTCTATGGCTGTTATGAAGTTTAACGAAACAAGAAGTGCTTCATGTAGATTCATCACAGGTCTTGATGGTGAAGGTAGGGAAAAGATTATGACAAGAACTATTGCTAACTTTAAAACCGATTCCACTTTAGATGATGTTTATGAAGTTGCTCTTGCTGTAGCTAGTCTTTACCCATACTCTGTAAAAACTGTCAACATGGCAGAAAGATGTGAACTGATGGAGTAGTTTACTATGAAGTCCACTAAATAAGAAAGGAGGATGACCTATGGAGAAATATCTGCAAATGGTATTTAAGACAGACCAAGATAAAAAGGTAAGCCTTAGAGTAGGCGTACCTAGGGATGATCTAGATGCAGCTGAAGTAAAAACAGTAATGGATCTTATTATAGCTAAGAACATTATTCATTCTAATGCAGGGGATTTAATTGCTGTTGATAGTGCTTTCCTAGTAGAGACATCTACTACAGACCTTGAAGTTGCAGAGCTGTAGTTTTAAAGTTTAATTACAAGGGGTATAGCGTTTTGCTATACCCTTCTAAACACATAAGAAACTGCGTATTTTTTAAGACTTAAACAAATTATAATTTCTATAATGTATTTCAACAAAATCAATATTGAAAATCTTAAAAATAAATTCTGTCTAAAGGAAAGGAAGGTGAAAATAATTGAAAAATAAAATTATTATTACTAAAACAGTAGCAATAATTTTATGTATAATTACAACTACCCTATCAACTAGTATATATTCATCTTATAAAGAGCTATATACTTCTAATGATTTAGCCAAGGATTCTATTATTTATATTGCAGCTGCTAAAACTCCATTAAAAGATTCTAATGTTTCTAGTAAGAGTAATCAGATTCCTATGATAGATGTAACAGAAACAAACAATGTCAAAGAGGAGCAGCATAAGAAAATATTTATTAATATTATTATCTTATTTTTATCCTTTATTAGCCTGGCTTCAGCTCATAATTTTATCCTTACCACAGAAACAGATAAAAGGAATCGTTCTAAAAGTCTTCTTAATACAGCAATTAATAAGAAAACTAATATAAATTCAAGCTCTTCTTTAATATCTAAAGAAGGTGTTAAGTAATGTTAGTTACACAAGAAGATCTCCTTCTCTTTATTTATATTTATGTATTTAGCTTTCTAGGGGCTTTCTCTAAGGATATGTTAGATACATTTTTAGAAAAGATACCCAAGGTTTTAATATTTAAAGTACTTACATCTTCTTTAGCTGTGACTATTCTATTATATGGTGCCTCGGAATATTTACTTAATAAAATATCATATAAACCATTTACAGCTATTTGCTATATCTTTGGGATTATTAGTTTTGAATTAATGGTCCGGTATAGTAATATAAAGAACATAAAAACTTTTATCAATTATATGTATAGAATAAAAAAAGATATAGACAAAGGATAGCCTATGAATATGTTATATCATAGGACTATCCTTGTTTTATTTAGCTTACTTATTTAAGATTTTTACAATTTCCTTAGGTTTTAAAACCTTTCCATAGGATACGACTTTTTCATCAATAACAAGGGCTGGAGTTGACATTACACCATATTCCATAATATCCACAAAATCTTCTACCTTAATGATTTCAGCTTCCATGCCTACTTCTTTTAATGCTTCCTCTGTGTTTTCTTTTAAAATTGTGCAGCTTCTACATCCTGAACCTAAAATTTTAATTAACATAATAAACCCTCCTAAATATTATTTTTTACACCTTGCATAAGTCGTATGAAATGCTATTAATATATTGCTAATCACTTCAATCTTCTTACAACCTTTTCTATTTCAATCAATATTTATTATATAAATAAATGCCCAAAAGCATTAAATGCATAACCAATTATAATGATACCTAAGCTAACAATCCCTATAAAAATACCTAAAAGTTTTGATTTAACAACCTTTTTAAGCATTATTATAGATGGAAGTGAAAGTGCAGTTACACCCATCATAAAGGATAATGCAGTACCAAGTCCTACTCCTTTTGCAACTAAGGCTTCAGCAATAGGTAATGTTCCAAAAATATCTGCGTACATTGGTATACCAACAAAGCTTGCAAGTAATACAGAATACCATTTATCCTTACCTAATAATGCACTAATTACTGATTCTGGAATATAGTTATGAATAGCAGCACCTATTCCTACACCTATTAAAATATATAACCAAACCTTTTTAATAATATCCAATACTTGATCCTTTGCAAAGTCTACTCTATCTCTTGTAGTTAACTCCTCTTGCTCCATTTCAAGCATCTTATTGCTATATACAAATGGTTCTACATATTCTTCAAGATTAGATTTACTAATTATAGTTCCTCCTATCACTGCAAGCACTAAACCTACAACAACATATGCTATTGCTATTTTCCAGTTGAATATACTGGCAAGTAAAAGAACTGATGCTAAATCTACTAATGGTGAAGATATTAAGAATGAAAATGTAACACCGATTGGTAGTCCTGCACTTGTAAATCCAATAAATAATGGAATAGAAGAGCAAGAGCAGAAAGGTGTAACAGTTCCAAGTAAGGCAGCCAGTATATTTGCCGTAATTCCATTAAATCTACCTAAAATTTTCTTAGTTCGCTCTGGTGGGAAAAAACTTTGAATATATGAAATACCAAATATTAAAACAGATAGTAATATAAATATTTTAATTACGTCATAAATAAAGAAATGTATACTACCACCTAACCTACTTTCAATACTTAAACCAAATAGATTTTCAACTAATACTCTAACTAGATTAAAAAGCCATTCCATTTTAAGCAGTTGTGCATTTAACCATTGAAAAATAAACATAATAATTCATCTCCTAACTTTTTAATTACTTTAATTTACTTTTTTATATTATATTTAGTTTTTAATATATAGATAATTATCTATATACATTATATTCCTAGACATAGATAATTGTCAATATAAATAATAAGTTTTTAACATATATTATTGATAAAAATTAATTTAAGTGAAAAATAAACTTCACCCATCAACACAATCAAGACTCTAGATAGATCCAAAAAACTATGTTATTCGCGAAAAAGAGCTGATTTAAGTGGTTCTAAACTACCTAAATCAGCTCTTTTATTTTATCTCTATTTTACTATTTAACATCTCTACCTGTCCTCAATACCTGTGCAAAAACATCTAAGAGTTCAGATTGTTCGATTTCTTTAGCTACTTTCTCTATATCGTATGAAATTCTTATAAACTCAACATCAATTTTTTCTCCAAATTCTACAATACAATAACAAGCTCTATTGTCACCATCTTTCGGTCTACCTACGCTTCCCGGATTAATAAAAAGTTTATTATTTACCTTTTTATAATATGGATAGTGTGTATGTCCAAATACAAGTATATCTTCCTCTAGTACTTCAACAATTTCTTCTTGTTTTTCTAGATCATTCTCATAAATATAGTCATTTATAGATATTGGACTTCCATGAGTCAATAATAATTGATATCCTTCGATTTCTAATGATATTTGCTCCTCAAGCTCTCTAAGGAATTCTTTATTTTCATCAGAAGTATTCTCAACAGTCCAGCTTAAAGAGTTCTTTGTTTTCATTCTATCATTTTCAGATTCTATACTGCATCCGCAAGTAGGTAGATAAAAACCTACAGCTTCATCATAATTTCCAAGAACAGAATGAATATTTTTTTCTATTATCAATTGTATAACCTCATCAGGCCTAGGTCCATAACCTACTAAATCACCCAAACAATATATATCACGATTATCTATTTGTCTTTCTGATATATCTTTTAATACATTTTTTAAAGCTTCTATATTGCCATGTACATCAGCAATCAAAGCTATTTTCTTTGTCATGTTACTTCACTCCCTTGAAGTAATTTAAATAGAATCTAGTATCTCATACAATTGTATTTTTCTTCTGACACGTCCTTAACTGAATCATTTGCTATAGATAAAATAGTCCTAATCTTATCATCTTTAATGCAATAATAGGTGTACTTACCATCTTGTCTTGCATCTACAAGATCACTCTCTCTCAAACATTTTAGATGATTCGATATTTTTGACTGACTAAAACCTGTATACTCAATAATTTCAGATACAGTCTTTTCACTATCCATAAGACTTTCAAATATACAAAGTCTATTGTAATCAGCAAACCCTTTAAAAAATTTACTAAGCAATTTTAATCTCATAATATCTTCATTTTTTAATTGTCCAGTCATATCAATACCTTCTCTCATAAAAATATAACATAATATCTTCATATTTTATTATCAACATATCATGTTATATTCTATACCAATACTTAATTAATTTCAACTCTCTCCCCTGTTACCATATATATTATTCTCTCACAGATATTTGTGATATGATCAGCAATTCTTTCAAGGTATCGAGCCACCAATAATAGACACGTGGCTTGTTTTAATGTTGTTGGATTCTGAGCTATAATATCCATAAGCTCATCATTAATATTTGTATAAATCATATCAACTTCATCATCCATTTCAGCTACATTTCTAGCTAATTCAATATCTTCATTCATAAAGCTTTCCATACTTTTATCTAGCATTCTCTCTATAATCTCGGTCATTCTTGGGATATCAATTAAAGGTTTAATTAATTTTTCGTTTTGTATGTCTAATGTTACTTTAGCAATATTTACACCATAATCTCCTATTCTCTCCATATCTGTTATTATCTTCAACAGCGTTCCCACACTTCTTAAATCCTTAGCAATAGGTTGTTGTAAGGCAATTAATAGTAAACACTTGTTTTCTATTTCAAAGTCTAGTTCATCCACTTTATCATCTAGCTTAATTGCTAAATTGGCTTTTTCAATATTCTGCTCTTTCAATGATTCAACAGATAATTTAATTACTTGCTGTGATTGTTTCCCCATTTCAATAAACATTTCTTTCAGTAGTCTTATATCTTTAGCAAAATGCGTTCTCATATACATTCCTCCCAATATTTTAACCGAATCTACCTGTAATATAATCTTCTGTTCTCTGATTTCTAGGTTTTGTAAATATTTTTTTTGTTTCTCCAAATTCTACTACTTCTCCACTTAGAAAAAATGCTGTGTTATCAGAAATTCTTCCTGCCTGTTGCATGGAGTGAGTAACTATGATAATAGTATATTCTTTTCTCAGTTCCTCTAAAAGTTCCTCAATTTTTAATGTTGCAATTGGATCTAAAGCTGATGTCGGTTCATCCATTAATATTATCTCTGGCTCCATGGCTAAACATCTTGCAATACAAAGCCTTTGCTGTTGCCCCCCTGATAGAGCTAATGCTGACTGTTGAAGTTTATCTTTTACTTCATCCCATAATGCTGCTCTAGTTAAACTTTTCTCTACAATTTTATCCAACTCTTTTTTATTTTTTATCCCATGTCTTCTCGGTCCATATACTATATTTTCATAAATTGACTTTGGAAAAGGATTAGGCTTTTGAAATACCATCCCTACTCGCTTCCTCAATTCAACTACATCAGTTTCGTCCTTTATAATATCTTTTCCTTCCAGAAGTATTCTTCCTTCTACTCTAGTATCTTCTATTAAATCATTCATTCTGTTTAATGTTCTAATAAAAGTAGATTTTCCACAACCGGAAGGACCAATTAGTGCCGTAATCTTTTTTTCTTCTATATCTAAATTGATTGTATCTAAAGCTTTAAAGTTTCCATAATAAAAATTAAGATTTTCTACCTTCATCTTCAGTTTCATTTTTTATCCTCCCTCAATAACCTAGTTAATGCATCCTATTTTGATATTTATTTCTTAAAATAATGGCTACTGCATTTGCTGAAAGTAATAAAAACATTAAAACAATAATTCCTGCTGATGCAATATTTTGGAATTCTGCTTGAGGTCTAGATGTCCAGTTAAATATTTGTATTGGCAATACTGTAAAGGAATCCATTGGCCCTCTTGGCAGAAAAGCCACATAACCTGCTGCACCTACCATAATAAGTGGTGCAGCTTCACCCATAGCCCTAGAGATAGCCAATATTGATCCCGTTAAGATACCAGGAAGTGCATATGGCAATACAACACCTGTAACCGTCTGCCACTTAGTTACTCCTAAGGCCAAAGATCCCTCTCTTAAAGAATTAGGAACACTTTTTATTGCTTCTTGTGCCGATACAATAATAACAGGCAAAATTAACAATGTTAAAGTCAGTGCACCTGACAAAATACTTCTCTCAAAATTAAAGAATCTCACAAATACAGTTAGCCCTAAAATACCATATACAATAGAAGGAACCCCTGCTAGATTTGATATATTTAGTTGTAACACCTTATTGTGCCATGTTCTTTTATCTGCGTATTCTTCCAAATATATAGCGGTTCCTACACCTATGGGAAGTGAAAATAACGCTGTAAGTCCTATTGTCCAAATACTACCTACCAAAGCTGAGAATATTCCTGCTTTTTGGGGAAATCTCGAAGGCATACTTGTGATAAAGTCCCAGTTTATCCACTCAAGTCCAGTTCTTAAGACTTGAAATATTAAAAGGAATAATGCTACTATCCCGAATCCTATTGATAACAAGAGTAATCCATGGAATAATGAATTTTTAAATTTTCTAATTCTGGTATTTTTAGATGTTTTATTCTTTTTAATTTGATTTTGCATACCTATATCCATTAATATTCCTCCCTGTATTTATTCACAATTCTTCTAGCTAAAATATTCAACATCAATGTAATTAGAAAAAGTAATGCACCTACAGCAAATAAGGTCTTATATTCTACAGTTCCATGTTGAATATCTCCTAAGCTTATATTTACCATAAATCCTGTCATTGTTTGTATGCTGTTTAAAGGATTCAGTGTTAATACAGGACTTTGGCCTGCAGCAATAGCTACAATCATGGTTTCCCCAATAGCACGAGATATTGCTAGTACGAATGCGGATCCAATACTCGATAATGCAGCTGGCACAATTACCCTCGTAGCTACTTCAAATTTAGTAGAAGCAAGAGCGTATGCCCCTTGCCTTATAGAATCAGGAACAGCCATCATTGCATCCTCACTTAGGGATGCCACCATAGGTATAATCATGATTCCTACTGCGATACTAGCACTTGCTGCATTAAAAACCTGAGTCTCCGGCAAGATTCTCTGTAAAATTGGAGTTATAAAATTCAATGCAAAAAAGCCATATACAATGGATGGAATTCCAGCTAATATTTCTAGTACAGGTTTAATAACCTTGCGCACCTTCTTTGGTGCATACTCACTAAGATAAATTGCACTACCTAATCCTAGAGGAAGAGCGATAATACTAGATCCAACCGCAATCATCATTGTACCTATTAATAAAGGTAAGATACCGAAGTTTCTCGGCTGTAAAGTAGGCGTCCATTTAGTACTAGTAAAGAATTCTACTATAGATACTTCTTTAAAAAAGCTAAAAGTTTCTCCAAATAATGTAAATACAATTGCTACTGTAGTCAAAATAGATATCATAGCGCAAATTAATAATATTTTTTCAATAATAAACTCTCCGTTTTTAATTTTATTCTTTTTTTCTTTTCTGCTTTCCATCATAGACCTCCCACTAAAACATTCTTAATTATCGTGTTTAATCATCAAGTTTATTATATTGATAACATAGTTGCATCTTTACTATAGCAATCGCCCTCAACTTTCTTGAAGGCGTTTCCTATATATACTTTATATATTTATTTAATACTTTCTAATTCAGCTTCGTACTCTTCATCTGGTAGTGCTATATAGCCTACCTCCCTAACAATATCTTTTGCTGTTTCTAAATAGAAAGTTATAAATTCTTTCACTTCTAGTCTAGCTAAAGAATCATTATTTACGTAAATAAATATTGGTCTTGATAGTGGTGCATATGCTCCACTTTTAATAGTGTCATACGTTGGTTCGACAGGTCCATCTCCATTATCGATAGGAACAGTTTTTACCTTATCTTTGTTCTCTTCATAGTAAGCATACCCAAAGAATCCTAATGCATTTTTATCTCCTGCAATCCCTTGTACCAAAATGTTATCATCTTCGCTTCCTGTAAAATCTGGTCTAATAGCACCACTTTCACCATTTATTTCTTCTGTAAAATAATCAAATGTACCAGAATCTGTTCCTGGAGCATAGAACTTAATTTGTTCTGCTGGCCACTCTGGTCTAACATCACTCCACATTTTTATATTACTATCTGGCGCCCAAATTTTCTTCAATTCATCTACAGTCAAGTTATCTACCCAAGTATTTTGTGGATTTACCAATACGGATAATCCATCAAATGCAACCTTTAGCTCCGTGTATTCCACACCGTTTGCCTTGGCATCCTTAGCTTCTTGATCTTTTATAGGCCTAGAAGCATCATTTACATCTGTCTCTTTAGCAATAAACTTTTTGAATCCCCCACCTGTACCAGAAACACCTACTGGAACTCGTACATCTGAGTTTACGGCTCTAAATTCTTCTGCAATAGCTTCTGTTATTGGAAATACAGTAGATGAACCATCAATTCTAATTTCTCCGGATAATTTTCCTTCATTACCTTTAAGTGCTTGTCCTGATTTATCTGGCGATTTGCTCCCACAACCTGCTAAAATAAGCATTGCTATTACTAAAATGATAGATAGGCTTGTAAATTTGTTTTTAAATAATTTCATTTAAAATTCTCCCTTCATTACTTTAAATTTTAATTCTTATGAAATATTTCATAAGAGTGCTAATAATATTTTAATTGTGTTTTTATATTAAGTATTTAGTTTTTAATTTTTACTCTTTCCTAAAAAGCTGATAATCTTATTCTAATCAGTTGTGTTAATATTCATTTTTCAGATTCTTGATTTGCTATCTCTTTTTATTTCTGCACCTTCTTGCAATTTTAGACTTATAATGTACATATCTTATAAACAGTAACCCTATACAAACTCCAATTAATACGTATACATTTTCCATCTCATCTGATCACCTCTCAATTAGTATTAACTTTCCTGTTCTATTTCATTATATCATGATATCCTGATATGTAAATAGGTGCTATGTTAATTTTATGTTAAGTAATATAAAAACCCCTTATACTTTTCAAATTTAAAGTTTAAGAGGTTTGAATATAATAAGAAAATATCTAAACACACTAGATTAATATTTTTAATCAAAACTAAAAATAGAGTGTTATTCCTAGTCAACTTTTTTAGGCCTAAGCATGCAAGCGCATCCACCGTTAAGTTCATATCTTAAATCTTTTATTAATGGAAGCCCATCTTTATCCCATGCTACTACTCCACCAGCCAAGTATGCTACTTGAGGATATCCCTGATCATGGAAAAATTTTGATATTTCAGGGCTTTTTAGGCCTACACTGTCGGCGATAATCAATCGTTTTTCCTTAGGAATTTCATGAAATTTTTCTTTGTAGGTACTATATGAAAGCAAATATACAGTATGAACACCAAAAACACGGTAATTAGTTTCATATTCTGGCCGTATATCAATAATTACTGCCCCATCTTGAATGTGAGCATATGCTTCTCTTGGAGAAAGGGCGACTGGGTTTTTCTGAAATTCATTTCTAACATCAGAATGACTCATAAATTTTTCCTCCTCTTTTATTTTCTACTAGGAGCCTCACCATCAAGACTCAAGATGAGTCCCGGGAACTTTGTTGTATACACAATAAAAGATAAGCCATCTACTTTACTTGCTTAGATGACTTATCTTTAACGTCGAAATTTATATTCTATTTAATATTTAAGTTAAAAAGTTATTATTCCTTATTTATTAATTTCCCTTACTTACTTCAGGAAACCAATGCCTTGTATTATTTGCAATTTTAACTAAGGCAAGCATTGTTGGTACTTCGACTAATACTCCAACTACTGTTGCTAATGCTGCTCCTGATTGTAATCCAAATAATGATATTGCTACTGCAACTGAAAGCTCAAAGAAGTTACTTGCACCGATCATTCCAGCTGGTGCAGCTACATTATGAGGAAGTTTCCAAGCCTTTGCCCAGCCATAAGCAAAGAAAAAGATAAAAAATGTCTGAATAGTTAATGGAACTGCAATTAAAACAATATGGAACGGATTGTTCATAATAACATCACCTTGGAATGAGAATAGCATAATTAATGTTAAAAGTAGTCCAATAGTAGTAATATTGTCGAATTTTTTTAGAAAAACATTTTCAAAATAATCCATTCCTCTATTTTTAATAACATATTTCCTTGATAAATATCCAGCTAATAAAGGAATAACTACGAATAATATCGTTGATAATATCAATGTATCTAGTGGAACTGAAACATCTCCAACACCTAGTAAGAATGCTACAATCGGCGTAAAAGCTACTAATATTATTAGGTCATTAACTGCTACCTGAACTAGTGTATAAGCTGGATTTCCTTTAGTTAAATGACTCCAAACAAATACCATAGCTGTACAAGGAGCAGCCCCTAATAATACGGCGCCTGCAAGATACTCTGTTGCTAAGGCATCTGGAATAAAATTAGCAAATATAACTTTTAAAAACAACCAAGCAAAGAAAAACATTGTAAATGGTTTAATTAGCCAGTTTGTAGCGCATGTAACAATTAATCCTTTTGGCATTTTTAAAGCTTCCACTATACTTGAAAAATCAATTTTTAACATCATTGGATATATCATTAACCAAATTAAAATTGCTGTAGGAATAGATACTTGTGCATATTCCCATTGACTTAATGTTTCAGGAATAACTGGTAAAAACCGACCTACTGCTACTCCAATTACAATACAAGCAGCTACCCAAACAGTTAAGTATCTTTGAAAAGAACCTAATCCACTTCCTTTTTGTTCAACATTTTCATTACTCATTACATAACCTCCATTCAATAAAATTTATAATTTATTTATTTATTATTAGTGCCATATTAATAATCTATAGTTCTCCATTTTCTACTCTTTTAATAAGATCTTCTACTTTAGCCTTAATTAAATTCCTGGTATTTCTAAATCCTTCAATTGGTCCACCTGATGGGTCTTCAAGTCCCCAGTCTTCAGTATGGCTGCATGGTACAAAAGGGCAAGCTACGTTACAACCCATAGTAATTAGAATATCTACTTCTTCTGGTATATCCGTTAGAAGCTTTGGATAATGCTCACTCATATCAAGTCCCGCTTCCTCCATTACCTGAACCGCTCCAGGCTTTACTTCATGGTAATTCTCTGTTCCTGCTGAATATACTTCAAGTACATGACTTCCCAGTTTTTTTGCCCATGCTTCTGCCATTTGAGATCTACATGAATTATGAACACACACAAATGCTACTTTTTTCTTCATATTAATTCCTCCATTTTCATTAGTATCCGTCTAAGGTTAACTTTTTCCACTTTAATAACTTTGATACAGATATTATAATTTCTTCGCGTTCTGACTCTAACTTTTTAGGATAGTATAAAGTGATATTTTCTAAACTATATTTTTTGTAATCATCCAGATTACTTTCAGGCTCCCCTAGATGTATCACTGGTACATCTACTACGCCTGAATGACATCATCCTTTTTTACTATATCGAATAGTTGCGCATTTGCCATTCTCAAAAATATATGAGATAGCACCTTGATCTATGGTAATTTTCATAGACCTTCACCTTACCTCTCACTTAAATGACAATCAACTTTAGAACAATCATTAATATGTCCTTTGCAGATACAGTTCTCTTTCGTAGATGTTAATTGTTTAATAAATCCTTGTAGTTCATCTACCCTTTCCATATTAATTGAATAAAACACCCATTTCCCTTCTTTTCTTGCATCAACAAGCTCACACTTTTGAAGTACTTTCATATGATGGGAAATCGTTGGTTGGGTCAAATTTAAAACATCCATAATATCACAAGCGCAAAGCTCACCACATGAGATCATATCTAAAATTAAAAGTCTATTTTTATCGCTTAGGGCTTTGAATATCTCAATTTTATCTTCTATTAAAATCACCTTCTCACTTGTATACATGAGTATCATGCATATTATAAGTCAAATTTTTATCATTAGTCATTAAAAATACAATTATTATTTTTTCATATATTTATCCTAAAGTATTTCCTGTAAAAATATTATAAAAGGGATAAGCCATCGCCTAAAGTAGTGTGGATGACTTATCTAAAGCTTAATTACATTCTTTGTAGAACTCGATAAGCTTTATAACTATCAACTTTACCAGAAAATGCTGGTCTTCCTCCTATTAATGTAATAGGTAGTTGATAACCTTTATCTATTACTTTTTTTGCATTTTCATACTGCGATAAATCACTTTCTTCTATATCAATAAATTCCATTTCAAACTTATCTTTAACATCTGTTTGTTCAAGAAATTTATAAAGTTCATTATACATTTCTATTGTTGTTGGATCCTCACTAGGACCGCAGTCTGTGCTTGGTCCTCAGCCACATTGTTCTTTAACTACTTCATCCTTAATTCCAAACATTTGAACTTTGATTTTTTCTTCCATAAGATCTCCTCCACTAATTATCTTTATTGAATTTAGCTAATTGGGAGTAAAACTCCCAATCAACTAATTTTTGCCTTATCAATCTACTTAAAGGTTCTATTTTAAAAGTTTACTTAGGTTTTCACCTTTTACTTCTTCGTGAGTCCACTTAATAACTGCAAAGTTTCCTTTGGATACTTCATTTACTTTATTGATCCACCCAACCTCATTACCTGCTTTTACTTTTAAAATATCATTTGTTGTATTAGTAGCATAAAAGCTTGAGTTAATAACCCACCATTTAACAAAAATATCGGCTCTCTCTAAATCTTCTTTCAGTCTTATTGCTTCGTAAACTGGAGTGGCCTCAGGCAGCGTTATAATTAAAACTTCAGTGTGCTTCTCATCTCTTAGTTTTGGCAGTAAGTTCTTAACAGATTCTGGTGTATCTCCTTGGGATCTTTGAATTTCCTTGTGATAACTTTGAGTTGAATCTAGCAATAATAGTGTATGTCCTGTAGGTGCTGTATCAATTACTACAACTTCATTTTCTGACCTTTCCACTATTTCTGCAAATGCTCTAAACACTGCTATTTCTTGAGTACATGGTGATCTTAGGTCCTCTTCTATATAGGCTAAATCATCACCACTCATTGTCTCTCTTGCTTTACTTAATACTTCTTCTTTATATTTTTCTAGCTCTTTTTTCTCATCAATATTGCTTATAGTAATACCATAACCTTCCTCTAAAACAAATTTTAAGTGTGCCGCTGGGTCCGTTGTTGTTAGATGTACTTTCTTACCTTTCTTTGCTAGTTCTAGAGCAACAGTAGCTGCTATTGTAGTTTTACCTACGCCACCTTTACCCATGGTAAAAATCACTTTTTTATCAGATTTATATAAATCCTCAATTACATCATTTAAATTAGGAATCTTATCCACATTTAAGACTTCAGTACTATGCTTAATATTATCACTGTTAAAAAAGGATCTAACATTTTCTATTCCAGTTACATTATAAGGTCTTAATGGAATTTCAAAAGCTTGAATTGATTTAATCCCTTCTGGCATATTGTCTAATGCAGATTTTTGTTTAATATAAATAGATGTTGAAAGTTCGTCATCATGTACTTTAAGTACTCCATTTACTACTAAAAGTTGATTGTTTACTCCTATATCTTGAAGCTCTATAGAAGCTCTTTCAGCTTCTTTTAGTGCTGATTCTTCTGGACGAGATACTAAAATCAGTGTAGTTTTTCCTCCATCAGCTAAGTTTTCCACTGCATGCTTGTAAATTTCTTTTTTATCTTCAAGACCTGATAACTGTCCTAAACAGGATGCACCATGGGTGTTTTCGCTAATAAAATTAGTCCATGCTGAAGGTAATTGAAGCATTCTTAATGTATGACCTGTAGGTGCAGTATCGAATATAATGTGATCGTATTCCTTTGATGCCTTTTCATCAGTTATGAAACCTGAGAATTCATTAAACGCTGCTATTTCAACTGTACAAGATCCTGAAAGTTGTTCTTCCATATTTGTAAGTACTGCTTCAGGAAGCTTTCCTCTGTATGGAGCTATTACACTTTCCTTATATTCTGCTGCTGCCTTTTCTGGTTCAAAGTTCGCTACTACTAAATTCGGTACTTCTTTTATAGGTACACCTTTGTTGTTTAATTCTGTATTAAATACATCCTGCAGGTTTGAAGCTGGATCAGTACTTATAAGCATAATTTTTTTACCTTTATCTGCTAAAGCTACTGCAATAGCACAAGCTGTTGATGTTTTGCCAACTCCTCCTTTTCCTGTAAAAAATAAGTATTTTGTTAAGTTGATCTCCGCTGGATCAAAGTTTTTAAGTAACATTTATATTCATCTCCTTTATATTATTAGCAACAACCACTATTCGGATCACAGCATCCTTTATCTTCATTCTTATTTGAAGCTTTTAAGTAATCTTCTGTAATATTAAGTAAAGAGCAAATCTCTTCATTATTTGGATAGCCTTTAGTTTTTACAACTTTACCATCAACCATTACAACTGGTAAAATTTCAATTCCTTCTTTATCTAACATACTATTTATTTCTTGGTTTTGAACGAATATCAAAGGATTACTAGTTAGATTATGTCTTTCAACTACTACTCCATTGCTTTTCAGATTACTAAGTACAGTAGAAACTCTTAAAAGCTCCTTATCAACAGATGGACCACAAACTCCTGTAGAACAGCACATAGCTGGTTCAAATATAACCATTTTTTTCATGTACAATCACTCCTATTTTTTATTTAAACTAAAATTTAATTTTTTAAAAAGTCTTTAAATAACTAGTCATTTCACATAGATAACTATCTATGTGTTAAGTATAGACCATCATCTATATGTTGTCAATATAATTCCACTATTTTATTATTATATTTTTCTAAAAATATATACCTTAATTTACGGACACTGTATTACTCCATGTGCCCAAAGACACGCTCCACACACAGGAGCTCTACTTCCAAAACAATCCTCTTTATTAGATTTTAAGTTATCGCAGCCTCCGCAGGTTTGACAGGGAGAGAAATTAAATTTATCTACACTATCTCTAAACATAGAATATTCTTCAGAATTCCAAATATCTATTAGTTTTGCTTCCGATATATGTCCTAATGTGTAGGCTTCTATATTTCTCTCGTAATCATGTGAATATGTTAGATAGGAATGAAGTAATCCCATGCAAGGAGCCACTTTACCATCCCATCTTATAAAGGTACATCTCTCTTTTATAAATTTGCAGCTTCTTTCATAATTATTGTTTCTGTTACCCATAGGATTTATATTTCCATTACATCTATATAATAAATGTAGGGAATCTTTAGTTGTATTGTTATAATCAAATCTAGGAATACGTATGTCAGTTTTCATATGTGAAGGAAATAAAATATCATCTGAAACTACACTCTCATATAATATCTCTTTTTGCATTTCCTTATCATATGGCAGTACATTGCTGATTGATACCTTCTTTGCTTCCACTTTTCTAATAAGCTTATGAAGATTGCCCAGTTCTTTTACATTTGATTTCATTGCTACAAAAGCAATCCCTAGTTCAATTTCATGATCATATAAATTACTGATTTTTTTTAGTATCTGTAATCGATCCATTATACTAACAAAATTTGCACCTTTTCTTACTTCATCAAATTTTTCAGAATCAGTACCATCAAAAGAAACCCATAAAGTATCCAGCTGGCTTTCAAATAGTCCTTTAATGAACTTTTCACTTAAAAGTGTGCCATTAGTTGTCATTTCAACTCTTACACCAATGGACTTAGCTTTTTTTATCATATAAAGTATTTCACTATGATATGTTGGCTCACCAAAACCACCAAACATAATAGTCTGTAGATTTTTAAACTTTTTAAGTTGCTCAATTAAACTATTAAATACTTCTATTTTCATTTCTCCCATGGTTTCACTCCAAGTATTCCTAATACATGTGGTGCACCTAAGATTACACTTGGTTGTTGGTTCAATGTATACTTTTGATAGGCTATGAATGTTCGGTAGTATCTCTATATACTCTCCGTTGATTATCAGTTTAACATTATTAGAATCTGACAATCCAAGTTTGCTTAAAACTGATTTTGGTAATGTTAAATTTCCATCCTTGCCTAATAAAACAGTTTCTTGAACTAATCTTTCATCTCCCTTTAATGGCACTGAAATCCCCCCTATGGTTTATTTCATTTTGTTATACTTTCACCTATATCATCAAATAACTTTTTTAATAGATTTAATAAATCTACATTAATTGAATATTTTGTCCATACGCCTTCGCGCCTACTATCAACCAAACCACTTTCACTTAATATCTTCATATGGTAAGAAAGCGTGGGCTGTGTTATATGAAATTCTTCTAGCATATCGCAAGCGCAAAGTTCTCCCTTTGAAAGCATATTAAATATCTTTACTCTTGTTTCATCACCTAGAGCTTTTAAAAGTAAAGCATATTGTTTATAATCCTTATTCAATTCAGTCACCTCTATTTTAATTTAACTTTTGTATTTACACTTATCTATATCCATTATATTCCTACAAATAGATATGTGTCAATGTATTTTCTATTTTCATCATAAAAAAAAGGCGAACTAGTCACCTTTATCTATTCTCTTATGTTAATTATTTTTTCTAAATCGAAATTAATAATTAAGGCATCTGTATTTTTCTTCTGAGGTTTCTTTAATAATTTCCCTAGCTAGATTAATAATATCATTAACTTTATTATTACTAATGCTATAATAAATATACTTACCTTCCTGTCTATCGTTAACTAGGTCGCATTCTCTTAAACACTTCAGATGATTAGAGATAGATGATTGACTCATCCCTGTAATTTCTACAATCTCTGACACAGTTCGCTCACCATCTTTTAATACTTCAAAAATACATAAACGAGAATAGTCAGCAAATCCCTTAAGTAACTTGCTCGTTAGTCGGAGGCTAGCAATTTCCTCTTTTTTCAATAACATATCCATTTCGTACTTCCTCTCTACTTCTTAATTCCTAATTATTAATAAATTTTCTTTATGTCTATTGTTCTAAAATCAGATATTTAATAAATATATCATATCACTTCATTATAACATAATATTATAATATATTAATTTTCCTTTACAAAATTTTACCCAATCTTAACATTTCTCCAAACTCTTTTAACAAACTCGTTTTGCTCATGTCTTCTATTACTTTATCTATATCATAACTTACTCGTATGATTTCAATATTTACTTTTTCATTTAATTCAAGTAATACATAGCTTGCTCTATTATCACCATCTTTAGGCTTCCCTACACTTCCTGGATTAATAATTAATTTATTTCCAATCCATTTAATAAATGGTAAATGGGTATGTCCCAACAGCAATATATCAGTATTCAGTTCCTCAATTACTTCCTGTAATCTGTCTTGCTGATTATCATAGATATACTCAGTAATTGAGCTAGGGCTTCCATGATAAGCTGAAATCACCTTACCATTGAAATTACATTCCAATTGTTCCGGTAATTGTCTTAATATTATCTTATTTTCTTCCTTTGTATTTTCCTCAGTCCATCTTAATGAATTCTGACTTTGTAATAGTTTTACTTTAGAATCCAGATGACAACCACAATACGGCAAATAAAAACCCACTGCTTCATCATAGTTCCCCATAATAGTAGATATTCCCAATTGACTAATTTTCTCGATTACTTCATTAGGATGTGGACCGTATCCCACTAAATCTCCTAAACATATAATTTCTTCACAACTATTTGATTTTATGCTGTCTAAAACAGCATTTAATGCCACTATATTACTATGAATATCTGATATAACAGCGATTTTCAAAACTCCACAACTCCCTATACTTATTTTAATGTGATATTTACCCTATATCCTAGTATTCAACCAGCTTTGTTCCCAATATCTTCACATCATCATAATCGTGAGTTACTAATACTACAGGAATTTTAAATTCATCGAGAAAGTATTTTATTTCTTGTCGTACGATTTTACGCAGATTAATATCGATAGCCGTGAAGGGCTCATCTAAAAATTATGAGGTACTACATTGTAGTACCTCTTATTTTACATAAAATTACTTACTTAAAAATAATTCAACAATATGGTCTACTAACTTTTCAACTTCTGTAAAACCAAATTGTGGCACGTCTTTATCAAACTTTACATCAGTAACTAGGCCGAATAATTCATGATCTTCACACAGCAAACATTCTGCTGCCTCTGTTCTAAAAACTTCTAGTTTAGGCTTGTTTTCTCTTTTATAACCTTCTGTGATTATAATATCTACATTATCAATTTTACTAATAATCTCGTCAAGTGTGTATTCTTTTTCTACCTTTTCAATCATGGCAAATTTTTGTGGTGAAGATATCATAACAATATCTGAGCCTGCTTGTCCATGTTTCCATGTATCTTTACCAGGATGATCTATATCAAACCCATGTACATCATGTTTAATAGTGGCTACTCTATATCCTCTTTTCTTTAGTTCCTGAATTATATTGCATAATACTGTTGTTTTACCTGTATTTGAATTTTTTCCTACTATAGATATTGCTGGTATCATTATAGCACCTCCGGATGATCTAATAATTGAACTTCTATCTTCTGCCCCTCTAAATAAGGACCTGTGTTTCCTGGTATATAGAAAAGACTATTTGTACCCGACAAACTTGATAATACACCAGAGCTATGCTTTTTAGGAAATAGAGTATAATATGAACCATCTTTATAGTAGGTATGGGCTCTAACAAACCTATTTTGCCCACTAATCTTTTTAAAATCTGATTCTAATATTGCTTCAACCTTCATTAAGTTAAACCTTTGTCTTCCCATCATTCTTAAAATTACTGGTCTTACAAACTGCTCAAATGTAATATAAGCTGCAGCAGGATTTCCAGATAAACCAAATATTAGTTTGTTTTTATACTTTGCAACTGCAATAGGGGTTCCTGGCTTCATTCGAACTCGCCAGAATAACATTTCAGCACCTGCCTGCTGAAAAGCTTCTTTTACTAAATCACAATCGCCAACTGAAACACCACCAGTAGTAATCACAACATCTGCCCAACCTAATGCAGCATCTAGTTTTTCTTTAATAATATCTATTTCGTCAATACATACTCCTAATAATAGAGGCTTTGCTCCTATTTTTTTTATAAGAGCAGCTATCGTATATGAGTTACTATTTCTTATTTTTCCATCAGTTAAAGGGTTTTGAATTTCTACTAATTCATCCCCAGTTGAAAGAATTGCAACTCTTGGTTTTCTATAAACTTGTACAAAACTTTTTCCTAAAGTAGCTAATATTCCAATTTCGGGAGCATTTATTGTAGTACCTTTTTTAAGTACTACATCTCCAATTTCCATATCCTCGCCCATTTTACTAATATTAGATTCTGAAGGAAGAGTTACAAATATTTTAACATGTGTATCTGTAGATTCTGTGTCTTCAAATCGTATAATAACATCTGCCCCATCTGGAATTTTAGCTCCTGTCATTATACGGATTGCCTGCCCTTTTTTTATAGTTTTCCTAGATACATAACCAGCAGGTATATAGTCAATCACTTCTAATATTATAGGATTTTCATTTGATGCACCCTTAATGTCTTCTGCCCGAACTGCAAATCCATCTAGGGGTGACTTATCGAAAGGCGGCATGTTCATATCTGAAATAATATCTTCTGCTAAAATACTATCTAAGCTTTCTAATAGTGGTACTTGAATCGCCTCAGTTTGAAAATTTTGTTGAAGCAGTATTTCTAATGCTTCTTCTAGTGATACATTTGAACGCATTTTATTCCTCCTAATTTTTCCCAAAATAGCAATCTGGGAATTTACAAACTTCACATTTAATGCATTGTCCACCATAGCCTAATCTTGTTATATCTCGTCTTACGATTTTTTCACCTGCAAAAACACGAGGCAGTAGAATATCAAAAGCTGTTGTATGCGAAAACATAACGCAACCAGGAAGACCAAATACTGGAATATCGTCTAAATAAGCAACCAATAACATAGCACCCGGTAATACTGGTGTACCGTATGCTATCAGATCTGCGCCTGTAGATTTTATAGCACCTGGAGTTTTATCGTCAGGATCAACCGACATACCACCAGTAACGATAATAAGCTCCGCTCCCATTTCTTTGCACTCTATAACTTTATCTCTTATGATCTCTAATTCATCTGGAACTATAGTCTTATAAAATACATCTGCCCCAAAAGCTTTTACCTTTCTCTCAACTACTGGACCGAATTTGTCTTCTATTCTACCTTTAAAAACTTCACTTCCAGATACTATGATTGCAGTTTTAAGGTTTTTGAAAGGTCTTACTTGGAATAAAGGTGTTTTTTCTTTAAGAATATCTTCCACTGCTTCTATTTTACTTCTGTCAACTGTTAATGGAATTACTCTGCATCCCCCTATTAAGGCATCTTTTTCTATTGTTCTATTTCCATGAATAGTTGCTAAGCATATATCACCTAAATCGTTAGTTTCATCTAAGGAATCTCTATCTATTTTTAAAAGTCCCTTTTCTTTTGCTATAATATTAACTTTTCCTTCAGAAGGCTCTGTAAAGTATACGCCATCTCCGCATATCATTTTAGCAAGAGTTATCGCTGCATCGTCTTCGTGAACTTCATTTTCCTGTAATTCAAAAACATAAATATGCTCTTTTCCAATTCGTAAAAATCTTTCAACATCTTCTTCTTTTATTACATGTCCCTTTTTAAAGGCTACTCCTTTAAATGCACCTGGAACAATTTCAGTAATATCGTGTCCTAATACCATTCCAATTGCTTCTTCAGTTTTGACTACTTTCATATTAGCCTCCATTAAAAGATTATTTTTATTTAAATATCATTTCTATCATCTACTTAATGATTAATCATTTAAGGTATTATTAGCTTTTTTATCATCTAAAGAAATATCTTCTTTTACTTCTTTTGAAAATGACTTAAATTCTGATATTGCCTTACCTAAAGATTTCCCTAACTCTGGTAATTTACCTGGTCCAAAAATTATAAGAGCTATTCCTAAAATTAAAACTAATTCACTCGTACCTAATTTCCCAAACATTATAACATCCACCATTCTTTTCATTTTTAATATTAGTAAATTTTTAATCTAAACTTCTCATTTAAAATATATCTAAACAAATATATGTTATAAAATTTCTATTTTATCGCCTGGTACTACTTTTCCAGCTTTTAAAACTTTAGTAAATATACCTTCACGTGGCATAACACAGTCTCCTACTGTATGAAAAATAGCACATCTCTGATGACACTCTTTCCCTATTTGAGTTACTTCATGTAAAGTTTCACCAATAGCTAGTTTGGTTCCAATAGGCAAGCTATACAATTCAATACCTTCAGTTGTAATATTTTCTGCAAAACTTCCACTATCAAGATCGTCCATACCCATGGCTTTAATCTTATCAATACTTTCTTGACCTAATAAACTTACTTGGCGATGCCAGTTTCCACCATGAGCATCTCCTTCGATTCCGAAGTTTTCTACAAAATTTGCTTCGCTAATAGACTGTTTTGCAACTCCTTTTTTAGTACTTATATTGATTGCAACAACACTAGGCATAATTCTACCTCCATTACTAATTTTGGCTATATTTTAGTTATTATTCTTGTTAATATATATAATCTTTTCAATTCTTCTTGAAAAGGGATTTTCTTAATTCTTCCCGCTTCATACAAGCTGTACATAATTCATTGTCTTTTTCAGTTAAAACAAATTTAGCATTACACTTCTTGCATTTAATCTTTGGCTTTTCAACCTTTGGAGTATATCCTTTAAAATCATCTGATAATATATTTGTCTTTTCAATTGCCTTTTGTGGACATGTTTTTATACATTGTCCACAACTTCTACATCTCCCAGTATTAAAACTAAGAGTATATATTTCTTCAGTTTCTTCTATCTTCCAAGCTTTATAAGGACAAATAGCCTCGCAATAGTTACAGCCATTGCAACTTGAATTTACTACATAATTTGAAAACAAAGTGCTTTCCCTATTAATTTCAAAGGTTTCTTCTTTGGCTAATCCATTAACTAAATCTAAAAGTATTTGCCTATGATTTAGTGTGTTATCTTTGCTATTACTCCACATACTATTAAATATGTCTGTTGCATGATTTATAGAATCGTCTTTAATAATATGAAACAGATCTCGCCTCGTAATGGACCTTGGCGATATATTTGGTACTTCACATTCATCTAAAATGACTTCAGGTTCTTCATATGATTTTATATTTTCTAAAAAAGCTAATGCTTTTTTAAGCGAAACCTCGAAAGTTAAAGCCTTACTATCTATAGCGCATGTACTACATTTACTTAGATTGAATTTTAGTTTTTTATCTTTAAAGTGAAGCAATAATAGTGCTAATAGTTCAGGGTGTAATCCGTTTAAACAGGGAACCATCACATTGCCTTCTGATTTTCCATAATTACAACCAAATACTACTGTTTCACAACTTTTAATTGCTTTAGGTATGGTATTTTCCCCAAAATGTACCATTGAAATTGACTGACTTGGGCACTTCACCTTGCATATACCACAACCAATACAAAGTTCATCTTCAATAACAAAAGCTTGATCTCTTTTTACAATTGCTGCAGTTGGACATGATTCTATACAATTATTACATGGATCATTAGCATTTCTATAATGGAGGCAGCTTTTTTTTTCTATTTTAGGCACATTTTCTACTGCCATCTTTTGAATGAAATACTTCAATAACATTATAAACTACCTCCTTTTATCAATATTGATCTCAAGTTTAAAAACATAGCATCTTATCCTATACAAACTAAATTATTTCTGTTAACTCTTTAAATTCTTCCTTCATAGCTATGCTGTCTTCAGTATATTCTTGTCTAATAAAAGATTCTGTTGCTTTAGCAAGATTTTTGTAAAATTCTGTTTTGGCATTACTAATGATATTATTTGCAAAAGGTTTAATCCAACCTGCTAAGTGCTTCGATAAAAACTCCACCTGCAATTCTATCTTTTTCTCTGCTTCTGCCCATTCAGATTTTTCACAAGCTTCTATAGTTTGTTGAATTAAAGTACTCATAAATTCTAGCTCGACTCTAATATGGTCTGGTGGCTCTTTAAAATCCTCAGATTTTTTCAGCCCTGCTTGATGATATATTCTCATTGCATCTTGAGTTGAAACCCCCATTATTTGTCCGCGTTCCTCCATATAAACAGAACCATACGGTGGTGCCAGCAAGGTTTTGGGTCCTACAAACAAACTTAGAAAATCAAATTTCATTTCGTCTATATTGTTGTTATTATCAATTTCAACTTTCATTGCCTTTGCATAATTAGCTGCCTCGTCACTCACTAAGGATAGTACTTCATATAGATTATCTATAATCTTATCTTCTTTTAATGTTGGCTGCAATTTATAGCATTTAGCCAGTAATTGATAAGTTACGGCCCTTACTCTTTCTCTTACTAAAAAATTTTCCAAGTAATACCCTCCTTATTATTTAACTAGTAAAAAGCAGTAGAACTGCTTTTTACTAGAATGTTTTTACTTTATTTAGCTATAAGACTATACTCAAAATTACTCTTTAACATCGAATTTATTGATATAGTATACATTCGGTTTTGTATTAGCATTTGGTAGTAATACAGTAGCCTTATTGTTTGATAATAACTTGCTAATTTCGCTATTAGGGTCATCTAAATCACCAAATGTTCTTGCATTAGCAGGACAAGAATCAACACAGTAAGGTTTTTCACCATTTGCAACTCTGTGATCGCAGAAAGTACATTTTTCAACTTTCTTAGCAGATCTAATTCCTGCATAAGTTATTTCTCTGTCTGGATTTGAGTAAGGAATAATATCCCCCCCTACTTTTTTAGTTAATTCAGCAGCATCTCCACTTCTCCACTCACCAAATGGCTCTGTTTCGTTAAAGGAAATAACTGAATATGGACATGCTTTTTCACAAGCACGACAACCGATACAAGCTTCATGATTATGCATTGTTATTCCGTTATCTGACTTATACATCGCCTTAGGGTTTAATGGACAAGCATTAACACAAGGTGCATCATCACAGTGATTACATAATGTTGAGATATAGTTATATGTTACATTTGGAAACTCTCCAACAGTTTCAGTAATATAATGGGACCAGAATATTCCATCCGGAACATTGTTTTCATTTTTGCAGGCAATTGAACAAGCTGCACATCCAGCACATTTCTCCAGGTTAATTACCATTCCATATTTTGCCAATTAAAACACCTCCAAATCGTTCTATTGATATTATGCTCTTTCTATCTTAACTCTGAAACTACCATAGTACGCAGTAGCACCACTTAGACGCTCGTAGTCTGCTGGAATAATAACGTTACTGTTTCCACCACGGCTTAATTTCTTTTCAAAGTCTTCTGCTGCTACATGGCCCATTGCCCAGTGACCTTGTCCGTAGTTCTTTTGAACAGTTCCAGGACGTAAACCTTCCCAAAGCTTTAATGTTGTAACGATCTCTCCAGTAGGTGAAGTAACTTTTACTTTATCTCCATCTTTTAATCCAAGCTCTATAGCATCCTTTGGATTCATCTTAATACAGTCACTCCATTTAATATCTCCGGGGTCAGCGTCTTTAAATTCTTGGAACCAAGAACAGTTTGCTGAACGTCCTTCTCTTGCTAGACGTGATTTAGAATCGATGTACGCAAAAGGATATTGCTCAACCTTTCCTTCCATATAAGGTGGTTCGTAATGTGGTATAAATGCTTGTTCACCTTTTCCAGTATATTTACAAGTTGCTAAAATGTCGTCAACATCAGTATTATGCTTATCAGCATGCTCTTGAAGAGCCTTCTTTAAAGTTTCACTATAGAACTCAAACTTCGTAGTTTCAGTTTTCATTTTACTCCATAGACCTTTGAACTTGTATGGATCAGAATTCCATACTCCTTTTTGAATAAACTCATTCCAACTATTAAATTTATCTCCATGGTTCTCAAGCTCTGTATACTTTGTTGGATCCCAAATAGATTGAGTAAGAGTTTTATATGCATATAGTTCAAATTCTAATCCGTTCGTTGGTTCTGATCCTGTTTCTGGATCTTTAACTGTTTTACAGAAGTCTAATAAATTACTAAAACCTCTTTGCTCTAATTTTTCAGCAAGCATCCATAATACTTCAGACTCAGGATTTTTAACATCATATACTGGTTCAATTAATCTTTGCGTAATCCAAAGGTGTGTATAGGAATTTGCCTTTTGTGCCGCACTTGCCATCTGCTCAAACATATGGTGTGTAGATGGTAATAATAGGTCTGCAAAGTGGCTCATTTCAGAGTAATGAGTTACGCAGTGAGCAAAAAACTCAATTTTAGACATTGCCTTGTCCCAACGATCAGTACCAGGACAAGAGTAGTTAAAGTTACAGAAATAACCAATCACTACTTTTGGAAGATATGGATCTTCTGCTAAAATTGCGTCAGCTACACGATTTGTAATAACACCACTACCGGGTTTACCTTCTTTTAGTGCTGGGAACTGCTTAGTTCCCCTTTGGTCCATCTTTTTATTTTTACTGTTAGTCTTAGCCATTTCATCCATAAAATCGTCTGGCCCTGGTAAGCTATTTAATTTTGCACTTCTGCCAGTTAAAACTCCACCTTCATGATCAATACATCCAACTAAACCATTAAGCGCATGCACAGCCATGGAGTTATAAGCACCCCTTACCTGCATGTTAGAGCCTCCACCCATAAATACCATAGAATATGGGGCTGCCTTTGCAAATTCAATTGCTACATTTCTGATAGTAGCAGCATCAACACCACATATCGCTTCTGCCCATTCAGGTGTTCTATCTTTTAACTCTAAATTCCACCACTTAACTACGCCATGAGTATGAATTTCTTCAAACGTTTCTTCCTTCACATTTTTCCCTGAAATAAATGCGTTATTGCCATCAGTAAAGTCACCAACAAATTCTCTAGACCATAGTCCTTCCGCAAGAATTACATGGGCCATTGCAGTTGCAAGTGCACCATCTTGGCCAGGAATTACTGGCATCCATACATGTGACTTTGCAGCAGTACTTGAATATTTAGGATCAATAGTTACTATTTTGACACCCTTCTTTAATAATTCTCCAAATACATTTAGGTAGTGAGATACTTGTCTATTAGAGCATAATGGATCTACTCCCCAACAAATCATGTACTTCGTATTTTGAACATCATAATCTCTATAATTCCAATACCCTTGTGTATAGTAAGGGCCAAATTTTTCAGCTTCTGCACAGATTGAACTGTGTGAAATATTATTTGGTGAACCAATAATTTTTGGCATACTACTATAGAATAAATCAGTTATATTCGTATAACGCCCACGAAGCAACATAAACTTATGAGTTTCATTATTTGTTCTAAGTTCCATAATTTTATCTGCTAATGTATCCATGGCCTCATCCCAAGAAATCGGTACAAACATTGGATCTTCATCTCTACCCTTCTTTGGATTCGTTCTTTTCATTGGTTGTTTAATACGATCAGCGTCGTAAACCTGTTGAACTGCTAAATGTGCCCTTGGACAATCATTTCCACCATGAATTTTAGACTCATCATTAGCTTTGATTTTGATTGCTCTACCATCTACAATATAAACTTGTTTTGCACACCATGAAGTACATCCTAAACATCCACTCGGTTTCCATTCACCCTCTACTAATGGTTGAACTTCACCTGGTTTTGTTGTTTCTAATACTTCAGGGTCTTTTTTACAGCCTGATAACAGAAAAGCTGTAACACTTGCCACTGCTGAAACTTGTATAAAGCTTCTTCTAGATAATTTCACAAAACTAGCCTCCTTTGATAATACTATTTTAAACCCACTTTTTAAGTGGGAGAACTTGGCTTTACATTTTAGTATCAAATTTAAGTAATACATTATCACATAAACATATCACTACATAATGATATGTTGTGTATAAAAAAATCTCTTACAGTACATTAAAGATTAATTAGATAGGCTAATTTTTTAATATACAGAGAGTAATTGAACAGATCGAATAGTATAAATTCTGATAATTTGAAGCCCTATTACTAACAAACAATTTTCGTTATTTAATTAACTACTGCAATTATACCATCACTATATTCGTTGTACAAGCATTATTTATTTTTAGAATTATTTATCTAAACTATCAAAAATATCTTTTGTATTTATATTCATAAAGCTTTTTAACTGAGGATCTATACTTCTTATTTCCTTTTCATTTACATAAATTGTTTTGACATCATTGTACAAGTTAATAATCTTATAATTTCCTATATCGATCATATGTTTTATGTTAGCTAAACATGTTTTATTATATATTGCATGGAGTGGTTCATAATGTCCTTCCAGAAAAGGAACAAGTATATCTTCATTGCCTAATTCACTCAACATATGTTGTACCAAATCCATATTCAAAAATGGCATATCGCAGGCAACAACAAAAACATGATCATTGGATGATTTCAACAAGCCAGTATATATTCCTACTAGAGAATTTTTAACTGGTGTCTCAATACAATCCTTCTCAAATCGTATATCTTTCAACATAGGGTAGTTTTCAGGATTATTTGTCACTACAATAATCTCGTCAAATAAATTTTTAAGCTTTTCAACTACTATTTCTATTAGTGATTTAGAGTCTATCTTAAGAAGGGATTTGTTTTGTCCCATTCTAGTACTGTTACCACCTGCCAGTACTAAACCCGTTACTTTTTTAACATCCATAGTATCACCTGCCTCTTATTATCGTAGAACTACTATTTTTTTATTGTTAATTCAGCTACACCGTAAGACAATTATATTGATTGTTTGATAATAAATCAACAATAACTTTTATATAATATCCAATCCGCTAAAAACAATTTTTTTGAATTAAATCTATTTTGGATATAGATCTTACTTTTTTAGATTTTTTATACTAGATTAATAACCTTCTTAATCTATTTCATAAAAAAATCGAAACATAGCTATAAGCTTTGTTCCGATATATTTATACTTTCATTGAATAAATATAAAGTTGTATGACCATATTATTCATCATAATAGTTATAACACTAATCTATTCAAAATGATATTTATATACGTATTGTTCAATAGTTCTTGCTGGTTACAAACACTATATCATAGAATTAAACATACTTATTATAAGAAGTATTTATTTAATAAAAAACTACCTTTCTAATACAAATCAGTAAAGTAACTTTTATATTCTCAGCTATTTTACTGCTTCAATTATATAAGAACTAATAAAATCTTCAATATTCTTATTTGGTGCCCATTCCTTAACAATATCTCTGCTGTTATCCTTAGATGTCAGTTTAATATTTTTAAACCCTGCCTGTTTTATCATTTCTTTAATATCTTCAACATATTCTGCACCACCAATACAGCTTGCAATTAGACTTAAATCATCTTTTATATTTTGTGGTAACTCTGCTGTTGCAACAACGTCGGAAGTTGACAATCTACCACCTGCTTTAAGAACTCTAAAAGCTTCTTTAAACACCTGCTTCTTGTCAGGGGATAAATTAATTACACAATTGGATATAATAACATCTACTGAACTATCTGGTACAGGTAAATGTTCAATCTCTCCTAATCTAAATTCTACATTTGTATATCCACTTTTTTCTGCATTTTTTCTTGCAAGGCTGATCATATCAGGTGTCATATCAACCCCTATAACGTATCCACTTTCGCCTACCTGCCTTCTAGCAAGAAAACAATCAAATCCTCCACCACTTCCAAGATCTAAGACTACTTCCCCTTCTTTAAGATTTGCTATAGCAATAGGATTTCCGCAGCCTAATCCCATATTTGCTTCAGTTGGCACATTTGAAAGATCATTTTCTGTGTAACCAAGCTTCATAGATGTTTCATTAATATCTATTGGTGCATCACTACAACTGCATCCACCACTACAGCAGCCGCCTACATTTCCTTTTTTTGCTACCTGGGCATAATTTTTTCTTATAAACCCTCTGATATCTTCTCTACTCTTCGCCATGTATATCCTCCTCCTAATATGATTTAAATAGGTTTTCAAATATAAAGACGTATGCAAATAAAAAAGGATGCAGATCTTTACCCATTTTTAACAGTATTTGCATTCATCACTCTTATGTTTGTAGTCAACAATATTTCCTCTACGATCCATTTCCAAACAGCAGCAGTCTAGTAGCATTTCTTTTAATTTTTTTCTTCCACGCTGAACTCTTGACTTTGCCCCTGGTAAAGATATACCCATCTTCTCACTTAGCTCTTTTTGTGTCATATTTTTAAATTCCGTTAGAATAATAGCTTGCTTATATATATCAGGTAATGTATTAACCATATTTTTTAGACAATGTGCTATCTCAAGATTATAAGATGATTCTTTTTCTGTAAAACTTTCTATATCTTCTGGTAGCTCCAAAATCTCATATTTTTTATTATTTTTCCTATAGTGGTCAATGATAGTGTTCCGGGTTATACTATATATCCAAACATGAATTTTGCTATGGTCCATTAAACCTCCTACGTTATTATGAATTTTGATAAAAACCTCCTGTAAAATATCATCAGCATCTTCTTCATTTTCTACTCGCTTCATTATAAATCTTTTAAGTGGTACGTTGAATTTCTCCCAAATACAATCTACACAGTACCTCACAATAAAGCACCCCACTTATTAATTTTGTTATATCTATATGCTACTTTAATGCTTCTGAAACACCTTGTGATTCAAGATATTATGGATATCATAAAAACACTTAATTTGATTGTGGTTTAAATCACTTCTTACAATCCAACTATACTTCTAATTGCAATCATTTAACCTGTTTCTCTCCATTTATTTTAACACTTTCTCTTATAGAAAATTTAATATTATATATTTCTTTTTATTATATATCCCTATTTTTTATATTTAAAATATCCTTAGACAGTCCACTGCCTCTATAGTAATTCTAATAAGAACTTCACCATTAGGACAATCAAATATTGTCTGATGGGTACCGGGAATCTTGCTGTATTCACAGTAATACCTGCATTCAACCGCTTTAGTTCGCTGACTTCAATATCCTTACTACCGCTCCTTCCACAGATTGTAGCTAATTATTTAAAAGATAGTATACTTCTAGTAGATGGATCGTGTCTTGTTATTGCCATACGTCCATAAAAGCCACTATTTATATAATAAATAAAATGTGTTATATAAGTAGGACGCTACAGACTGTTCCACTCGCTAAGTCTATCTTTAGGGAATTAATCAGGGTCAGCAAACTTTTAAAGTACCTGTAATAGTTAACCTCCGAAGCTGGTACTTTAAAAGATTGCTCTCTTGGGTCAATTGCTGCCGTTCCTTCCATAAACTTTTTCTATGAAAGCGATCCTATAGAGCTTAAAAAGATTATTCCAGTCACTAGGTCTATCTTTCGGGTAATGCCTCTCCGACTGCCCCTTAGGGTCTATCTCTATGGTGGCAGACCGAGAGGCTAAATTAGTCCGTCTCTGGGGCCCTTTCCCAACTAACGCTCCGTAGAGGTAGTTTCTCATTTTGGGCCCATCTTCTAAGCAAACTACCACTACTCCACTTTCCCTAAATGTACATAATTTCAGAAATAGTTGCTCCTATGGGGTTCGTCTTTGCACGTGAGCAACTACCGGTTCCCTTTCCTGAAATCGACATTTAGTGAATAGTTGGGAAAGGTTCGGGTATATCTCTGGGGTCTTTAAGTTTACTGTCAATCTCTATGGTCCAATCTCTATGGTCCAATCGGTAGGGATGCCAGGCATCCCCTATGCATTGTGGATATATGGACAGCTATTTACAGTAGTTCTCATAGAGGCTGCCCACATACCCACAAAGTTTACTACTACTGCTCCTACTAATTAGGGTACAGCTTCAGGGGGTGTGCATGATGGACAACTTATTAAGTCTATCTTTAGAGATAGTTGCCCACATGCATTACGGGGTCTATCTATTGGGTCTTTATTATAGTAGTTCTCTGTAGTTTTTAACTTACAGGTCATGCAACGCTATTACCTACGTCTATAGGTTGCTTCTTTAGGGTCTTTTCCTAGGGTCATGCTTTTAGGTCATTTTCTATAGGGTCATGGCCACGTTATTCCCATACGTCCATAAGTGACCACTTTAGGGTCTTTGCCTTTGTATTCCTCTGGAGTCTTTGTTAGGGTGGGACGCTGTAGCCCCTCCTCTAGGGTCAACAAACTTCCTAGTTCATTCCATAAAAAAATATGTAACCAGATCTCTGTTTACATATTTTTTACTCCATTCATAGGTCAGATTGTTCTTTCGGGTCTTTTGTTTGTGGTAGTAATTATTTCTGTACTTTAATCTATATATTCTACTTTCTCCACCGCTCCTTCCCACAAACTGTAGCCTCTGAGCCTATCTTTATAGTAACTACAGACTGTTCCAGTCTCGGAAAACTTCCTTATAAAATGTTCTGCTATATACACTATAAAAAAAATTAAGAAATAAATATATTGCTAATATTTCAATGATATATATTTATTTCTTATCCATTGTTGCAGTATATCGTTTAAGAAAGATAGTTCCTAACATTGATGCAGCGAAATATTGCTGAATATTGAACATTTATCGTAAAAATATAAGAGTATTATACTAAATTAAATATAGAATACATTAAGTAAAAATATATCGTGCAAATTATCATAAAAGGTATTTTACCCCTTGACACTGTACTTAGGTACATACTTTACAATGGTAATATAAGCTAAAAATAAGGTTTGCAATAAACCAAATGAAAGGAGATTAATGTAATGTCAGATATAATTCTTAGAGTAGAAAACTTACACAAGGTATTTCAAGTGTCAAAAGATCGGAAAGTAGAAGCAGTCCGTAGCATTAGCTTTGAGGTACAACGAGGAGAAATTTTTGGTTTTCTAGGACCGAATGGAGCTGGTAAAAGTACTACAATTAGCATGGTGACCACTCAGTTAGAACCTACATCGGGTAAGATCTTTATTGATGATCAATCAACTTTAGAAAATCCTGCTCTAGCACGTAGAAAAATAGGTGTAGTTGCTCAACACAATAATTTAGATAAGGGACTAACTGCAAGAGAAAACCTAATCTATCATGCTAAATATTTTGGAATAGATGATAAAACAGCAAATGAAAGAGCCGATGAGTACCTTCATAAGTTTGGACTTACCGAAAGGCAAAATGATTATGTCAAAAGTTATTCAGGAGGAATGGCACAACGTTTAAAAATAGCTCGTGCTATCATGCATAACCCTGCTATATTATTTTTAGATGAACCAACAACTGGCCTAGATCCTAGTTATAGATCTATATTATGGGAACAAATACTAACCTTAAATAAAGCTGGAACCACAATATTTCTTACAACTCATTATATGGAAGAGCCAGAGCAGCTATGTGATCGAATTGCTATTGTTGATAAAGGAGAGTTAAAAGCTCTAGGAACAGTTGAAGAATTAAAAACACTAATTCCTAGCAATAATATTATTTCCATAAAATTAGCCAATCTTGATCCTATATTTGCTAGGCAAGCTAAGACCTTACCTGAAGTAACAAATGCTACCATTAAAAATGGTGTACTACTTCTATATATGAAGGATAATAAGCCTGATTTCAACCAGATTTTAGAATGGGTAAATAAATTAGATACACCTTTACAAAATATAAGTTTAAGCGCAAGTACGCTTGATGATGTATTCATACATTTAACTGGAAAGGGGAGCATAAATCATGATGAAAACAGATAAAGTAAATAACAATTTGGATTTTATAGCATTTAAAACTATGGTCAAACGTGACTTAGTAGTTCAGGCAAGGAATAAATGGGAGTTTGTTTTCCGTGTAGCCATGTTACCTTTTGTGCTGATTCTTCTTTATGGTTATATTTTGCCTAGAGTAGGAATTGTAGGACCAAATTTCCCTAACCAGATGTTTCCAGGTATGGTAGGCATGAGCATACTTGTTACAGGAATTCATGGTACGGCAGTTCCTCTAACTATGGATTTTAATATGTCCAGAGAAATAGAAGATCGTTTACAGGCACCTGTTAATGTACGAGTTGTAGCTTTTGCAAAGATGTTTGTAGGAATTTTAGAATCATGGATAGGCGGTTTGATAGTATTACCAGTATCCTTGCTATTTATGGCCAGCTCTCTAGATATAACAATAAATGCTCAAGGTATTCTAACGCTTATTCCAATATTGGTACTTGCTGCTATTTGTTCAGCAACTCTTGGCCTTTTGGTTGGAACTATTATTAAACCTAATCAAATTGCCGCTATGTTTCCAGGCTTCTTAATGCCTTTGGTTTTCACAGGAGCTATATTCTTCTCTTGGAATTCATTAAGTGCAACTCCAATTATTCAAAAGCTAGTTTTAATAAACCCTTTATTATATGTTAATGAAGCATTAAGAGCAGTTTTAACACCACAAATCCCTCATATGCATTTAGCATATAGTATCTTAGGAATAATCATAAGTTCACTTATAATGGGGTATTTTGGAGCTAGAAGATTTGCCCGCATGTCAGGTGGGAAATGGTAGATAATCATTTTAAATATAATAAAATCAAAAAAGCCTTGACTCTGTACCTAGATACAGGCCTTATAATTATATTAGAAGGTGATATTAATGAATGGTTTATCAATAGGTGAAGTTGCAAAAAAATCTAATGTGAATATTGAAACCATCAGGTATTATGAAAGACGTGGCTTAATTTCAGAACCACCTAGAACTGAATCAGGTTATCGAATATTTCCTTTAGAAACTGTCGAGAGGATTAAATTTATTAAGCGTTCTCAAGAATTAGGCTTTTCTCTCGATGAAATTGAAAAACTTCTAGCAATTACAGAAGATGAAGAACACTTTGATTCTAAAGAAATTCTTGATTTTGCTACTCAAAAAATTAGGGAGATTGAATTAAAAATTCATGATCTCCAAAAAATCAAAACTACTTTAGAAGATCTATCTGCTCAATGTCCTGGATCAGGCAATCCTATTTGTAAATGTCCAATTGTTGAAACTTTATCGAAGGGAGGTGGAAAAGAATGGCTAAAAGATTAATTGAAGTGTTTACTGCAGGTTGTTATGTGTGTGATAATACTGTAAAGCAAATTAAAGAATTAGCATGCCCTAACTGCGAAGTGATAGTTTATGACTTAAATAAAAAGTGTGAGACAAATGAGTGCGAAGATAAAGCTAAAAAATACGGAATACAATCTGTTCCTGCTGTAGCAATTAACGGTAAATTAGTAGACTGCTGCAAAAACAAAGGAATTGATATTGAAGCATTAAAAGCGGCTGGATTAGGTCAGTAATTTTTCAATAAAGTAAGGATAGTCCTATGATACTAAATAGAATCGTAGCCTATCCTTTTTTTATTTAAATTCCTAATGCCCTATCTATTGTTTCTTGAATTATTGGGCTACAACATTTTCCTGTAGGATGATTAATTTCACATTTACCATTTTTCATAGCACCAGTTAACTTAATAATATCCTTAATATTTCTAGCTCCTTCATTTCTTATAGCATTAACAATATTCTCTTCCGTTACTCGGTTACAGTAACAAATGTATTTAGGATTAGCATCTTCCTTAAACCAAATTGGTACTTTTATTTGTTCTTTTTCTATGTGAAAGTCTGAGTTAGAGCTATAGTAAACAATATCACATTTTTCACTAAGACATAAATAATAATTATCATCTTCTACCTGTGGAATTAAATTTTCAATAACCATGTGTTTTACTGTAATACCTTTTACCTGAATTCCTTCTTCATTGCAAATAGGACAAAACTTGTTTTCTTCTACTAGACTAGTAGAATTAGCTTGAGATCCTCAGCAATTTCTATTCATTATATTTTCTTCCATAAATTCATTTCTCCCATTTTAAAGTTATAGTGCCTTTTCAAACCGGTACATCCTTAAAAAATAGGATGATTAGATCATCATCCCAATTTTTTATGACAGATAATTCTGCTATCTCTCATTGGAAGTAGCACCAGCATCCTGACACTTATTTTAATTAACAAAGATGAATATTTTTAAAATCAAGACATCCATATTTATTAGTTAAGGTAATAATAATCAGACGTAAAGTAAGTTACAAAGACTGTAAAATACCTATATATGTTGTATGATTAAGTAATTATAATATAGGGTTATATTGGATTAGTAGAAATATCATTACTAATATAACCCTATATTATTTTATCTGTAATTTACATAATAAACTGTATATATTTATAAAAAATCTAATAATACTATATGTCTTTAACGCGCATTACTCTCATGGCATTTATTACAGCAATAACTGTTACCCCAACATCAGCGAATACTGCTTCCCACAATGAAGCTACACCAGTAGCGCCTAGGATTAAGAATATAAGCTTAACTCCCATAGCAAGAATTATATTCTGCCATACAATTTTTCGTGTTCTCTTTGCAATCTTTATACCTGTAGCTATTTTAGATGGTTCATCGGTCATAATTACCACATCAGCAGCTTCAATGGCTGCATCTGATCCTAAGCCTCCCATTGCCATTCCGATGTCAGCTCTTGCAAGTACCGGCGCATCATTTATACCATCACCTACAAAGACAAGCTTCCCTTTCGGTGACTTTTGTTTATCAATCAATTCAAGTTTTTCAACTTTTTCAGTAGGTAATAACTCTGCATATACCTCATCTAACCCTAACTGCTTACCTACTTTTTCACCAACAGACCTTACATCTCCTGTAAGCATGACGGTCTTTTTAACACCAAGGGCTTTTAATGCCTTAATTGCGCTCGCCGAATCATCCTTAACCTCATCTGAAATCACAATATAACCTGCATACACATTATTTAATGCAACATGTACTACAGTTCCTACAGATTCAACCTTACTAACTTGAATATTTTCTTTGTTCATTAATTTAATATTACCTGCAAGTATTTCTTTGCCTTCAACCTTAACCTTTATACCATGTCCGGATATTTCATCATAGCTTTCGATTTTACTTTTATCAACTTCTTTTTCATAGGCTTTTAAAATTGAAACTGCAATTGGATGGTTTGAGTAACTCTCTGCATATGCTGCATATTCTATTAGCTCTTCTTCAGTATAATTATTTTGAGGATTTATTTCCGTTACATTAAATACACCTTTTGTTAAAGTACCAGTTTTATCAAAGATAACTATTTCCACATTATTTAACGCTTCTAAATAGTTACTTCCCTTAACTAATACACCACTTCGGGATGCACCACCAATTCCACCAAAGAAGCCAAGGGGAATAGATACTACCAGCGCACAAGGACATGAAATTACTAAAAATACTAAGGCTCTATATATCCAATCTGAGAATGTTGCTCCCGGAACAACAAGGGGTGGTACAATTGCAAGAAGTACTGCAATAACTACAACTACCGGTGTATAGTATCTGGCAAACTTTGTTATAAAGTTTTCAGTTGGAGCTTTCTTGCTGCTGGCATTTTGAACTAAATCTAAAATCTTAGACACAGTGGATTCACCAAATTCTTTTGTAACTTCAATAGTTAAAAGACCATTTTTATTAATAAAACCACTTAATACATCATTGCCTACCTCTACTTCTCTTGGAACAGATTCTCCTGTTAGAGCAGATGTATCAACCATTGAGCTCCCTTCTACTACTTTGCCATCCAGTGGAACTTTTTCACCTGGCTTTACGACAATAATATCACCTATGCTTACTTCTTCGGGGGATACTCTTTTTATGTCATCTCCAATTTTAATATTAGCAAAATCAGGTCTTATATCCATCAGCGCGCTTATTGACTTTCTAGAACGATTTACAGCTAATTCTTGAAAAAATTCTCCTACCTGGAAAAACAGCATAACAGCTACACCTTCCGGATATTCTCCGATAAAAAATGCGCCAATTGTAGCAATACTCATAAGGAAATTTTCGTCAAACACTTGGCCCCTTGTGATATTCTTCAAAGCCTTTAGTACAATTTTTCCTCCAGATATAATATAGCTTATTAAAAATACGGTAAGTTCCAACCAGCTTGGCAAATTAAACGCTAAGCCTATAGCAAACAAAGCTCCACTTATACCAAGCCTTATTATTTCTTTCTTATTACTATCTTCTTCATCGTCATTTGCTTTTTCTTTAATAATCTCTTCAGCACTTATAACTTTAACATCCGGTTCAATTCTTTTTACTATGCTGACTATGCCTTCATTTAACTTTTCAAAATTAATATTAGCATCAGTTTCCATGGTAAGCTTTTTTGAAACAAAATCTACAGAAGCAACCTTAACTCCCTCTATTTTTTTAACTTCTGATTCTATTTTTGATGCACAATTTGCACATCCAAGCCCGTCAAGTATAAAAATTCTTTTATTATCACTTTTTCTTTTCTGTTCTTCATCGACTACTTTTACATCTGGTTCAATTCTTTTTACTATAGCTGTAGCTTCTTCAATAATTCTCTTTAGATCCTGCTTACTATTTGCTTCAATGGTTAATTTTTTAGACACGAAATCCACGGTTGCATTCTTTACGCCTGTAAGATTTTTAATCTGTGTTTCCATCTTTGCCGCACAATTTGCACATCCTAAGCCCACAAGTATTAATGCTTTCTTTTCACCTTTGTTTATTGTTTTTTCCCTTACTATAACATCCGGTTCATGCTTGTTAACGATAGTATTAATTTGCACTAATATCCTTTCTAACTCCTGTCCATTTTCAGTTTCAATAGTAAGTGTCTTTGTCATAAAGTTCATTGAAACACTTACTCCAGCTATTTGGTTTGCTTCGTATTCAATTTTAGCTGAACAATTCGCACAATCTAGACCTTCTAATATTAGTTCTTTACGAATTTTTTGACTCATATTATCCCACCTTTTCAAAATTGACTGCTATCTAATCAGTATGACTTTTATGAATGCATCCTTCTACTAAAATATGTTGTATGTGATTATTAGCTAGGTAATAGCAAGCCATATCTTCTTTGTGTTTATGTTTTACTACCCCTAATCTTTCTAACTCTTTCAGTTGTCTAATAACTTCATCTTCATTTATTGTTAATAGCTCACTTAATTCACATAAACAAACTTCAGAATCAAATAATACATAAATTATTTTAAGTTTAATCTCATCGGTAAATACTTTGAATAGTTCTATTAAACTCGCAAATTCATCATCACTTGGTAATCTCGCTCTAACCTTTTTAACTACATCTTTTTGAATCCTAAAGTATCTACATTTAAAATTTTCATTAGATTTTATTGTATCCATTAGTAGCTTCCTTTCTATAAATTATTTGTGCTTAATATGAATTAAACCTTGATCAAAGATTTGCTTTATATGATCATCATCCAAAGAATAATATACTACCTTCCCTTCTTTCCTAAATTTAACCAGTCTTGCTTGTTTCAGTACACGTAGTTGGTGTGATATGGCAGACTGAGTCATATTAAGTAATACAGCAATATCACATACACACATCTCTGAAGCAAATAAGGCGTAAAGTATTTTAATTCTAGTTGTATCACCAAAAACTTTAAAGATATCTGCTAAATCATATAAGCTTTCTTCATGCGGCATACTATCTCTTACTAAGTTTACAACGTCTTCGTGAATAACAGTACAATCGCATCTTTCAAAGTCAATTTTATTATCCTGCATGAACTATTTCCCTCCTTTTGTGTATAATCAACACTAAAATGTTTTATCTAAAAAATGTGATATAAGTGAGATTACAATAGTTTGATGGCTCTGTATAACGAAATAGTACCAAACAAGGTCATTATTCTCTTATGTTCAATAACTTTATCAAAACCTGCTTCTCTGATAATCTCAGGGAGTAACCCATTCACATTGTCTGAGGTATTAATAAAACCATCAAATAGTTGGATAATTAAAAACATCCCTCGCATAAAAATGTTACTGGCTCTGCCAAAGTCGGCAATATGCAATTCTCCACCAAACTTTAGTGTCCTATATATTTCTTTTAGTACTATTTCCTTTTGACTTCTAGTCAAATGGTGGAACACAAGACTTGATAGCACCTTATCAAATGTTTCACTTTTATAGGGTAATGAAATACCATCATAGGCTCTTAAAGATATCTCATAACCACTATTTTTCACCTTATTCTTAGCAATTTTGAGTACATTTGGATCAACGTCTACACCGTAAATACTTGCTTTCGGAGCTTCTTTTTTAGCCATAATCATTAGCGTTGCAGTACCACAGCCAAAATCAAGGATAATATCATTATCTTTAATATCAGCCTGTAGTAATAAAGCTTTCTTAAACTTTTTTTCCGACATTGTAAGCTTCATTAAAGGATCAAAAAAACGAGTAAGCCAGTCAAATTTTAAAACTGGGATAAACTTTGCATTTTTAGTCATGTCTAACCCTCCTTTTGTGAATTGTTCGGACTAGCAAGCAACATAAAATAGGCAAGTAATGTAGTGCCTGATACAACGAAAATATCTGCCGTATTAAAAATAGGGTAATTAATCAATGTAAAGTCTAAAAAGTCAACTACATAGTTTAGCCGCACCCTGTCAATAAGATTCCCCAAAGCCCCAGATATAACAAGGGTGAGAGATATAAGTAACAGATAATTTTGTGTTTTATAATTCTTAATTAAATAGACTATCAGAGCTATAGTAACAATAGAGGTGACGGTAATAAGAAATGCTTGCTTACCTTGTAAAATACTAAATGCTGCTCCAGTATTTTGCCCATAGGTTAAGTGAAATACATCCTTAATGATTGGAAATGTACCTATGGGTTTGAGATAAGATTCTACTAGATACTTAAACACCTGGTCTATAGCCACTAACAAAGCTATAATAATAAAATAATTCATATCACACCTCCAATATTTTTTGATAATAATTGTTCATTTTGCTTCTATACTCTTTACAGTGTAATATCAAGAAAAGGATCTAGCTTACAAAACATCATGCCCTACTTTTATAGAATATCCTTTATTAATATTGATCCAACTGGACATAATTATTCTACATGTCTCGCCATAACAAGTAGTTCTCCTGTAACTTACCTTCTTTTCTAAACTTAACCAGTCTTGCTTATTTCAGTACACGCAGTTGGTGTGATATGGCAGACTGAGTCATATTAAGTAATACAGCAATATCACATACACACATCTCTGAAGTAAATAAGACGTAAAGTATTTTAATTCTAGTTGTATCATCCAAAACTTTAAATATATCTGCTAAATATATAAGTTTTCTTCAGGAGGCATTCTATCTATTACTCAATTTACAACATCTTCATGAATATCCAGTACAATCACATCTATCAAAATCAACCTTATTATCTTTCACATATTTCATCCTTCTTGTTCTGAATATCTGAAAACATGAATAATCATTCATGTGTTATATTTTTATTATATTCCTCCCAATAGTTATTGTCAATAACTTTATATGAATAATTGCTCACATGAAGTTATAGTTAAATATCGATTGGACTAATCACCTTTTCTTCACATAACTAATATAATGTTTATACGGTGCGTTAAAATTTATCATCGGGAGGTGCATTCATTGATTGAATTTTTGTCAGAGTATAATATTATCTATGTTGGATTAACTGCTAGCTTAATTGCTGGCCTTTGTACTGGATTTGGTGCTATACCAATATTTTTCACAAAAGAAGTTTCTCATAAAACGTTGGATACAATGCTTGGATTTGCAGCTGGCGTAATGTTGGCAGCCACCTCATTTAGTTTAATTATTCCTGCTATCGAATACGGAGGAAGTGGAATACAAGGTGCAACAATCACCGTAATTGGTATTATGTTAGGTGGGATCTTTTTAGATCTCATGGACCAGCACACCCCACATAATCGTATTTTAAAGCTTACTCCAAATGGAGAACGTAACAATCTTACGAAGGTATGGTTATTTATTATTGCGATAACACTTCATAACTTCCCTGAAGGTTTAGCAGTAGGTGTGGGTTTTGGGAATGGAGATATTGGAAATGGGATGTCGATTGCTATTGCTATCGGACTTCAAAATATTCCTGAAGGTTTAGCCGTAGCATTAGCTTTAATTAGAGAAAAGTATTCTACAACAAAAGCTTTTTTAATTGCCTTAATTACAGGACTTATAGAACCACTTGGTGGTATTATTGGTGTAGGCTTAGTTCAAATTGCACAGCCTATACTTCCTTATGCACTAGCTTTTTCTGCAGGAGCTATGCTCTATGTTATTTGTGATGAAATAATTCCTGAAACTCAAAAACATAGTTATGAACGTAGGGCTACCTATGGGTTGTTAATTGGATTTGTTATCATGATGTTCCTTGATGTTAGCCTCGGCTAACTTTCCCACTCTTAAAAACAAGCTTGAAAATAGTTATCCATACCATCTATGCACTATTACCTACTGATAATACAATTGTTATTAAATAACTTATTATAAAATTATCATTAAAAAAGAATATATGATAAGAAAAAACCGAAAAATTCGGTTTCTTTTTTAGTTAATCAGGCTTTGATTAGTTAAATTTTGTATAATCAAAAAATGCTTCATCTTAATTTTTTATGGCAGATAATTTTATTACTTCTCATTATAAATTACTATCTTCTTTACAATATCTCCAGTTAAATTTGTTACTTCTACTCCTGTAAATCCTGCCATTTCTATATTCCCTACAGTCCTTCTATTAATATTTGCACCATATAAATTTACAGTTAGAGGATTCAGTATATCCATTATAAGCCCTAATACTTTTTTCTCACTTCTTACATGTTCGATCATAATTATTTTCCCATCAGGTTTACATACTCGCCTTATCTCTTTTAATCCTTTTATTGGATCTGGAACAGAACAAAATACACATGTAGTAAAAACCCTATCAAATGTATTATCAGGAAAATCCATATTTTGAGCATCCATATGAATTAAATTGATATTCTTATTGAATCGCTCAGCTTTCTCCCTTGCTTTTTCTAGCATTTTTTCACTAAAATCAATAGCCGTTGCTTCAATATTATCTGGGTAATAGGGAATATTCTTGCCTGTTCCTACGCCTACTTCAAGAACCTTACCCTTTAAATCTTTAACAACCTCTGATCTCCATTTTTTTAATGACATCATTTCCATAGGCTGCTCAAATATATCATAAAACTTTGATGCCCTATCATATCTTTTTCTAATTTTTTCTGTATTGTTCATAATATTCTCTCCTGGTAATATAAGATTAAGCTAAACATCTAAACATCCTTATATATTATAATCCCCCTGTCTAGTAAATTTTAATAGATTCTTGCACAATAATTACACAACAGGGGATTTAATTTTATTAATCTTTATAAACCACTTTGTAGTCATTTTCCTATATTTAATATCTTGAATAACTCATAACTGAATGGCTTTGGTTATTATTATTTTCTCCTTCCATATGATGCATCATATGCATATACATTTGATAGTTTGCACTTGCAATCTGCATTTGTGTTTGTGACATTTGATGATGTTGGTTTGCTAGACAACAGTGGAGTCTATATAAATCTTGATGATATTGCATCATCATATTCATCATTTCATTATCCATTATTTAGTCACCTCTCTTATAGGGTATATTATTTGTTCAATATAATATATGCTTTGCTTAATTATATGGTTCCGAAGAGGTGTGACCCATTACTATAGATACTATATTCCTTCCATATAGTGCTATCTTTAAACATCTTGAAGATTATACTTTTCAATCCTGTAGATTAAAGTATGTCTAGTGATTCCTAGAAGTTTAGCAGCATGTGTCTGATTTCCATTACTAATCTCCAGAGCCTGACTTATTAAACTTTTTTCAACCTGTTCTAAATTAACTCCATTCTCGGGAAGCTTAAAAGCATTATCCATCTCTGTGCGTGTAAACACTTCACTAGGTAAATGTCTTTCTTCTATAATATCTCCATCTACAAGTATGACCAATCTTTCTATCATATTTTCAAGCTCACGGATATTTCCACTCCATTTATATTGAATTAATTTTTCCATAGCTTTCTTACTGATAGACATATTTTTTCTCCCAATTTCCTTTCCATAATAATTTAAAAAATGCTCAATTAATAATGGAATATCTTCTTTTCTATCCCTCAGTGCTGGAAGCTCTATTGGAATTACATTAAGCCTATAGTATAGATCTTCTCTAAAATTACCCTCCTGCATCATTTTAAAAAGATCCTTATTTGTTGCAGCAATTACTCTAATATCAATTTTTATAGTCTCATTCCCACCAACACGTTCAAATTCTCTTTCTTGCAGTACCCTAAGAAGCTTTACTTGCATTCCCAAATCTAGTTCCCCAATCTCATCTAAGAAAATAGTTCCTCCTCTAGCTCTTTCAAATTTACCAATTTTTCTAGCTATGGCACCGGTAAATGCACCCTTTTCATATCCAAAGAGTTCGCTTTCTATTAGATTTTCTGGAATTGCTCCACAATTTACTTTTACATAGGGTTTATCTTTGCGATCGCTGTTATAGTGAATAGTATTTGCAATAACTTCCTTACCAGTACCACTTTCGCCTAGTATTAAAATAGTAGCATTAGTGCTTGCTACCCTTTCTACAATTTCTAGAACCTTTTTCATTTTAGGACTTTCGCCTATAACTGTTTTTCCAGTGTTTTTTTCTAGCTCTTCTCTTAAATAATTTACCTCACTCTTAAGTTCGCCCACATTTAATGCCTTTTTTATTAAAACTTTTAGTTCCTCTATATCAAATGGTTTAGAAATATAATCTAATGCTCCGAGTTTCATAGCTTCTACTGCGGACTCCATTGTGCCATGGGCTGTTAGCATGATTACAGGAATATCCTGATTTATTTCTTTTATTCTTTGAAGTGCTTCCATTCCATCCATCACAGGCATTCTTAAGTCTAAAAGAATTAGATCTGGATAAATTTCCTCAAGCTTTTCTAACCCGTCTTGCCCATTTTCTGCCTCGTAAATGTTATACCCTTCTTTTTCAAGAGCTTTTTTTATTGCCCAACGCATATTTTTTTCATCATCTATAATTAATATCCTCTTATTCATTAGTATCCTCCTTATCCATTAAAGGTAAATATACCTTAACATTAGTACCCTCCCCTAATTTACTATTAAATTCAATTTTGCCATTATGCTCTTCTATAGTACTATGGGTTATAGATAATCCTAATCCTGTACCACTTTCTTTGGTAGTAAAAAATGGGTTAAAAATCTTATCCAATAATTCATCTGAAATTCCTTCCCCTTCATCTTTAAAAGAAATAACTGCCCACTTTTTATCACTTTCTTCAAGTGTAATCTCAAGTTTTCCTCCATCCTTCATAGCTTGTATTCCATTTAATATAATATTTATAAAGGCCTGTTTTAATTTATCAGGGTCTCCTTGTATTTTATTTTGCTTTAATATATTAAACCTTAAATCTACATTTTGCTGTTGTGCAAATTTACGTGTCACCATAACCAATTCATTTAACAACTTTTCTAAATCTATTTTGCAGTCCTGAATTTTATTAGGCCTTGCAAAATCTAAAATACCTTTAATTACCTTATTGGCTCTATCTATTTCATGCTGAATAATATCTAGTCCCTCTTTTATTTCTTCATCCTTTATATCTTGGTTAATCGTTTGACTTATAGTTTTAATAATACCTAACGGATTTCGTATTTCATGTGCAATACCTGAAGCTAGTTGCCCTACAGCCGCTAATCTTTCTCCACGCTTTACCTCCGCTTCTAACCTTTTAACTATTGTTACATCCTGAACTACAACTACAGCACCTTCTTGTACTTTAGAGGTATTTATTATAGGATAGATTGTTATTTCAAGATATATTTCATGATCTTTTCCTTTAGTGTACCTTAGTTCTTGTTTAATAACTTTTTCCTTTCCAAACAGTACTCTATTAATTTGTTTTATTATATCTTCCTGAGCTAAAAATCTATTCACTTCCTCTTTACTTCCTAAAATCTTTTCTATGTGCCTATTTATAGTCTGAAGACTACCATTAGCCTCAAAAGCCATAACTCCACTATCTATACTTTCTAGAATATTATGAGTATAATTTTCTAAGTTTGCAATTTTAATTACTTGATGTTCCAGCGCTTTTCCCCTCTTATAATCCTGCTCCACTAAATATCCAGTTATTAGTCCTATGATCATAAACATTCCTGATTCTAAAAATTGATTGATAACTTCTATATTAAGTTCTCCAAAATAAGTCAGTAGATGTGGAGCATAAATTAATACCACTAAAGTTGAAACAATGAATCCTCCTTTTAATCTAAACTTAAATGCTGCCAATATAATAGGGATATAATATAATCTTCTATAAAAGTCATGAATCCCCCATGGCCTTAATCTAGTAGAGTAATGTAATATAGTTATTAGAAGAAGTAGCAAGATAATTACTATTTTAGATTTCTTATCCTTGTTCATTTAATCACCTATTTTCCTTTGTTGTTCCACAGTATGGACAATATCTCCAATTAATATTAATCATTTTCTTACAATGATTGCATTCTTCTTTTAGCTTCTCCTTACAATTTGGGCAATAATCATAAGTTATACTAACCTTTTCTCCACATCCACTACAAGCAATACACTCTGGCTGTTCATAGGAAATATCTTTATTATCATCTCTTAAGAAGAAGTACATAATTAAAAATAGTGTAATACAAACTATCGTTGGCATATTTTCATCCTCTCTTAACTCTATAAATTTTTATATAGCCTATTTATATAGGTATTTATAGTGTTCTAATGTAATTGTAGCATATGGCGCAATTTCTTGTAGTATTTCCTACAATATTAATGTTAACTCTGCTTATCAATCACCACATTTTCTCTTTAAGTATCTATTCTATCTAACTTTGAAATACAAAATAGAAAACATACCATTTTATTATGCAAATTTAATACCAAAATCGACAAATTGATTTTTTTATAATTGTTTGCGAATTCTCATTTTATATAATTTAATTATCGACTCAATTGTAATAATATGTTATTCTAATTCCAAGTAAATAGATATGAATTTAGGTAATTAAATTCACATCTATTTACTCGGATTTCTAATTGATATATTATTTTACAAAGAGGTGTTGAAAATGGCAGACTTTAATCAATTGTTTGATCAATGGGCTAATACATATGATAACACAGTATTTAGTACTGACAATGAATATACCCAAGTATTTGAAAGGTATGAAACTACACTTCAATCTATCTGTGATGCAATTCAAGATAAGAAACAGGGATTAACTTTAGAAATTGGTGTAGGAACCGGAAACCTTACTAAGCATTTAGAACAACAAGGATTTCAAGTAATTGGTATAGAACCATCTAAACAAATGCGAAGAATCGCTAAAGATAAGTTACCTCATATTGAAATTGTTGATGGTCATTTTTTATCAATTCCAGTGGCAAAAACTTTCGATAGTATTGTCACTTCTTATGCTTTTCATCATCTAAACTTAGAGGAAAAGCATCAAGCGCTTACCTATTTAGATTCTTTTCTTAATCAATCAGGTAAGATTGTAATTGCAGATACAATGTTCGAGTCAGAGGAATACAAGAGAGAATTACTAAATAAAGTAGAGAAAGACAGGGCATATAACCTTTTAGAGGATTTAAAAGCTGAATACTATGAATATATAAATGATATAACGGATATCTTTTTAAATTTAGGCTATTCATTTACTATATCAAAAATGAATAAATATGTTTGGATTATCTGTGCTACTAAAGGAGGGTTATAAATGGAAAGAATTGTTGTTGAGAGCTTTACAATGGATCATACAAAGGTTCAAGCCCCATTTGTTAGAAGATGTGGTACAGTAAATACTCCCAAAGGCGATGTAATAACTAAGTTTGATCTAAGATTTACTCAACCTAATGGTGATACTATGCCTACAGGTGCAGTTCATGCTCTTGAGCACTTACTCGCAGGATATATTCGTGAAGAGCTTAATAATGTTATAGATATTTCTCCTATGGGCTGCAGAACTGGGTTTTATCTAATACTGGCTTGCGAAATTACTGAAGAAGAAGTGACAAAAGCACTTATTAACGCTTTATCTAAAGTTATTGAATCAGATCAGGTTCCTGCTGCTAATCCAATTCAATGCGGTAATTATAAAGATTTATCTTTATTTGGTGCTCAGGAATATGCTAGACAGGTATTAACACAGTTAAATGAAAAATATCCGGTTTTGTAATATTAAAATTGATAGGAGGAAGATATTTTATGGAATTTAATACATTAGTAATTCATGGGGGAATAGATGGTGATAAGAATACTGGTTCCGTTACAGTACCGATTTACCAAACTTCTACCTATAGACAAGATGCTGTAGGTAAACATAAGGGTTACGAATATTCTAGAACAGGCAATCCCACTCGAGAAGCCCTTGAAAAGCTGATATCTGATTTAGAAGGAGGTTATGCTGGATTTGCCTTTGGATCAGGAATGGCTGCTACCTCCTCCGTACTTATGTTATTTAAAAATGGAGATCATATTATTCTTGGGGATGATGTATACGGAGGAACTTATCGTGTAATTGATAAAGTCTTTTCTCAATTAGGAATTCAATATACTTCAGTAGATACGACAAACCCTATAAATATTGAAAAAGCTATTCAATCTAACACAAAAGCAATTTTTATGGAAACACCATCTAATCCTTTAATGAAGTTATCAGATATAGCTGCTATATCTGATATTGCTAAGGCTCATAAGCTACTTCTTATAGTAGATAATACTTTTATGAGTCCCTACTTGCAAAGACCTATGGAACTAGGAGCTGATATCGTATTACACAGTGCTACAAAGTATCTAAGTGGGCATAGTGATGTGGTTGCTGGTTTAGCTGTAGTAAACTCAAAGGAGTTAGCGAATAGTCTTCATTTTATACAAAATGCAGTAGGCGCCATATTAGGACCTCAGGATAGCTGGGTTTTAATGAAGGGTATGAGAACTCTACCTTTGCGAATGGATCGTCACTGTGAAAATGCTTTAAAGATTTCCAAATGGCTTTCCAAGCAAACTTGGGTAAATAAAGTTTATTACCCTGGCCTATCTTCAGAAGTAGAAAATTACAAAAGTCAAATGAAAAATTTTGGGGGCATGCTTTCCTTTGAAGTTTCTGATGAAAACACCCTAGCGAAGTTAATGTCTAATCTAAAAATTATTACCTTAGCAGAAAGCTTAGGTGGCATTGAAAGTTTAATCTCTGTACCTGCTAAGATGACACATGCTTCTATCCCTGTAGAAAAAAGAAATGCTATAGGGATTACAGATACTTTAGTTCGATTATCTGTTGGTGTTGAAGATGTGCAGGATATTATAAATGATTTAAATCCCTTTAAATAGAGCAAATTCATAAATCCATTTTCTACAGGAGGAAAACATGCATTATTACAATCATATTACTGAATTAATTGGTAATACGCCCATAATCAAATTAAATAATTTTAATCTACCTAAAAATGTAAATATATTTGCAAAGCTTGAATTTTTAAACCCAGGAGGATCTATTAAAGATCGTATCGGAGATTGGATTATTAAGAAAGCAGAGGAAAGGGGAGAATTAAAACCAGGTTATACTATCGTTGAAGCTACTGCAGGAAATACTGGAATTGGCTTAGCTCTTGCTGCCCTTAATAAAGGATATGAACTAATCCTAGTAGTTCCTGGAAAATTTTCTATAGAGAAGCAGATGATTATGAAGGCCCTTGGAGCTAAGATTATTAATACACCAACGGCCGATGGTCTAAAGGGGGCTTTCAAGGAAGTAGAACGCCTAAAAAAAGAAATTAAGACTGTATTTGTTGCAGATCAATTTAATAATCTAGATAATCCTGAAGTTCATTATTTATATACTGCTAAAGAAATTCATGAACAGTTAGATGGGAAAGTCGATGTTTTTGTTTCCGGAGCTGGATCAGGAGGCACCTTTACTGGTATTATGAAATATTTTAGAGATCATGACCTTGCTGTTAAAGGAGTTATTGCAGATCCCATAGGCTCTATTATAGGAGGCGGAATTAAAGGCGATTATGAAATAGAGGGAATCGGAAATGATTTTATTCCTTCTACATTAGATTTAAAACTAATCGATGAAGTTGTTAAGGTGAGTGATGCAAAAGCCTTCCATATGGTAAAGCAACTAGCTACAAAAGAAGGTTTACTTGTAGGCTCCTCCTCTGGTGCTGCCTTCTACGGAGCTTTAGAGCAGGCTCGAAACATGGAAGCTGGAAATATAGTAGTTATTTTTCCTGATGGAGCTGAACGCTATTTAAGCAAAAACATTTATCGGTATTAGAAAAAAAGACATCTTGTGTGTGCAAGGTGTCTTTTATCGTTTGCTTAGCAATATTACTGCAAATGAAGATATTTATTCTTAATGATGATTATGTATACTAGAATTCTGATTTAAGCTAATAAATACAATTCCTAGAATCACAAAAACTACTCCTAATATCCTATGTAGAATTTTATTATGATTCAATCTGTCATTAAGCCTAATCAAAACATCCGAAAACAAACCAAATAATATGAAAATCAAGCTATGACCTAGTCCAAAAACAAATAAAATCGTTCCTCCATATATAATACTTCCCTTTACCATTGCTAGGGTAAGTATTGATACAATAAAAGGTAAACTACAAGGAGTAAATATTACAGGCATAAGTATATTCCTTAAGACACTGTTTCTATATGGCTTTTTACTTGAGTGAAGTACTATGATCTCTATTGGTATCATACTGGATAATCTAAGGCCTAAAAGACTTAAACCCATGAATAAATATATCAATCCTGCCATAACATAACTTATTGTCATAATAGAATGTAGCGACATTCCTACTGCTGATACTCCAACTCCCAGCCCAGTTAATATGATCGAAAAGCTTAATGCAAATAAGATTAAATTGATCAATTTCTTTTGATTATTGCTACTTACCATATGTCCTACATAAATTGGTACCATTCCTAACATATGTGGATTTAAAGACGAAATAAACCCTATTAAAAATACGACTATATACACTCCTACAGAATCCCCTAGAATTAATTCTTGTAACATATTCATATATTGGCTCATCAAAATTTCCCCCTTTTAAAGTGCTCAAAAAAAAGATAAGCCCTATGTATTTATAAGACTTATCTTTAGTAGTAATGCTTTCTTTTTTGTATATATCATCAAATTCTATTATTTTACTCTATTTTATTATTAAAATGTCCCCATCATATTCCTCATCATTTTACCCATTGTGCTAGATTTAGAGCCATTTTCACCCATCATGGAATTGTGCATATTCATCATGCCTTCTCTTCCCATAGAATTCATCATATTTGACATATGTCCATAGCCATTTTCATTCATTAAATCAATCATTTTTTCATAATCTTCTTCTGACATATTATTCATGAAGTCATTCATTGCATCAAAGTCGCCTTCTTCCATCCACTTTGCCATATCTGCAAAGCCATTATCCTTCATGATTTGAATCATCTCTTCATTATTTCCGCAGTGATTGTTATTGTTTCTTGTTGTTTCTGTTTCTTCAGCTATAGCTTTTGGTTGATTACTTAGTTCTCCTTTATTATTTCCCTGAGCAAAGGCATAACCTCCAATAGATGCTACTGTAATAATGGCTGCACTTGCTATTATTAATGCTCTTTTTTTCATAGTCATTTCCTCCTCTTTAATTTATAGATTTTAATAAATAAACCTTGCCTATCTTACATTATAAAAAAAGATTTTGAAGAAATTATGAAGATAATTATTTTTTATAAGCTTATTTTAATAATTATGTTCCCCTTTATTCCTTCTAATTCTTATAGGAATAAACGCTGGGACCCTTTCCTTATATTCCAAATATTCTTCTCCAAACTCTGCTATCATTACTTCCTCTTCTTTTTTAGATAACCTCTTATACATTATTAATAAACTAGGAGCCATTACTAATGTAATAATTGTAGGCCATTGGATAAGAAAACCTAAAATCATTAATGTAAATCCAGTATATTGAGGATGCCTGACCCTACTATATATACCTTCTGTTACTAACCTTCCATTGCCACCATGTATTCCTCGCCATCCTATAGCTATAATGACTAATCCTATAAAAATAAATAGGTTACTTAGCGGATGTAATATGGAATATACAGTATGAGATCCCCCAGCAAAAGCTACCCATAAATGTCCATTTAAATGAGTAAATGGATCTAGAACTGGATACCTATTCCCTAGAATTGATGTCAATATATATATGGTAAGGGGAAATCCAAACATTTCAGCAAATAATGCTACCAAAAATGAAGTGAATGCACCTAAAGTTCTCCAATCTTTCTTAGTTTGAGGCTTAAACGCTAAATAAGCAAATGCTACAAACATTACAATATTAAATAGTACTGATCCCCATAAACCATAGGCATATTCATCTAGTAAATGCATATGTTACCTCCTGCATAGGCCAATTCTTGCCCTAATTTTTATATTTCTTACTGTTGCATATCCTACACCTAGTGTGGCAAATTCTTCATTTGATTGTAACAATTTAAATCTAAATTACTATTATTGTAAAAAATACATAGCTACTAATCCTAATACAAATAAGCCTCCTATGATATGCATAGTTGAAATACTGCGAGTATTTTCACTTTGGTTATTTACATCTTCTTTCTTAGAACTTTGATTATGTTGATGATGACCGCCTCCACAACAACCCATTAGAATATCCCCCCTTTCTCCTCTTATTATTTGCAAATTTCATGCCAAAAATAGGTTCTTATAAGAGGAAATCTGTTTTTAGTAATTAATACTATGGTAAATTGAGTATCTTTATTTGCTATTTATCTTACTTTTTGAAATCGTAATATAATTTGTTTTTTCACCTTTTAAATAAGTTGGAATAAACTATTATAAAAACCCAATAAGGAGTGATTAATTTTGCAATCTTGTAAAATAAAGAATACTTTAAATACAACTCGTATTTGCGGCTGTAATATTTATGAAAATGCAATAAAAGTATCAGATATTGTTTATGCTGATAAGCCTCCTGATTCTATTATTTTAGCCAGTGGGGAAATATGGCAAGATGCATTTACATCTACATCACTTGTTCATTTTCCACGGAATGCACCAATCCTATTTACACCTACAAATTATTTAGATCCTGCTACTTTATCCCAAATTTTTAAATTAAACCCTAAGGGAGTTAACGGAATAAAAGTTTTTATTGTTGGTGGAATTTCTTACTTTGTCCAGCAACAACTTAATATGTTGGGATTAGGAACAAAGAGAATTAGTGGTATGAATTTCTATGACACAGCAGCTAAGACTGCGGAATATCTAGAATATCCCCAAAATATTATGGTTGTATCTGGAGAGGACTATAGAGAAGGATTGTGTGCATGTGCTTATGCTGCTCACTCTGGAGATGTAATCCTGTTTACACAAAAGCACCAACTAAACTGGTATACTAGAAAAGTAATTCAATCTACAAAAAATCCTAATGTTTTTATTATAGGCAGTCTAAATACAATATCTAAAAATGTTGAGGAAGAAATTCGAAACCTAAATGTAGCATTTGTAGACCGTATATCAGGCATCACCCCTTATGAAGTAGCTGTTAATTTTGCTAAGTATAAAAGTCCTAATGGTAAGTTCGGATGGGGAAGAAATTATAGAGATGGTCATGCTTTTACTTTCACATCAATTCATATTCCTCATAATAGTGCCTCAAGTGCCGTCTTTGGCCATTTAGGAAAGCATGCACCTATTTTACCTGTAGATCAAAATAAACTTCCTGATGCTATAATGCATTATATCGAATCAGTAAAACCTACGCCTAAAGAGGAGCCTAGGCCGCCTTTCATGCACGGATGGATTATAGGAAATGATAATACAATCTCTTCTAAAGTGCAAATTGAGATAGAGCAAGCCCTATCTATTGATACGAGTCATATGCATATGTAGACATCAGAGGCTGCCTCGCCATAGAAATTAATTTCTATTTTGAGATAGCCTCTTATCTATTAAATTTATTATTTATTTTATAAAGTATGTGGCTACTAAGCCTAGTATAAGCATACCTACTACAAAATATATAAGAGCTGAAGTGCCACTGATATATTCTTCTTTATGCTCCATATCTTCATTTTTAGGATTTTGATTGTAGCCGCCTCCACAGCATCCCATTCTAACATCTCCTAACTATTTCATCTTTTTATTAAATAAAGTTCTAATCTATATATAAACGTATTTTAAAATTTAGCTAACCAATCAATTCATTTAAAATCTCTTCTACTTTATCTGCATCTACTTTCGTATAGATTTTTCCATTAATTTTCACTACAGGTCCTTTACATTTCCCTAGGCAGCCACATTCTTTAACATCGAACACTATATTTTTTTCTAGAAATAATTCCTCATACATTTTTAATTCTTCAAAAATATCTACTCCTTTGTTTATATTACAGGATTGTGATTTGCAATGGCTACAGACCTCCACTTTTATCACTATCATCCATCTCCTCTTCTGTATAATAAATCAATTCAGATATCTTATCCTTTATTAATTTCATCCCTATTTCCACTGCAACAATTTTTATTTCCTGTACTTTGATGTGTATTGCTATTACTATGTCCTCCACAACAGCCACCACGTCTTATCATAAAGAATATATATGCTGCTACAAAAGCCACGATTATCCAATCATACATTGGCATGCCTCCCTATTTTTTCTGCTGACTATCATTTCCTTTTCCATTGTTCTTATTTAAATCACAACAATCTAATTTTTGATTTCCAAAACTTTGCTTATTTGCTTCCTCAATTGATTTTAATAATTTTTGAAACCACTTTTTCATAAAATCGCCTCCTATATCTATTCATTTAATATTTATATATGCAAATTCTATACCAATTCTTGAAATGTAATTTATGACTAAGTTATTACAAAATAACATATATAGAAAAACTGCATTTAGACTCAAATTTCTATAAATCTAAATACAGTTTTATTAAATGATTAAGCTTATAGATTTATAGTTCTTCTATTCCTACGACTTCATAACCAGCCTCATCTATAGCCGCTTTAAACTTTGCATCATCTACAGGATGTGCAAGGTCCACTACTGCATTCTTTCCTTCAAGGTCAACCTTTACAGATTTTACTCCACATATTTCTTTTAGAGCCTCCTCAGTATGCTTAACACAGTTTCCACAGCTCATTCCTTCAATTAATATTTTCTTTTTCATTTCATTTTCTCCCTTCAAATATAATTATTTGATTTATTTAATCTGCCATAATATTTGCAGATTATTTGCTGATATTTTAAAAATATTATCTGACAGGCTTAAATCCTTTTAATCGCAATGCATTTAGTAATACTGATACAGAACTAAAGGTCATAGCTAACGCTGCAAGCACTGGACTTAGAAGTGGTCCACCAAATATATGCAGTACTCCCATGGCAACTGGTATTCCTAGAGTATTATAAGCAAAAGCCCAGAATAGATTTTCTTTAATATTTCTTATGGTACTCTTACTTAATTGTATAGCTGTAGGAACATCCATCAAATCACTTCTCATAAGAACGATATCTGCTGATTCCATAGCAACGTCTGTTCCAGAACCTATGGCTATTCCTATATCTGCTTGTGCCAGTGCTGGAGCATCATTTATACCATCACCAACCATAGCAACTTTTCTGCCTTCTGCTTGAAGTTTTTTAACTTCATTTGCCTTATCCTCTGGTAAAACCTCTGCTAAAATTCTGTCTATCCCTACTTGCTTAGCAATAGCTGCTGCAGTTCTCTTATTATCTCCTGTTATCATGGCTACTTCAATTCCCATTTTATGAAGCTTTTCTATTGCTCTTTTACTGTTTTCTTTAACAGTATCAGCAACTGCTATGATTCCTGCAATCTTGTTATCTATAGCTACATACATCGGGGTTTTTCCTTCTTCTGCTAATTTGTTTGATGCATCTTCAAGTTTATCTATTGCTATTTTTCTGTCTACCATAAGTTTTCTATTACCTGCTAAAATAACTTTTCCATCTATGGTTACTTCTATCCCGTGACCTGGTATAGCAGCAAATTTATCTAACTTCTTAAATTCTAATCCTTTTTCTTCTGCACCTTTTACTATTGCTTCTCCAAGTGGATGCTCAGACCCTTTTTCTGCTGATGCTGTTAATTGAAGTAATTCATCTTCTGTTATTCCATTTGCTACAACTACATCTGTAACCTTCGGCTTACCTTCTGTAATGGTACCTGTTTTATCAAATACAATTGTTTTTATTTTATGCGCAGTTTCTAATGCAACACCGCTCTTTATTAAAACCCCATTTTCTGCACCTTTACCTGTACCAACCATAATCGCTGTTGGCGTTGCAAGGCCTAGTGCACAAGGACAAGCAATAACAAGTGTAGATATAAATATAGTTAAGGCGAATAATAGGGACTCTCCCCCAATGAAATACCAAGCTAATCCTGAAGCAATTGCTAACACAATAACTACCGGAACAAAGTAACCTGAAATTATATCTGCCAGCTTAGCAATCGGAGCCTTTGAGCCTTGAGCATCTTCTACTAGTTTTATAATTTGGGCAAGTGCTGTATCTTTTCCAACTCGTGTAGCTTTATATTTTATAGTACCGTTTTTATTTATACTTGCACCTATAATATTGTCTCCAGCATTTTTCTCTACTGGGATACTTTCACCTGTTAACATGGATTCATCTACAGAAGTATTTCCTTCTACAACTACACCGTCTACAGGCATTTTTTCTCCAGGCTTAACTACTATTACATCGCCAACTTCTACTTCTTCAATACTGATTTCTACTTCTTTTCCATCTCTTATAATAATAGCTGTTTTAGGCGCAAGCCCCATAAGTTTCTTTATAGCCTCTGAAGTTTTTCCCTTTGTAACTGATTCCAGATATTTACCAAGCAATATCAGTGTTATAATTACGCTAGCTGCTTCAAAATATAAATCATTAGCATATTCTATATTGCCTTCTGAAATCTGTACTATGGCAAATATTCCATATACAAATGCTGCAGCTGTACCTATTGCAATAAGGGAATCCATATTCGGACTTCTTCTTATTAGTGCTGTAAATCCTACTGTATAGAATTTATAACCTGCTATCACCGAAGGTATAACTAGGATTAACTGTGCTAGACCAAAATTTGTTGGATTCATCATAGGATCTATGATCTCTGGAAGATGAATCCCTAACATATGACCCATGGTAATATATAGCATTGGTATTGTAAATATGGCAGAAACTATAAATTTTCTCCACAAAACTTTCATTTCTCTTTCTTTTCTTTCTTTATCTGCATCCACTGTAGTTTCTTCTTCTATAGCCTTATACCCAGCTTTTTCTACTGCCTTCTTTATATCTATAGTCTTCACTTTTGAAGAATCATAGCTAATATTTAGTTTCTCAGTAGCAAAATTAACACTTGCCTCATTAACACCATCAAGTTTTTTAACAGCCTTTTCAACAGATTGTGCACAGGATGCGCAAGTCATCCCTTCTATTTTTAGAGTTCTATTAGCAGAGTCAGATATAGCCTTATATCCTGCTTTTTCTACAGCAGCTTGAATGTCCCCTACAGAAACCTTTGTTTCATCAAATGTTATATTTAACTTTTCCGTAGCAAAGTTAACATTTGATTCTTTTACTCCCTGTAGCTTTTTAGTAGCCTTTTCAACAGAGGCTGCACAAGATGCACAGGTCATCCCCTGTATTTTCAATGATTTTGTTTCCATGTATTTTCCTCCTTTTTTATTTAGTTAACTTTTTAATGGTTTTTAGAATTTCTTCTATTACATCGGTGTCTCCATGCTGCAGCTGATCTACTACACAGTTTTTTATATGACTCTCTAGTAGAATGATCTGTACAGCATGTAAGGCACATCTGGAAGCTTCTATCTGATTAATAACATCATCACAATAAGCTCCATTTTCAATCATATTTCTAATACCTCTAATTTGACCTTCTGCTCTATTTAATCTATCTATAACAGCTTTTTGATTTTCTAGCGAACTTGTCGTTGGTATCTTTTGCCTTTGACAATAATCCTTCATGGGTCACCTCCTAAATTTAATATACCATACCCCCCATAGGTATGTAAAGACATTTTAAAAAAATATTATTTTATACCTAAAATAGAATATTCTAACTAGAATTTAATTTTTATATTGCAAAAATCCAATCTCATGTGGCTTTTGACCTACTTTTATTTTCTTTGTTATCTCATATGTCTCTGTATTTACCACAGCAATATCCCCAGAATCTAAGTTGGATACATACATTTTTTTAGAATTTGGTACCCTAAAAACATGGTTTGGTACTTTTCCTGTAGTAATTGTTTCTACTACAACTTTACTTTCTAAGTCAATAATAGTTACATCATTAGAAAAACGATTGGCAGTCCAAACGTATTTATCGTCATCTGTTACTGCTACGCCATGGGTTCCTTTTCCTGCTGGAATTCTTTCAATTTCACTTTCTTTTTCTATATCTACAATTGATAATACATTATCCATCAAATTGGCGACGTATAGCAGTTTTCCATCCATTGATAATTTCCCTTCATTCGGTGTATTGCCTACAGGAATTGTCCTAATTATTTCTTGCTTTTCAGTATCAATAACTGAAATATCATTTGACATTACATTAGATACAAAAGCAAATTTACTATCCTCACTAAAACTTATATGAGCAGGACTTTTTGAATTTGATTTAATTTCTTTAACTATTTTTCTCTCCTTAGTATCATAAATCATAATATAATTAAACTCTTCTCCCTCTTGTAAATCTCCACTTGTTACGTATAAAAATTTACCATCAGGAGAAACATCAATGCCATGTATATTTCTTCCTAATTCTAATTTTTCCTTAATATTAAAGTTTATACCATCTATAATATTTAATACTCCTTTTCTATAGTTAGCTGTATATACTTCATTATTCATAGGGTTCGCAGCTATTCCATCTGAAATTTCATCATCCACTTTAATTGTTTCAATAACCTCATCCATTTCTGTATCAATAACAGATATAGTTCCATCTCCAGTATTGGCTACATACGCATAGTAGCTGTATTTCCTGTTGAAATATTTCCAACTTGAAATTAGAACTCCTATAGTTAAGATAACTATTGTTAATCTTATTGCCGTTCTATTTTTCATTCTTCTTAAACCTCCTCTTAACAACATATTTATTTAATTTAAAACTTGCTACTCCTAATCATCTAATTACTTTATTTCTAATAATATATTATTCCTCCCTTCCTATATTTAAAAAGTAATCTACAAGCTTTAATTAACGCAAAATTCATGCCAATATAAAAATACTACTATTTTTACTTGTAATTAGCTTTGTATATAGCTTTATTTCGATATAAAATATAACCTACAGATCCAATTATAGAAATGCTACTGATAAATAAACTAATAATTTTAACTGCTGTATCATAGAAAAATCCTTCTGGAACCATTTGGATTAATATCTCTGTATTAGGGTTTAAAATCCAAAGATCATTATTAAAGAAAATTTGATGAAAATAGGTAAAGTACTTACTAAAGTCAAAATAAAGTAAAAGTAGAAATATTCCTACAAACAAAATATTTCCTATCCCTGTGTAAAACAATGATTTAGATAAATCTCTTTTCCACAACTGATCTTTAACGATTACAAACAATACTAATAATCCTAAAATAGTTATACTTGTATTTCTGATAGTCCACCCTTTCATAAATAATTCTTTTACATCAACCATATGAAGCCTTTCTCGTTCTCCAAAAACTACTCTTTCCTCTCCTTTTATAACTGTCACTGTATCTAATACATCCTTCTCATCCTGTAAGTAGGAAAGTAAATCTTTCACAACATACTCAAGATTTTCTTTATCTATACCAGTTTTTGAAGATATATTGTATTTTTGAAAAGAGCTTTTATAATTACTCATATTAAAAGCTATGAATTCAGTACTTGTAAGTAAAGTAGCAACCGATAGCAATATTCCTATAATCGTGTAAATCATCGAGTATTTTAACTTGTCCATGTAATAACCTCTTCTTTATTTAATAAATTTTATTGTAAATCTCTAATCACCAAAGTTTTGCCCATTTACGTCCTCTATAGATTTTTGTAATTTGTAGAATCATTTTTTATGGATCTATCTATATTTATCTATTATATGCAAATTTAGTGCCACTTTTATCAATTACCCTTGTTTTTAATTGTACTTAACTGCGCTTATTATTTCTCAATATATTAAAAGGCCAGTATTTTTCAACACTAGCCTTTGCATTATTTTATTATTTAAAACGACTCCTCATGTTTTTATAATAATTATATTATAGAAAGCATATTAAAAAATATAAATATAATTATTTTTAATAAGATTATATTTCAGAGCTATTCTTCATAACTAATGTTGCATAACACACACCTATTGTGTTAAATTCTTCACCTGTTACTATCCTATTCCCTTTGCAAGCTTTAACAATATTTTATAATCATCTCCGAATTTACAGATGCTTTCACAATCTTGTTTTAGATCAGAAAATAATATATATCTTAACTCAAGATGACTAAGGTTTCTAAATGCTGGCCGTTTAAGCTGGGCAATGATTTCTTTTTCACGTGAGTTGGGAGCAACTAAGAAAAAATTATACTTTCTATCGCCTAGAGATGTTGCTAAATCATATAATCTTAAAATTCCAGAATATATAGAAGTGCTTTTTTCTATTTCGAAAGCACATTCTATTACATTAGTATCTTTATTTATCCAAATTACATCAATTAAAGATATGGTTTTAACTACATCATAAGGTAAATTTAAGGGAGGAAGTTCTGATACTGTAAGAAACTCTAAACTCTTGTCATCTAAAGATTTTTTTCGATCATTTTTTGCTACATAAACGTTATAGCCTAGATCTATACCTATTTCAGTAAGCATTACTTGTATTTTTAGGTGCTCATTTTCTTCTAATAACTCCTGTTCTAATTCATTATGGCGTTTTTTCCATACTTTTTCTAATTTACTTTTTTCAAACTTAAGTACACTTGCCCAGGTCTCGTTTAAAACTATCTTTCCAACGCCAATATCAAATAATAGACCCGATATTGCTCCTAAGTCTTTCGAAAGCATAGGCTGAATTTCTTCATTTGCTTTCATTATTATTTCTCTCATTTCTAAATATTGTTGCCAAGACCCTAATTTCTTTTTATCTTTAAATACAGCATTAAATCCATTTACTATTGCCGTATTAAATGGTGGCATTAAAGTTGGATGTAAAAAGTATAGAATATTGGCAGCTGCTGGTCCTAATCCTTTAATATTAAAACCATCTAATTTTATTATTTCCTTAATTAACTTATCAGCTGAATTTGCAGACATACAAGTTTCTAGAAACTGTGCAAAGAGTCGTTTATTCACTTCATTTTCATATATATCAGGAATTCTTAATTTAGGCTTCCAATAAAAAGCATGTGCTGCTCCTTCAAAAACTTGTTTCTGCTCTGTAATGCAGTTTAATACAAATTCTAGGGGAGACCCTTTAAAATCATTTCCAAAGGTATCTTGTTGAATTGAAAGAACAGTATCTTTAACCCCTTTTCGTATTGATCTAAAAGCTTTCATTCTAGTTTCATTATAAATAAACCATGTATTATATACTGATTCTTGATCTTCTTTGTACTGCTCCACTAATTTCTTAAGATTATCCTCCATAAATTTAATATTTACCTCCGTAATATAATAAATTCTAATCGTTTAATAAGGGTATTGCCATAATCCAATACCCTTATTTTATATTTATTATTTCTATCCTTTTTACCATATTATTTTATAATTTACTCACCTTAATATTATAAGTTACTATTATAATGTTATTTCTTCCTTTTCCCACCTAAATTTTCTAGAGGCTACTCCATCTAGATCATTTATTTCTAATTCTATAAAATCTGACTCTAAATAGTCTATTATTTTTCCTTCATAATTCCTAGGTGATTTAAGATATCCTATCATATGGTGCCCTGATCCTTCAGTCTCCCACTTAAGTCCTTCTGTAATCTTTATTTCATCACCTATAAAAAGTGTGGCCATATTCCCTAAATTATACTGATCTAGTTCAACCGAATGTGTATCTAAGATAACTTCAAAGCTCAAGTAATCTTCACTATCTTCTATAGGATTTAGAAAAGTAACTCCCACGGCTACCGCTCCATTTGAATCTACTCTTATAAGTTTTTCCCTTAACTTAGTCTCTTCTGTCTGCAGATTTTCTTCTAAATTTTCTTCCAAATTTGAAGTATCTTCTAACTCAATATCCTTACTTAAATCTTTAGTTTCATCTTTGCTTTTTTCCTGATTGAAAAATCCTAAGATAGATGTATCCTTTAGCTGACCAATACTAACTCCAACTGCTGATATAATTAGAATACTTACAATAAGAATACTTACTTTCTTCTTCATGATATTCTTCCTTTCTATTTGTGATTAAATCTATAGGATAGTCTAGATTTCTACTTAATAATGTGTGATATTACGATCTCCATACTTCCACTCTCTTTTAGTTTCTTATCTTTAAATCTTAGAAACAGATAAGAAATTGCAAGAAACACAAGACCAATACCAGCTCCTATTAACTCTTGTTGCTCTTCATATCCTAAATACATGGCGAACCATAAACCCACTAGAACTCCTATAATCAGACTAAATAAAGGGATCATATATGCCAAGAAAGCTGCGTTTATAACCTTTTTGCTCTCGGTATGCAACTTTACAAACTGCCCTACTGATGCATTTACATTATTTTTAACTCTTGCATATACTGCGGTAGGAGCACAACCTCCTTTACAAGATGCACATTTTTCTCCACAAGCACTAGCTCTTCGAATTTCTATAATTGCGTAATCACCTTCTAAAGATTTTACAAATCCAACTTTCTCCATCATTACACCTCCATAAAATTTATTCTTTTTCTTAATTTCATCTATCTATTGTTTATATATCCTTTTTTGTATATTGAGTAATCAATATATCTAATTCTTGGCTTATACACAAAATATTATCATCTGATAAGCTTGTGCCTTCCAATTTTTTATTAAGCTCTTCTCGCAATCTTTCTATTTCTGTTTCTAGAGAGTATTCTCTGATAGTTTGATTCATATTTATATCACCCTTATTCTCTCTATTGTCTTTCCATCTTCTGAAGTAATATTTATATATATTTGATTTTGTTCCTTATTTATTTGTACAAAACAATTACGACAAAAGTAACTTGACTTACCTAACTTCCCTACATTAGTTGAACTGCAGGAAGGACATTTATTAATTTGAAATTTCTTTTTATGAATCTTACCTTTCATAATATATCCTCCCAAAAAATCCATATATAATTAAATAGTATTAACTTCCTAGTGCTTTAGCCTTATAATGCCACTGTCTCTTCCCTTTTGATAAATTCCACCACAAACAATATAATATAAATAGCTCCGGCTAGTATTTCAGAAGTATAAAATCCCCATTCCATAGATAGCATAAGGGCTAGGGTTGATCCCAATACGGAAGCTATTCCGTTTACTCCCCACATTAGAGGAATATCATTCTCTCGTTCATATTCTCCTAGGAGCCAAATTCCCCTTGCAAAAGGCATACCCATAAAGAATCCTAATGGACTTATGATTAAAATCATCAATATAAGTTTAGTTCCTATATTTGCACCCATAAACATTGGAATAACTGACCGAATAGCCATACTTTGCCCAAATAAAAGTAATCCACTAAAGAGTAGCGGTAAGTATTTATTTTTACTGTATTTATTCCAAATGGTAAGTTTATTGAATAGGCTGCCAAGTCCACTACTTACTAATAATATAAATAAAACATAACTAAATGCTTGAGTTGGATTTCCAACAAATAGTACAATTTTTTGAATCAAAGGTATTTCAACTAACATAAATGCAATTCCTAACAAAGTAAAGTACAGAGAACTCCTTTTTGTTTCTACCTTTTTCGTAGTCTTAAATATACCTAGTAAAGCTAGTAAACTTACAAATATTAGTACCTTTAAAGTATTTGATCCGCCTGGGGTAAAGTTGTAGAAAAATGGATTTTGATCTGTTATAGGTTTTAAATTTAAAGGTGTACCATTTATTAACTCATTAAAATCCAGCTTACCTTCAGAAAAATCAACGTAGTCTTTTAATATGGTGGAAGGTTTTACATGAATTGTTTGCCTTTCTTGCTCGTTAATTACTTTCCATAGCTCTTGATATTCAGCTTCAGTAAAAGGGCTTTTCTTTACTATTAATACTGGTTTATGAATACTTGTGCCACGCTTCTGAGAATCTTCTAATGACATACTATTGATAATAGCAAAATAATCTAGAACTTTATCTTTATCTACACCTCTGTTTATTAGACCCTGTATCGCTGTGTTTAACCCTCTAAATAAATCTGTACTAGAATGCATAACAAAGCTTAATTTTCCATTATCAGTTAATAAGTCTAGATATTTTTCAAGAGCTTCTTGAGTAAATACATATCCTTCTGACATAGCTAATGCTGAGTGTTCTACCGCATTAGACATTACTAAAGATAAATAGATATTATCGTACTTTTCTGTAGTCTTTTCTATAAAACTTCTTCCATCTTCAATAAATAATTCAACACCTGGCATATCATATATGCCACCATTAAAATCTTTATACTTATCAGCAGCTTTAATTGTTAGGGGATTAATTTCTACAGCATCAATCTTGTCCACTCCGCCTAATAATGCAAAAACTATGTCCCTTCCCCCACCAGATCCTATAATTAAGCTACTTTCATTATTACCGAAGGCAAATGGAATAAAGCCAACCTCATCTTTCAAATATTCAATTTCATCTAGGTCGCCGCTAAATTTTATCATAGGAGCACTGGCTCCTCCATCACTAATAATGATTTTCTCATTTGGGTCTTGTGTTTCTATTACATCGGTTCTAGCCATGGCATTCCATCCTATAAAATCAGTTGATTTTACTGGTTGCTTGCTATCCCTTAATGCACCCATTAGTGTATAGGGACTAGTATCGTATGCTAAGAAATTAGTTTCTATTTGTTTCATAACAGTTCCCTGATAAAGGATTATTCCCAGAAGAATTATAGGTAGTGCTAGAACAAATTTTCTTTGTTTTTTCCTTGAATCTACTAACGCTAAGCTACCTAATGCCCCTACAAAAGCTATTCCAAATAGGCTGTATATAAACCCCTTATGATTTAGCAATAATAATATAGCCAAACTCCCAAGTGCTGACCCAATCAGGTCAGCAAAATATATTCGATTACTAATATGTGCATTTTTCTTAAATATTGTTGAAATGATCATTCCAGCTATTAGAAAAGGCATTGTTGCTAAAACACTATAGTAAGTTAGATTATCTAAAAATGGCCTCAAATAGATCATTAAAATTATGAACAAGTAACTAAACGGTAAAATTATACTATAATTTGTAAATATACTGCTTATATTCTCCTTCTTATAAGCAATCATCCCCCCGATACCTGAACCCAATATAGCTAAAGAAGTAACTAAAAAAGCAAAATGATAAGCCAATATTGTTGAAAACAGTCTTGTTAATAGCATTTCAAATGAGATTACACTCATGGTAATCATTGAAATTCCTATTAATAAAAGAATATCCCTGCGTGAATACTTACTCATCTCTACCCCTCCATGAACCCTAGATTAAATGCTATGAATAAAATAATAAAAAGCAACAGATATAATCATAGCAACTCCAACTATAACAGTACCTTTTATATCTATCTTACTTTTTACTGCTGCGTCATTTCCTACATCTAACTGTAGGTTTTCCTGCTTTTTCTTTAACCAAGCCGCCCCCATAAATGCTATCAATATAATTCCTAGACTGAAAACATGGGCAATGGATATTGGTCCAAATATCATTGGATTTGTTCTAAAGAATTCAACAATAAATCTGTTGATTGAAAATCCGACGATATAGATGAAAAATATTTGACCATCATATTTAATATTTTTTCTTTTATTCCATAAAACAAGAAACAAAATATAATTTAATATTGCTTCATAAATCTGAGCAGGATGTAGAAGCTCTCCCCCTACATTAACTCCCCAAAACCAAGACTTAGCCATAGGAATTCCAAATACATCACAGCCCACTCGACCAATTGCCTGTCCTATAATAATAGCTGGAGCAAATGCATCGGCCGTTTTCCATATAGGAATGTTCTTCTTTTTCATATACCAAAGAGCAAATATAGTTCCTGCAATTAGAGCACCTTGAATCGATAGACCTCCCTGATGAATCATAAAAATTTCCTTTGGATTTTGTATATAATAGGAAGGATTAAAGGCTAATATATAATTTAAACGTGCACCTATAATTCCGACTATAACTGTATACATAGCTAAATCTGTTAATTTATCCTGATCTAACCCCTTTCTTTTAGCTTCAAACAACATAACAAAAAATCCTACTAAAATCCCTAATGCAATAGTTGCTCCAAATAAATGGATTGAAAATCCTCCAACATTAAACAGTACTTTCATTCTTTAGTCTCCTCTCATATTAGTAAGCCTTAGGTTAAACTCTTTAGTCAAGTCATACCTTTTTAGAATGCAATATCTGTGCCAAGTTTTATTTTAGTGCATAAATATATAAAGCAGCTTCTTCATAAAGCTGCTTTCACACATTTACCTTTTTTATATTTATAAATAATAGTTATACTTTCCCTGTAAATCATTTTATAATTTAAACTCTTTTATCCCTTCATTAACATCATTTACTAATCCTTTAAAACACTCTACACTACTTCTAGTATCTTCTAGTAATTTCACCTGTTTGTCTACTTCCTCCTTGATCGTTTCAATATCACTTGAATTACTGAATGTTGCTTGTCCAATAATTTCAGCTTCTTTAACTATTCTTTGTATAATCGTAGTTTCAGTTTGTATAATCTCCTTGATATTTCGAATTCTCTCATTTATATTAAAAACATTTGAAAAAATTTGTTGTATTATTTCCTCAGTTTTTCTTGTAATATTAAACCCTTCATCAATATCCTCCTTTACTTTATGCACTTCTAGTACAACACAATCTACTGTATTTAGTGTATTATCATTAATATTCTCAACTTCCTTTAATGCCCCTTTTGTTTCCTCAGCCAGTTCTCTGATTTCACTTGCTACAACGGCAAATCCTTTTCCTGCAGCTCCAGCTCCAGCAGCCTCGATGGAAGCGTTCAACGCTAATAAATTAATTTTACTAAAAATATTATTCATAATATCAACGCTTTTATTAATTTCTTGAGATTGATTTTTTAACCTTTGTACAATATCTAAAGTGCTAGTAGACGACTGAGCCATATCATCCATGGAGATCAAAAGATCTTTTATATCTCTAGCACCTATTTCTGATAACTTCTTTATGTCATCACTTTTATCCGTAGTTTCCGTAGTATATTGATCTATTGAAATAATTAAGTCCTCTAATTCCACTAATTTACCTGTTATTTCTTGAGTAGATGCAGAGTTTTGCTGTATGCTTGCTGAAATACTTTCTACGCTGTTTTGAACATCCTTTATAAAGATATTAGATTCTTCTACATTTTTTATTACTTTTGAGTTAGTAGTAGATATCCCTAGTATTAAATCTTTTATTTTCAATAAAATATCTCTTATACTTATTCGAGATCTGTCTAATAAATTTATAAGATCACCAATCTCATCTGAATTATATGATTTTATATCTAAAGACAAATTTTTTTCTTGTAAATTACTTGCAAATATTAGTCCTTGATTTAACTTTCTTCGAATATCAAAAGAAAATAACAGACCAAAAATAAAGCAGAATATAGCTCCTATAATTGTAAAAGTCATCATAGCTTGTCTTATTTTATTATAGATTTTTATACTCTCATTATATGTATCAGAGGCTTTCTCTTCATTATCTTCTATTTCCTCAAGAAATGCATTCATAATTTCTACTCGCTGTTGTTCTAACTTAATATATTCATTAGCAAATTCTTCTACCCCTATACTCTCAGAAACAATGTTTTCTAAATTACTTCTGTACGATTGCCATACAGAATTTATAATGTCAATTTCATTATTATGCCCGTCCTTCATATCGCTACTTCTTAAGGTATGTATTTCTTGAAATTGCCTTATAAGCAAATCTATTTCTTCAATATCTTTATTAATATGACCTGGATCTTTCTTTTCAGCAATATGTTTTATAAGTTTATTATCCATACTCAGAAATTTAGCATGGGCGCTTTCCAAGGTTGTAATAAGTTTTAGATGATGATTATAAATATCTGAAACATTAAAATTTATTTTGCTAACATTTAAGATGCCATACATTCCCATAGACCCTAAAAGGATGGATATGATTAAAGCTGCAAAAATAAGCTTATGTACTATCTTAATCTTCTTTAAATATTTCATATAAATTCTCTACCCCCTATTTATAGTTTAATTTTTAACAAATTATAAATTAATAGAACTACCTAAAAGGTAGCCTTATTCATTTACATATTACTAGTTTTTTATATGTGTTTAGTGTTACACTTCACACCTTATCATTAAAGCTGGGTCTTTACATTTCTATAAATAACTAAATTCTTTAAAATCAAACTTTATATTTCTTCTCATAAACAATTTTTTACTTTTAATTCATCAATTAATTTGGCAAATGCTACAACAATTGTAGCATTTAGCACATTTTCATTTAAAATCTACTGAATCAAGTTTATAGACTCAATCCTATCTATTTTGCTCCCCTATATCTCCTGACTTATGGCAGTCTTCTTTTTTATTGCCTTTTGACATACCTATCATCATTCCAATATGCATTAGTGGACAGAGTAAAAACATTGCATAGGGTGCTAACTTACCTATTGGTCCTAGGTTAAGCCCTAGCCTCGGTAAAAGTACAACAGCTAATATTGGTACTAGACAACATAGTAACATTAATAATCCATGTTTTTTTCCATTATGATTATGATTTTGATGATTCACATTAAATCCTCCATTCTATTTTTTCTGCGGATTATTTGTATTTTTCTTATTGCTATTTAAATCACAGCAATCTAATTTCTGATTTCCAAAATTTTGCTTATTTGCTTCCTCAATAGATTTTAATAATTTTTGAAACCACTTTTTCATAAAATCTCCTCCTGTATTTATTTACTATTATTATACTTGCAAATTTCATGCCAACAAAAAACTAGAAAAATAAATTTTTCTAGTTTTTAGCGCAAACTTTCTATTTTGCATACATTCCCTCAAATCATATAAAACTTTATTAAATATTAATTTTATTGGTTAGAGCACAATTATGCTTAAATATCTTTCTCCAGTATCTGGTACTATGGATAAGAATTAGACTTATCGCTCCCCTGCTTCAATCTTCTAGGTTTCTTTTGCATCCTCTGTTCTTTTAAATATCCTAAATAAATACCTTCATGCTTCATAATTTTTTCCTTTCTTAACCTCATTATTGTTTTTCGGAATTCCTCTTTTGTGGGAAAATCATGTTTCTTCATATTCATCAATCCTCCCTCTTTCTATAATGCTAATCTATGATTAAGATCTATTCCTTCAAATTCAATAATCCTACCTCTACACATTTCTATCATTCTGCTTCCTATGGCCTCATCAAAGGCTAATAATTCTTCTACTCTATACTCACTAGATATAATTACTGGAGCACCTTTTAAATATCTGTAGTTTATAATTTCAAACATAATATTGTGGTCTGTTGGTGAAATTTTCCCTTTGTAGAGGTCGTCAATTAATAGTACTGTTGCAGTTTTGTATTTAGCAATTTCGTTTTGATAATATGCTTCATCCATAATATTTTGCTTTAAACCTGTCATTGCTTCTCTATATTGCATATATAAAACTCCAACATTTTCTTTCATAAGGTCATTAGCTATGGCAATACTAAGATGAGTTTTTCCAGATCCAACCTGGCCTAAAAAAGCTACGCTATGATGCTTGTTTTTCTTTATGTCGTGAAAATTCTTCACATAATTCTCTGCCATTTCCTTTGCAGCTATAAGCACCTTAGATTTACCCTTTAAACTAAAATTTGAAAAGCTTTTTTGTTGGAATGCTTTAGATATACCGGAACGTACTAATATTCTTTGATAATTTTTAGCCTCCCTGCATTTACAATCCCTCGCTCTGTTTCCTTCAATAATATATTCTAAGTCCTTACAAATAGGACAATCATAATGTTTTTCTTCATCCGTTGTAAAGCCATTTACTTTTATCATATTGAGCCTTTTTTCTATTTTCTTCATCAGCGCTTCCATGATTTCCACCACCTTCTAAATATTCAATAAAGGGTTTATTAGGGCCTAAAAAAGTACTGCAATGCTTAATATATTTCGCATCCGTATTTTCTCTTTTAATTTGCTGAGCATATAGACTAGCTGCTTTTAAAAGCTGCAGGGAAGTGTATCCTTCTTTCAGTAATTTTTTATAACATTTAAAAGCCTTTTGTTTTTCTACTTTTTTAGGATATACCTTCCAAAATTCTTCAAATTCAATGGAATACTCAGGTATCTTATTTTTATTTTCATTATTTACATTATTATCATTATTGTTTGTGTTCCTTTGATGTTCTTTTGATGTGCCTTTGATGTGCTTTTCATGTTCCTCTTCTCTATTAATGCCTTGATATTTCGTGTAATTTTCAATACTGATGTAGGTATACTTTGATGTGCTTTTATAGGTAATCATTCCATCATTTTGAAGCATATCTAAAAAATTTTTAACTTTTTTTCTGGACCATTCCCACCTCTCGGCTAGATACTTGATGGAGGTAATTTTACTCCCCCTCTTTACCTCCATCATTTCATTTCCCATCATAAAAGAATTATCCCTATGATTAACCATTAATAATAGGTCGATCCATGCCTCAAATTTTGAAAAGTATCGTTTCTCTTTATATAAAGGATGATGAATAATTTTTCTATATAAACTAATCCATCCTTGATCCATTTCGTAACCTCCAAATATTTTAATCTCTTCTTTTTTGTGCATATAAAATCAGTTCATCCATAGTATAAAGAGCAAAAAACCTTACATTATCAATACTAATCCTGCCCTCATAGGAGTAAGTATCGTTGTTACTGGGAATAAATGAAATGCTCTCATTGTTTTTATCTGCTAATTGTTCTAATAATGTTTTTTGGACATGTGCTCCAGGATTTTTTTCAGATCTTCCAACATCATAAATCCCATATTCAAACAGCATCTGTTTAATTTCAGCCATATTTCTAACAGCTTTAATCATTTCCTTTAAATCTAGTTCTTTATTTTTCAATCTATTACTTTTCATCATACTATTTACTCCTCTCTTTTTTAGTTTGTTTTTCAATCCAATCCTTCAATTTTCTTTTAGGAACAATAATTTTTGTACCTACCTTGAATGAAGGGAAATCCTTTCTATTGCAAAGCTCATAAAAAGAATTAAGTCCAATACCTAAATAAGCTGCAGCTTCTTTTGAAGTAAAAACACCTTCATCATCAGAAGCTACTTGTACATCTATAGGTCTTTCTAATATTTCTACAAGTCCACGTTTTACTTCTTTAATTTCCTTCATAACCTCGTTTAGAAGTAGTAAAGCTGCTGGCTCCATAGTTCTTCCCTCCCTTTATCTTTAGAAATACACATTTCCCTGTTAAATCGATTTGCAAGGTAGTTTTTTTACATACTTCGTTTAAATTAAATAAACAAGAATTATAGCTGCAAAATACAATCATTCTTCCACTTCCTCTACTTTTTTAATTCTTCTATAGACGCCACTATCACTCATATTAAATAGTTTTCCAATTTCATTTAAGGTCATTTTTTCATCATGTAGCCTTTTCATTTCCATTGCCTCTAGTCTTCTTAGCTGTTTATCTGTTAGATTAAGTAGACCGTACTTTCTTAGAATGGCATCAGGTAATATTCCTTCTGATGAAAAAATAGCCTCATATAATGCACAGTAATTATAAATAAGGTCATCCATCTGCCTCCCTCCTTAAATAACTACTTGACATTTTGTTAACTTTGTTTTCTATTTTCACTTAACGTGAAGCTAGAAGGTAAAAAAATTTCCTCTATATTCTCAATCTCTAAAACCTCCATAATTTTAAGTGCTGCCTTTCTAGGAATTTTTCTTCCACCATTTTCATAAAGATTATAGGCCGCAATTGACACCCCTAACTTTTTTGCCATATAAGCTTGGGTATATCCCTTTTCATTTCTATAATTTTGTAAACTTTTCATATGTAAGTCCCCCTTTCGTTTTACTTTTCGTGAATATTGAATAAATAAATAACATTTTGTCAATAATCATTTTCTTTAGTATACATTCACATTTTGAAAAAGTAAATGCATTTTTTTATTTTTTGTGAATATTCATATTTACAATTAGTGAAAACTATATTATAATAATTACAAATAGTAAATTTCATAGCAACAATTTTTTGTAAGGTGGTGATAACACTTGTTAGGAGATAAAATTAAACTACTAAGGGAAGACCGAGGATTATCTCAATTAGAATTAGCTAAAATTTTAGAGGTAGGCAATTCAACATTATCTATGTATGAATCTAATACACGTAAGCCAGATTATGAAGTGATAAAAAAAATAGCAGATTATTTTAATGTCACCACAGATTATTTACTAGGTTTAACTGAGGTTCCAAACCAACAATATCATGATCAGATATTAGAAGACTATCCTGAAATCATCAGTATTTTAAGAAGAAATAAAAGAAAGCTCAATGATCAAGATAAAAAACGTATTGCTCGAATTATAGAGGCTGCAGTTATCGATGAAGATGAAGAATAGAGATTATAAAGGGGGAGGCTATGAAGGATATATTTTTCATTTTACCTAGAAAAGATTTTGCTATAGAAAGGGCACGAAACTTTCTGAAGGAAAAGGGATACCCTCAAGTTCCAATGCCAGTGAAGAAACATTTAAAGGAGTATTCAACATTATACAAATATGAGGACGATGAGGAAGAAGGCTTTTGTGTAAAGGAAACTACAGGGGAATATAAAGTTTATGTAAATACAAACATCATGGAAGGCAGAAATACTTGGACATATGCTCACGAACTAGCTCATATTGTTTTAGGCCACCATGATGATTTTCCTTATAATGACTTAGATGATGAAACCTTAGAGCTTTTAGATCAAGAAGTAGATATATTTGTAAGCGAATATTTAATGCCTCAATATGCTTTTGAAAATTATTTTTTTCTAAAGGGAAGATCTGCATATTTAGATTCCCCTCACATCGGAGCATTAAAGAGCTTTTTTAATGTTTCGTGGGAGGCAATGATATTTCGCCTACATAACTTAGGTTATCAAGATAAATCTATTTCTGAGTACTATATCTCAACATATAACGAAAGAAAGCAAACTTTTAGTCGATACACTGGTTTTTCTTATACTTAAATTTTATAAGTCAAATATTTACACTTACACGTTAACGACCTTTATTCTATGTCGTTTTTATTTAAACCATTGTGTCGAACATACGTTTTTGAAAAATAATAATTCATATATATTATTTTTAAAAATCTACAGGGAGGTAATAAAATGCGGGGGTCAATAGTGAAGAAAAATCACAAGTGGTATATAGTTGTTGACTCTATAGATGAAAATGGTAAGAGGAAAAGAAAGTGGATAAGTGGTTTTAATACACAAAAAGAAGCAGAAAAAAAGCTACCTGAAATATTACAACAACTAAATACTAACACCTTTGTTGACACTAATAATATTACTCTAAGGGATTATATGCAGTTATGGCTTGAGGATTATGCTAAACCTAATGTAGCTCCAACAACCTATGACAAATACACTTACGCAGCTAATAAAGTTTCTGAAATTTTAGGCAATATGAAGCTCCAACAAATTAAACCGATTCATATTCAGCAACTTGTAAACAAACTCAATAATAGTGATGTTACACCTAGTACTGTATTATCTTACTATAGAGTTCTCAATACTGCTATAAATCAAGCTGTTAAATGGCAATTTATACAATACAATCCATGTGTTGCTGTTACACCACCAAGGAATACAAAAAATAAAATGATGATCTTAGATCAGGATGAAATTCAGATACTTTTAGATAAATCAAAGGATCATGTTTTATATCCAGTAATTGTACTAGCCCTGCTTTGTGGATTGCGTAGAGGAGAAATATTAGGCTTGCAGTGGGAAAATATAGACTTCTTTAGTGGTGTGATTCATTTAGAAAATAATCTTGTAATGGCCAATAATGAAAGTATCCTAAAGGAAACTAAAACGTCAACTGGTAGAAGGGCTGTTGATATTTCTAGTAATGTAGTAGAGGTTCTTAAAAAAGTGAAAAAACAAAAGATGTCATATAAGCTGCTTTATGGAAGTTCATATCATGATAGTAATTTTGTATGTACCTGGGAAGATGGTAGACCATTTAGACCTGACTATATTCCTAAGGCATTTGCTAAAATACTAGTAAGTGCTAATCTTCCTAAGATACGATTTCATGATCTAAGACATACTCATGCATCAATTTTATTAAAATCAGGTATCCACCCTAAAGTTGTTCAAGAAAGACTTGGACATTCCTCTATAAGTATCACTCTTGATACTTATAGTCACCTCGTACCTTCTCTTCAAAAATCTGCAGCTGAAAAAATGGCTACCATGTTTTCTATTTAACTTTAAAAAATCTTATTTTTTAGAGTTAACCATGAAATTTTCATCTATAGATAATATCTATAGTAACTATTGAAAATATCTATGGTAGAAGAATGGTAGAAGGTTAACATAATCATAAAAAAACACCACCCCTAGTTCCTCCTAGAAGCGGCATTTTATAACGTTTTTATGGAGCTGATGAGCGGAATTGAACCGCCGACCTCTTCCTTACCAAGGAAGTGCTCTACCACTGAGCCACATCAGCATCATGTCAGTTAGTGTACGGTCTATCGCCCTACCTGTACGATTATACAACAGAAAAACATTTATGTAAAGTATGATTTTTATAAATTTATCTAATAACTTAGAAAAATTTATAAAAAGAGAGAAATGACTTCCATCATTTCTCCATTTCTATACATAAAGTTCATAAGTGACAATGAACAAACTTTATTTTAAATTTTTGATTAAATTGTACACCCCATTGGGAATCTCCAATATACCTATAAGGGAGCCAAAGAATCCAACGCAATTCAATACCCCCTTTCGTAATTGAAAGGATTACAAAAAACTATGCTTCATCCCCTGTTTTATCATTTGGTACCAATGCACCTAAATCTTTTCCTTTTAATATCTGTTTTAGGTCAACACCGGTTAATGCATTCACTGTTTCTGGCAAAGAAGCAATAATATCTGTAACGTAGCCGGACACCTTGGCAGCTCCTTTACCGGCACCACTTCCAGAGTCAACAATGACAATTTTTTCTGTCTTCGATAATGGATCTGCAACTGCCTTTGCAATTTCAGGAAGTTTCTCTATGATCATCTGTGTGATCGCTGCATCGTTATATTGCTTAAATGCTTCCGCCTTTTTCATCATAGCCTCTGCTTCTGCCTTACCTCTTTCTCTGATGATTTCGACCTCTGCCATCCCTTCTTCTCTTCTTGCTTCCGCTGTCGCCTTACCTTTCAAACGAATAGCCTCTGCTGATACCTCAGCGTCCTGTAGTTCTCTGTATTTATCGACTTCCGCTTTCTTTATTGCGCTATACTTTTCTGCATCGGATTGCTTTTTAATGGTGGCTTCCAGCTCTTTTTCTCTTCTCAACGCCTCTTGCTCTGCCAGTTCGATTTCCTTTTGTTTTCTAACGATTTGAACCTGCATTTTTTCTTTTTCTACTTCCTGCTGCACCTTACTTGCTTCTATCTCATAGGCAAGGTCAGCCTTTGCTTTTTCTGTTTCTTGATCTTTCCTATAGGACTGAACCTTTAGCTCCTTTTCCTTAGAAGCTTCTGCTATTTGAGTTTCTGAAATCAGTCGTGCTTGCTCTCCTTGTCGGTTTGCCTCAGCTGTTTTCACCTTCGTTTCTTTACTAGCTTCTGCTTCAGCAATTTGAGCATCTCTTTTAACTTCTGCTATTCTGCTTTTACCTAGAGCAATTAAGTATCCATTATCATCATTAATATCTCGAATTGTAAAAGCCTTAATTTCCAATCCCATTTCTGCTAAATCTAAAGCCGCAACTTCTTGAACCTGTGATGCAAACTTCTCTCGATCTCTATAAATTTCCTCCACGGACATTTTCGATATAATTTCCCGCAGCTTTCCTTCCAATACGTCCTTTGCAGTATCTTTGATAAACTCGATGGTAGCTTTTTCTGTTCCCATATTAAATTGCTCTACAGCAGAAAGTATAGATTCCATGTCGGACTTAACCTTCAATACAGCAACACCATCTGCCCTTATGTCTACCCCCTGCTCTGTTAATGCACTATCTGTTCTTACCTCTATTTTCATATTTTCAAGAGAAATAATATCGCTTCTTTCTAATAGTGGAACAACTAAGCCCCCACCCCCAGAAATAACACGCTTTTTAAGTCCAGTAATAACCACAGCTTTATCTTGCGGAACCCTTTTCCACATTAACAAAATTCCTAAAATAAGTAATAGAATTACGCCCACAATAATAATCGGTATGAAAAGAATATCCATGAACATACGATTCCTCCTTTTGTTGTTTAGATTTTAATTAATGAACCGTTCCTCCTTCCACATTGATTTATTTAATAATTTTTTCACAATTAGATTTTTCAAAGTCTAATCACGTAAAAAATATTATTTTCAATCTGAACAATCTTCACGTCTTCTCCCTTGGAGATGTCCGTGCTATCCATTGATTTTGCAGGTGAAGAATAGGTATTCCCATTCACTACATAGGTAATACTTCCAAAGCTATTTCCTATAATATTTATCTTTGTTCTTGCAATATGTCCGATTAAGTCTTGTTGTGAAACAGCACTGGTGTTTTGTGCCTTGTATAGAGGAGTTATGATGAATTTTTGTAAAGAAGCTGAGATGACCGCTCCAAAGGCTAGAGCAATGCTTAGAGAAACTATGGGATTAAAGTCTTTACTTAAAAGTATAATCCCTACACCGCCAAAAGTTGTAATAAAGGAAACTAAAATCGTCGGTTTCATTGGTGCCACCGATACGCCGAATAGATCGCCATCCATATCTAAGTCAATATCAATATTTAAAAAGTCAAACAATTGTCCTAAGACAAAAGAAACAACTGTAAATAAAACACCAGTATAAAAGTTGATTTGAAATAGTTTCAACAATCGGATCACCCCTTATCGAGAGCCTTAGCTTTTATTATATCCTATTCCACATTTGTAAAAGAATCCCTTCCAAATCCAATTTTTATTATATTACAGTTTCATTACAGAATGCTTATTTTATACTTTTCAGTAATCTTTTTTATTATAATAAGGGGAAAATAGGCTGACTTTATCAGCCAATGGTATTCCTGTTACTGCAATTTAAAGTCGATTTTACCTGCACCCATGTCGATATCAAAATCTAATTTTATAGGTGCTTCTTCATAATTAGAGGATATATAGTAATCTCCCGATTTATTTAGACTTAAATCCGCTACATTGGTTTTTGTTAAGGCTGTATCTAGCTTTATCTTGATCCCCGCATCATTTGGCATTGTAATGTCTAAATTAGAGGCTCCAGAATCGATCTTAACATTGGTCTTTTCATATTTCGTACCTAGAATAATATGCAGATCGCCAGCTCCAAAATCCAAATCCAATGATTTAACTGGTACTTCTGCTAAATTCAAGTCTCCCGAAACAGCACCGAAATCCAGATCTAGATCCCATATAATGTCTTTATTTAAATTGAAGCTGTATTCAGATCGGTTGTTGCTATTCCATAGAATTCCTTTAAATTCTTCCTCTTTAAAGCTCAATATTGCTGTTTCCTTATTATTTTTATAGGCTTCTCTAAAGATCAACTTTCTCCCACTTTGATTGGTTGTCAGCAAATTCTCTCCTTCAGAATCTATGGTCAATCGAGCAGCTCCTGTGCCTAGATTCAGTTCTCCATAAGAAGTATTTGCAGATTTTGTTATACTGAAATTATTGTGAACATATTTATTTTTTTTAATGGGAGCACCATTGATAAACACGCCGTATGCAATGAGTATCACAAAGAATAAAATCCAAGTGATATAGTGAAGGATGGGCTTATTTCGAAATAAAATATTAATCCCCACCACAACCAAAATCAATGGCCACAGATCAAAAATACTAAAGAATACATGAATGCTTAAGTATCCCAAATTCACTAACAAAAATAACAAACCTAAAACGATTAACATGATTCCTGTAAACAATTTATTTTTGTTCATCATTTCACCTTCTTTCTTAAATTACAGAGGTAGTTATCGCTCCTTGATGGTCTTACCAAGTATGATGATACCAGCACCAATCAACAGGATTGGAAGTAAGTATCTAAAATTTATAAAATGAAAGAGCGGAAATCTTTTAATAAATAGTATCGTTCCTACTACAATCAGAGCATATCCAAAGAATTGTCTATTTTTCTCAGCATCAAAATTTCGCTCTTGTTGATATACGCCATCAGAATCTTTGTTCAGATTGATTGTACCATCACCATAATCTTCCTCTGGAACAATGAGAGATGCAATAATGTATACTAATAGTCCTGTTCCGAATGCAAATATACTAACGAGCCAAATTAGTCTGATGATTGTAGAATCTATTTCGAAATATTCAGCTATTCCGCCACATACTCCTGATATTTTTTGGTCTTTTCTGGAACGATATAATCGTTTTTGCATAGAATCTCCTCCTAATTTAAATCTTATTCTTATCTATAGTTTCATAATACACAAAAAAACACTTTTTGTACACCTGTTTTTTAATATTTTTAATATTTTTATTGAATATATTAAATTTTAAATTAAATATATTGATATTCGTTAATGTTTTTAAAAAAACTTTAAAGATCAAATATATAAGATTAGAAATTATAAATAAATCAACGAACTCATAATATCTTATATCTCTATATACCCATTTATGATCTGAATAGACATTTTCTAAATCATAAAATAAAATTTGTTCATTTCCACTCACAGGCTTTATATCCCACTCAGTTCTAAATAGAGCTTAGAGTTTCAAGTGCCAAAAAATAACCATGCATCAAGAATTGAATTCTCTCTGCATGGTTTCTATGCCCTTTCTTTACATCCTATAGCTTATAGTGATATCCGAAATCGAATGCCTGCATATTTAGATCTAATGCCTTGTTAGGAACATTATCTCGGACCACTTGCTTCCAAGTATCCAGCTTTATATCTAAATGTTGTGCCAGTATTCCTAAAAGCATTACATTGGCTACCTGTTTCTTCCCTAAATTTGTAGCCTCTTCAAAGGCATTGATGTCAATTACTTTATATTTCGATTTTAACTCTTCGATATCTTCTTCTGGATATTCTGCTTTCTCCTGCTGTGCCAAAGTCGGATACATTTTTTTCGTATTTTGGATGACCACAGCACCTTCCTTTAGGTTTGAGCTCCATCTAAGAGCCTCCAAAGGCTCCATTGCAACTAATATATCCCCTTCTCCTGGAGGAATATTGGGGGAAAACACTTTTTCTCCAATCCTAACGTTGCCCCATACCATACCACCACGTTGAGATAAACCAACAACATCATTGCTCTTAATATCATACCCATCCAGCATTGCTGCCTGTGAGACAATCCTTGTCATTAAAATAAGCCCTTGACCACCTACACCTGCAAACATAATATTAGTTACCAATGACATCACCCTCCTTTAAGCCTGCAGAAGATTTAATTGCATTTACAGGACAAACCTGAGCACAAATACTACATCCAACACACATATCTGGATCTATGGATGATTTCAATTTCTCAATACCTTCATATTTTTTCATCTTCAGCGGTGGACAGTTTGTTTTAATACAGGATCTACAGCTGATACAGATCTCTGGGTCTACATAGAAATGTGGATTTTCCAGCTTATATCTGAGGGCGCACGGTCCGTTTACAACAATGATGGATAGTCCTTCATAGGCAATTTCTTCATCGATTAATTTTTTTGTAGACTTATATTCATACTGGTTGATCTCTTTTACTCGGTCAAATCCAATAGATTCTAATAGACTCTTAATCCCAACCTTCATATCGTCTCGCTCATTGTATAGTCCGGAGCTTCCATTATGCTGTCCACCAGTCATGGCTGTTGTTCGATTGTCTAAAACGATGATGGTAATATTCTCATTTTCCTGTTGTTGATGCATCATGTTAATGAAAGGAGGAATTCCAGAGTGGAAGAAGGTGCCATCTCCAATCACTGCAACCAATGGCTCTTCTCTCTTTGTCATGGACATGGCTTTTCTCATACCCTTGCTCATGCCAATGCTGGCGCCCATACTGATGATAGAGTTCGATTGCTCAAATGGGAATAAGGAAGCTAAAGAATAACATCCGATATCCCCTACAACGATCTTTGCCTTTGATTTTTTCAAGATATCGAATACTGGTCTATGAGGACATCCTGTACAAAACAGTGGTGGCCTTGCCACGGTTTCTACAAATCGCTTTACATATTCTTTCTGCTCTTTGATAATACCCGCTTTATGTAAACCTTCTTCAATGTTTTGAATATCCAGCTCTCCTGTGAAATCAAAGTACTCCTTTCCTTTACAGGCAATCCCCATGAGTTTCAGCTCATTCTCTATAAAAGGTGTCATCTCTTCAATAACGATGACTTTCTTAAATTGGCTCGTTATTTCTTTTGCCTTTTTTTCTGATATTGGATATACCATACCCAGCTTCCATATGCTAGCATCCGGATTGATCTCCTTGATATTATAATAAACTAGGCCAGAAGTAATAATCAGTGTATCGGTTCCTTCTTTGATTTCTAGCTTATTTATTTCTGCGTCATAGGCATACTCTTCTAATTTCTTTAGGCGATCCTTTATGAAAAATTGTGCCTCTCTAGAGCCTGGTGGAATCATACAGAACTTTGATTTATCCCGATTAAATTCCTTTGGCGAAACTTCTTCTCTCTCTGCTAAAGATACGATGCCTCTGCCATGGCAAAGTCTACTGGTGATTCTAAGCAGCATCGGTCCTTGGAAGTCCTCACTCAATTGAAGTCCCAATTTTGTGAAATCCTTTGCTTCTTGGCTATCCGAAGGGTCTAGAATTGCCATACTGGCGAATTTACCCCAAACCCTATTGTCTTGTTCGTTTTGTGAACTAGCAAGTCCAGGGTCGTCTCCACTGACCAACAGAAAGCCTCCATTGGTCGGCGTCAAGGTAAATGTCATCAATGGATCCGCAGCGATGTTCACACCTACGTGCTTCATCGTTGCCATAGCTCTGGCTCCATAAAAGGATGCGCCAATAGCAACCTCTACTGCAACTTTTTCATTCGTTGAAAACTCTGAATAAACCGCGTCATATTCCTTCAGCTTTTCTATAATCTCTACCGTAGGTGATCCTGGGTAGCTTGCAGCTACAACTCCTCCTGCCTCATAAAATCCAACTGCAATCGCTTCATTCCCAGTTAAAACTCTCTTCTCAATAGAAGACATTCTACCACTCCTTTACAATTTAGGATTCCAATTTTAATTCTTCAATTCAATCGTACACTAATTTATAGTACCCAGACTATGGAGAAATAATCAAATTACGTTTCTATTCACTTTTAAATAGGTCCATCAGTTCATCCTGACTCATTTTCGTGATCAATGTTTCGCCAGGTTTGATTACAGCATCGATCAGTTCTCTTTTTCGCTCCTGTAATTTTGCAATTTTTTCTTCGATGGTCCCCTTCGTTATAAGCTTCATCACATGAACAGAATTTTGTTGTCCGATTCTATAAGCTCTGTCCGTGGCTTGTTCCTCTACTGCTGGGTTCCACCATGGATCAAAGTGAATCACCATATCTGCTCCCGTTAAATTCAATCCAGTCCCTCCTGCTTTCAGGGAGATTAAAAATACATCCGAATTTCCTTTATTAAAATCAGAAACCAACTTTCCTCTCTCTTCCATTGGCGTGGAGCCATCCAAGTAGTAATAAGAGATATTGAGAGATTCTAACATCTCTCTTATGATGCTCAACATACTTGTGAACTGTGAAAATAATAAGATTCGATGCTTTCCCTCTATGGCATTTTCTATGATCTCTTGCAGAAGCTCAAACTTTCCACTGGTACCAGTGTAGTTTTCAATAAACATGGCTGGATGGCAGCAGATTTGTCTCAATCGAGTGAGTGCCGCTAAAATCTTTATTTGGCTCCTTTCAAAGCCGTATTCTCTGATTTCTTCCTCTAGAGATCCCTGAATCTCTTTTAAATATCCGACATATATTTTTTTCTGTTCTTCACTCAGTTCAGCAAGGACTAAATGTTCTATTTTTTCCGGAAGCTCCTTTAAAACATGTTTTTTTAATCGCCTCAGTATAAAAGGGGATATTTGCTTGCCTAAAGCTTTTAAAGCTTCTTTGCTGGCCTCTTTCACGATTTTCTTTTCATATTTTTCTTGAAATCTTCCATAGGACAGCAGATATCCCGGCATGATAAAGTCAAAAATAGACCACAGTTCTGTCAACGAGTTTTCTATAGGTGTACCCGTTAAAGCAAATCGGTTGCTGGCTTTAATCATTTTTACAGACTTGGCATTTTGAGAGCTTGGGTTTTTAATATGCTGTGCTTCATCTAAAATACACCATTTAAAAGATATGGCGTCGTATAGATCAATATCCCTCCTGATTAATGGGTAGGAGGTAATAATAATATCGTACTCATTTACTTTTTCGATGATCGTTTCTCGCTCTCCCTTATTCCCTGCAATGATGCCAACCTTCAGTGTCGGTGTAAACTTTTCACTTTCTGCCATCCAGTTATATACAAGAGAGGTTGGTGCTACGATTAATGCCGTTCCATCTTTATTCTGAGCCTTTTCCGCTGCAATGTAAGCTAGCATCTGAAAAGTCTTACCCAGCCCCATATCATCAGCGAGAATGCCACCCAATCCGTAGTGGCTTAAAGTTTTAATCCACTTAAATCCCAGCTTTTGATAGTCTCTCAAATCCCCATTGAGATTCCTTGGCAGCTCATAATCAATGTCTTCATATTCCTTTATATCTTCAATGAACTTTTTAAAATCCTTATTTTTTTTGATGAAACGTAAATTTCTATCCTTCAATAACTCATCTAAGTATAGGGCTCTGTATTTGGGAATTGCAATCATCTTATTTCTAAGATGCTCTTCTTCCAAATCCAGCTCCAGCATCATTCGATCTACATTATTGAGAGCATCCATATCTAAGGGAATGAAGGATCCATCTTTTAAACGATAGTATTTTTTTCTCTGTCTCAACGATTTTAAAAGCGCCACGATTTCTTCCTCGTCGACACCATCTATTTCAAAATTAATCTCTAGAAGATCCTCCTCTGCATTGAGCCGGATGCCGCCCTTAAAATTACTAGGCGATTTAATCTCCATTGATTTAAATGAGTCAGAATAATAAATATCAGCAATCTCCTGTAGCTCTTTGAATTTACTGTACATTAAATTAAATATATCTTCTTCATCCTCTAAGTAAATCTCTGTGTTCTTAATTTTAAAATTGTTATTTTCAAAAAAGTTTAATACCCTTTTCTCTTTCTCTAAATCCCTTACTAAAATCTTATCCTTATGCTCTTCCTCTGTTTTATTTTCTTTATATGGATTAATTTTTATGGCATCGTACTTAAAATTGATGTCGGCAGTTATTTTACTACCTACCCTATCAAAGTACACCTCAGTTTTTAGTGCTGGAGAATAAAGGGATTCCTCCAAACTTCTTTCTACCGCTACTTTTCCAATTCCCTTTACAATGGGATACACTTCAGCAAAAAAACTGTCCTGCATCTCTTTTTTGATGACAATGCTTTTCGTTTTTTCTTTTACCAAAAGTCTATAAAAAGGCAATAAATTCTCTCGTTGATATTTGGATACATGGCAAATTTCTCCATTGGAAAAGAAATATTCACCATCGGAGGTAATCGGTAGAATAGCACCTTCATGGTCCATTTTTAAAAGGATATGCGCACTATTTTTCTCCAGAGCAAAGGTAAAAGGCAAGTCTTTATCCAATATGGAAATTCCGCCATAGGTTTCCCCGAGGATTATTGCATGGAATCGATTTTTCCATATAAAATTACCTTCTTCTATGATATTTAGAAATCGTTTTAAAGCCCTCTCAGGAAGCTTCATATATTTCCCATTAAAAATCAATTGAGAGTTTTGTCTGTAAAACTCATCCTCCACAGTTTTTTCATATTCATATATTTCTTCTATCAGATCAATAATTTTTTGATCCTCTCGACTAAAACAATGAATGCTCAGATCCAATGTAAAGTTTTTTCCGAACTCTATTTTTTTATTGTGATGGATATCATCTATAAATTGCTTTATATTCCGTACAACATAGGTTCGATCACACCCTACTTTTAAGCTGATATAACACCCCGATAGTAGCTTACCGTAATTCTCCCCTACCACTTCAAGGGTGATTTCCATATTCAATGGCATACGGTCACTCTGCTTCCTATTTCGATAAAAATTTAAAATACTATGGATATGTTGGTTCTCATTGACCTTATTAAATTCACCAGCTTTATCTTTATTTAAAATGGTTAGGAGAACGGCAACAATATGCTTACAGAACCCCCAATATCGCTCGTGGGCAATACATGTACAGGAGGCTTCGTCAATATTTCCGTTGGATAAAAAACTGGCCTTTACCGTATATTTTTTCGTTCCCTGCACGATGGCTGAAAAACTGTTTTTAGGTCGATAAAAGGTTAATGACCTTACTCGACCATCTAAATAATAGTTTTTCCCTTTTCTATAGGTGATTGCCTCGGCACTACGATCGTAAATTTCCTCTTCATTTAAACGAAACATATTTCACCACCTTCCAATACCCCTGTATTTTAATAAAAATCTAGATAAGAATAATTTTCTCCATCTTTCTGCCATCCCAATATGCAATCCATATTCACATTCTGTCCTGCTTTAAAAATAGATTTATCCACATTTTTAATGGTGCCCTTCAAGGTTTTAACTAAATCTTTAATCTCATGGCGTTTGTTTCCTATTTTTTTAGCCGCAACCATGCAAGCACAATTCAATGGCCAAATACCATTACTTTCTGTATAATCAATAATCGATTCTTCCTCTACATAGTACAAGGGGCGAATCAATTCCATATTTTCAAAATTTGTCGCCTTTAGCTTCGGCAGCATGGTCTTGAAACTTCCAGTATATAGAAGATTGAGCATGGTGGTTTCAACAACATCATTAAAGTGGTGCCCTAAGGCAAGCTTATTGCAACCAAGCTCTTGAGCCTTCTGATATAAAGCACCTCTCCGCATCTTCGCACACATGAAACAAGGATACTCCTTTGCTATATTTTCTGCCACTTTGAAAATCTTAGATTCAAAAATATGAACTGGAATATTTAAATGGTTACAGTTATCGATTAAAAGCTTTTTGATGCTCTCATGATATCCAGGATCCATCGCTATATATTCTACCTCAAAATTGTCCCTTCCATGCTTTTTAAGCTCTTGAAAAAGCTTGGCTAATAATAAACTATCCTTTCCTCCAGAAATCGCAATGCCAATTTTATCCCCATCTTCTATTAAATTAAATTCTTTGATCGCTTTAATAAACTTTGACCATATCTCTTTTCTATAAATTGTAATGATACTTCTTTCTATTTCTTCCACTGTTTTTAATTCCCCTAAGGGGATTAAAGATTCACAGCCGCTTGCTGCAATATCTGACATCCAATCACCATCTCTTTTTTTTAAACTATTATAACATCTTTACTTTCTTTTGTCTTTGTCGATCATCGGTTGACTTTTTTATTCATTAGAAATATATACGTTTTTACCTTGGTATATACTCAATAGGAATGTACTTCATTGAAAGTAATACAATTTGATCTTTACTGCTTATTTAAAATTTATAAATTTTGCTCGTTCAATTAATTGTTTTTATACAAAAATAAAAATATTAGAAAGAGAAAATTCCCCTTCTAATATTTTTATAATATAATGCCCATCAAATTTACCATCAATCATAGAAGTTTATCTTATTCCGCAAAATGTATTGCTCCCTTTGGGGTTGTTGCCAATAAAGCTTCATGAACAGCCTCAGCAGTTGTAGGATGCGCATGAATGGTATTGATCAATTGTTCTGCAGTTAATTTGTTTTGAATGGCAACAGCCACTTCATGTATCAGATCTGTTGCATGAGGACCTATAATAGATCCACCCAATATAACTCCTGTAGCCTCTTCTGTAATTATTTTTACAAAACCTCTTCGTTCTCCTTGGGTAAGCGCTTTCCCATTCGCTCCAAATGGGAACTTTCCTGTTTTTACAGATATGCCCTGTTCCATTGCAGCCTTTTCATGAATACCAACGGATGCAATTTCAGGACTTGTAAAAATTGCACTTGGTACAACTTCATAATTAGCTTCTACATCTTTCCCTAGGATATTCTCAATAGCGATGATCCCTTGGTGTGAAGCAACGTGAGCTAACTGAATGATATTTGTTACATCACCAATGGCATAAATATTGTCTACTGTTGTTTGCATTTTAGAATTAACTTTTATTCCTCTTCCTTTTTCATTGAGATCGATTCCTAATTTTTCTAAATCGATATCCCCATAAAATGGTACTCTTCCCACAGACATAAGGACTTTATCTCCTGTTATATATCCTTTGGTACCATTCTTATCAAATACTACAATGGATTGACCCTCTTCTGTATCGATAATCTCTTCAACCTTTGAACTTGTATAGATCTTGATTCCTTTTTCTATAGCGATTTCTCTAATTTCTGTTCGAACATCTTCATCTAAAGCAACTAAAATATCTTCTGCAAACTCTACTACACTTACATCCGTATCTAGGGCATTACAGATAAAAGCAAACTCCATTCCAATTACGCCGCCACCAACAATAATAATTTTTTGAGGAAGCTCACTTAAATTTAGCATCTCTTTACTCGTTACTATATTTTTTGATGCTGCACCTTTTATAGGCGGAACAAATGCCTTAGAGCCTGTAGCAATGATGATATTATTTGTATTAATTGTGATTTCTTTATTTTTCTCCTTTACAAAAACTGTATTCTTATCTAGTATTTCTCCGCTGCCCTTCAATACAGTTACATTGTTTTTGGATAGAAGATAATCGATTCCACCAACTAATTCATTCACAATATCATTTTTTCTTGCTATTATTTTAGAAAAGTCATAAGATGAAGAACTATTAAAAACGCCGTACTCCGCAGAGTTCTTAACTAACTCGTAAACTTCAGACGAACGCACCAAAGCTTTCGTAGGAATACAACCTCTGTTCAGGCAGGTACCTCCTAACTCCTCTTTTTCTATCAATATTACTTTGGCCCCTTGCTTAGCCCCCTCAATAGCCGCTACATAGCCTCCTGGTCCTCCACCTATGATAACGATATCACTGTCCATGGATTCCTTTTGTGGTTTTAAAAAATTAGCCATATAGTTAAACCCTTGTTTCTTATTGGCTTCTCCTTTACTGTCTGCCTTTTCCCCTTCAACCATAAGCAATACATCTCCTATTGAAACAGGGTCGCCTTCCTTTACTTTAATTTCTACTATTTCACCTTCTACATCGGATGTAATCGTAATATTTCCCTTTTTAGCCTCTATATCAAATATTTCTTCCCCAACTTTGACAATGTCTCCACTTTTTTTGTGTATGCTACCAATTACGCCAGATTTATTGTGACCTGATAATTTTTCTAATTTAACCTCAACTATCACGTTGAACCCTCCTATCGACTTAAAAGAATATAAAGAGAAGACAGTTCGTAGGCTGTCCTCTCTTTTCTATCTATTTAAAATCTTTTTCAAACTCGTCAAGAGAATCTTTTAACAATGTAACACTATAAGCCATAGATGGTCCCCCACCAAAAGCTACAGCTACCATTGCTGCCTCAATGATTTCTTTTCTTGTAGCACCGGCTTGTAGTGCATTGTAAGTATGGAAAACAATACAATACTCACAACGGTTGTAAATAGCAACCCCAATGCTAATTAATTCTTTCATTTTTAAATCTAAAGCATCTGGTTCGTAGGCAGCTCCTAATAAATTCATAAACGCTTCAACCTGAGCACCATTGCTACTGGATAATGCCTCTAATCCTCCAGTAAAATCTTGTAACATTTGTCTTACGTCTTTTGCCATTGTATACTCCTCCTTATTAAAATACTTGCTATGCTAATTATTAGTATAGCAAGTATTTTGTTTTTGTCAACGTTTTTTTGATAAATTATTCACATTTTTTTGTTTAGCATATGTTTTCCCATAAACTAAAAAAAATGCACACATTTTATAATTCATGTATGCATTCTTCTTCATCAATTTCTTTTATATTATTGATCATTTTAGATAAAACAGTTGTAAAAACTTGCATTTCTTCATCGGATATCCCTTTATATAATAATTGTTCGAATTTTTCACCTTCTGGTAGTAGTTTAATTCTGTATTCTTTTCCTCGGTCTGTAAGTCTTAAGTTTGTAATTCTTTTATCACTTTCATTTTTAATTCTTTCTACGAGCCCATCTCTTTCCATACGGTCTAAAAGACGAGCGATTGAGGATTCTTTAACATTCATTCTTTCAGCCAGTTCTTTCTGACTGATTGATTCCTCTCTACCTAAATAATATAAGGCAATCCATTGAACTCTTGTTACACCTAATTTCATTACCCTCTCACTGAAGGCATCACAGATAATCTTACTAGAATTATCCGCTATATATCCCACTCATCTATCTAAATTAAACATCTACATCCCTCCTTACTTACAAACATCCAAATGTACTCTACTATGAATGTACTATTGAAACATCATCTCTTATTTATTTCTATTAAAGCCACAAAATACTTTAACTTCTATTAAAATTTAAGTTTAGAAAGAGCATCTGCAAGGGCTGTATTAGCAAACCCATCATTTTCTTTTTTCTGTTGATTCATGTATTTTACCACTTCTTTTTTAGATACCTTACTGCCCTCTTGTTTTTTTCGTTCCTTGAAAGTAGCTAATTTTTCCCTATGGCCACAGGAACATACAAAAATTTGACCTTCTCCTTCACCCCGAAGTTCTAACTTCTTATGACAATTCGGACATCTTGCATTGGTATTTTGCGTAACACCTTTTCTATATCCACATTCTCTACTTTGGCAAACCAACATTTTTCCTCTTTTACCCTTTACCTCAAGCATATACTTTCCGCACTCAGGACATTTATTTCTCGTCAGATTATCATGTTTAAATGTTTCATCACTATTTTTGATCTCATCCACCACTGTTTTGGTATAGGCTTTCATTTCTTTCACAAAATGATCCCGATGGAGATCACCCTTTGAAATGGCCCCTAGTTTTTGCTCCCAATCTGCAGTTAATGCCGGTGACTTCAAATCTTCCGGTACTAATTCTAAGAGCTGCTTTCCTTTTGAGGTGATCCATATATCGTTTCCTCTTTTTTCGATTAAAAATGTGCTGAATAGTTTCTCAATAATATCCGCTCTAGTGGCTACAGTTCCTAATCCTCCTGTTTCACCTATGGTCTTGATTAAATCCTTATGGGCATCCTTCATATATTTTACTGGGTTTTCCATGGCAGAAAGTAAAGTTCCTTCATTAAATGGCGCTGGTGGTTTGGTCTGCCCTGTGGTTTGTGTAATGGAGCTGATCTTTAAAACATCCCCCTTATTTACACGAGGCAGTAATTGCTCTGAAATGTCCTCATTGCCACTTTCGTCCTCATCCATATTGCCATAGACTTCTTTCCAACCTTGGTGAATCACATTTTTACCCTTTGCTATAAACACTTCTTCTCCGATTTTAGCCCTAATAAAGGTTTCTTCGTATTCAAAGGGAGGATACAATACTGCTAAAAATCGTTTTACAACGAGATCGTATACTTTTCTCTCTTTATCACTTAAACTGCTTAACTGAACAAATTGCTCCGTTGGAATAATCGCATGATGGTCTGAAACCTTTCCATCATCAACAAACGAAGAATTCCCTTTGATTGAACCTTGTAGCACCTTATTTGCCGCTAATTTATATGGACCGACACCACATGCCTTGATTCGGTCTTTTAACGTTGGTACAATGTCCGAAGTAATATATCTGGAGTCTGTTCTTGGATAGGTTAAGATTTTATAGTTCTCATACAGCTGTTGCATAATCCCAAGAGTCTCTTTTGCAGAGTATCCGAATATTCTATTGGCATCTCTCTGCAATTCTGTTAAATCATACAACTTCGGTGCATAACTTTTTTTATATTTTTTCTCTACATCCATAACATATCCGTCTTTGTTTTTTATCGCATTTAATATACTGGTGATTTTTTCCTTCTCGAAGCTTCTAATATCCTTTGTTTTACGATCCTGCCAGGTCAATTTTAAATGGGGACTCATGGCCTCCATTCCATAAAAAGTTCTTGACTTAAAATTTTGTATTTCTGCCTCTCTCTGTGCAATGATGGCAAGCGTCGGTGTCTGTACTCTTCCACAGGAAAGCTGTGCATTATATTTGCAGGTTAGGGCACGGGTGGCATTGATGCCAACAATCCAATCCACCTCTGCTCTTGCCACAGCAGATTGGTACAGTTTTTCGTAATCCTTACCGTTTTTTAATTTCTTAAAGCCATCTTTAATGGCATTATCTGTGACAGAAGAGATCCAAAGACGTTGAATGGGTTTTTGAACCTTAGCTTTTTCAATGATCCATCTGGCAACAAGCTCCCCTTCACGACCTGCATCTGTAGCAATGATAATTTCATTCACATCTTTTCTATGCATCTGTTCCTTGATGGTCTGAAACTGCTTCCCCGTCTTTTTTATAACCACAAGCTTTAAATCCGATGGTAAAATAGGCAAGTCTTCTATTTTCCAAGACTTATATCGATCGCTATAGTTCTCTGGATCTGCTAAGGTTACAAGATGGCCCAAGGCCCAAGTTACGATGTATTCCTGTCCCTCCAAATATCCGTTGCCTTTTTTATTGCAATTTAAAACTCTAGCCAAATCCCTTCCCACGGAAGGCTTCTCTGCTAACACTAACTTTTTATTCATATTTACAATCCTCTCAATTCTATGATGATACATGTATCATAACCTTTTTTATTTTAAAAATATCTATATCCTATTATTTTAACATAAACTGAGGCGTAGTTCAGCAGGAGTTTTAACGCTGAACAACCATATATTTTGTATCCATCACTGTAAGAATTTTAAAATAGAAAAAGACTCTAGGAATTCACCTAAAGTCTCTTCTTTTACTTGAAAAGATATTATAAAATTTTTCGAAGTCTTTCTGCTTCAATCTGTCTGATAGACTTTGTGTTTCCTTCGCTAGCACATAGGATATCTACCATACCATCTTTGGCATTGAGCACTCTACCTTTAACTTTCGTTCCAATAATATTTACTGGTGCTTTTTTGTCAACAGCTTTAATGTCATTTGATTGGCAGTACGTACACATTTCATTAAAATAAGAGATTCTTCTGCAATCTTTGCAGTAGGCTAAATTTTCCATTTCTGTCCCTCCATTTAAAAGTAGTAATACAACAAACCTGACTTCTGACATTCTCCATTGCTCTATACTATATTAGAGAAAATTCTTGAAATTCCTTCTATTTTTTAAAATTATTCATCGACAAATTTTATTTTATATTTTTAAAGTAGGAATTTTCGATTCCTTATAAAAAGCTTCTATAGAAGCATTCAAAGAAAGCTTTTTTTAAATTTACTTACAGTAAAATTCCTCTTATCGCTATTAAAGTAAGACCTTCCTATTGCTTATACAAAAATAAAAGATAGAGAAATTTCTCTATCTTCATTTTTATAGGTTATGCTAAAGCTTCATTTAAAAGTTCTACCATTTTACGTGTAACGTCCGCTGTTACTCCTGCGCAACGAGATTTTCTTTCCGGATCTCCATAAGCAACACCTTGCTCTTTCATAAACTTTCCAACAGAATCCTCACATAATACAGACTCTGCAACAGTATGCTTTAATCCTAAGCCCTCTGGCTGATATTGAGGGAATTCAAATGTTTTGTACCATTTGTATAGGTCTGCAACTATTTTCTTTTGTGTATCTACATCTGTAACCATACCGATACATGCTGCCGCAACTCCCAGTGATCCACATAGTGTAGCCATACCGTATCCACCTGCTGCTGCAGTAAACCCTTCTGTTGGAATCTGATTAAAAGGATATCCTACTTCATCTGCTAATGTACCGAAGAACCCTTCGGCTACGCCAACACCTCAGCCACCTTTTTCTTTATATCCTTTAAAAGCTCTTTCTTCAACTTTTGCTGGATCTAGCTTTACATACTTAAATGGCCATTGTGGCTTATCCGGTGTTCCTGTTGAATTTACTGAAGCTGTTCCTGCATTTGTACAGGCTGTAAGTATTCCACCCACACCACCTGCCATAGCAATACCTGCTGCTGACATTCCTGCACGCTTAAGAAAATCTTTTCTCGTTATGCTTTTCTTTACATCCATTAGCCTCACCCTTTTTTATAATTTTTTTAAACTTGTAGCTGTATTGACTGCGCTTTATTTAAAAATCTATTTGTTAATATAATAACACACTTTTCTTTTCTCTTATAATAAGTGATTCTTATAGTACATAATCATTTTTTATGATAAAATTTTAACGACTTTTTGCAAGGCTGTTTTATCTTGCACAAGATAAGCTATTCATAAAAAAAACATGTATCAAAGAAGTATAATACTTCCTTATATACATGTTTTTTTATTTATTAAAGCTTATCAATATTGATTATGCTAAAGTTTCGTTTAAAAGCTCTACCATCTTACGTGTAACATCCGCTGCTGTTCCTGCGCAACGAGCTTTTCTTTCAGGATCTCCGTATGCTACTCCTTGTTCCTTCATAAAAGTACCTACAGAATCTTCACATAGTATTGACTCTGCAACAGTATGCTTTAGTCCCAAGCCTTCTGGTTGATACTGAGGGAATTCAGCTGTCTTATACCATTTAAATAATTCTCCTACTATTTTCTTTTGTGTATCAACATCTGTAACCATACCGATACATGCCGCCGCAACTCCTAAAGAACCACATAATGTTGCTTGACCGTATCCACCAGCTGCAGCTGTAAAAGCTTCTGCTGGAATTTGATTGAATGGATATCCTGCTTCATCTGCTAATGTACCGAAGAACCCTTCGGCTACGCCAGCACCTCAGCCACCTTTTTCTTTGTAACCAGTATAAGCTCTTGCTTCTGCTTTTGCTGGGTCTATTTTTACATATTTAAATGGCCATTGTGGTTTATCAGGTGTTCCAGTTGAATTTACTGAAGCTGTTCCCGAATTTGTACAGGCTGTAAGTATTCCGCCTACCCCTCCTGCCATAGCAACCCCAGCTACTGACATCCCTGCTTTTTTCAGGAAATCTTTTCTTGTCATCTGTTTTTTCTCTTCCATTGCCATAGTTAAAACCTCCTTTAAAAACTTATCCTTTATAGTAAATATAAGAATAAAATTAATTTTGTCTACGTTAATATAATAACATTCAAATTGTTTCTTGTGTAATAACAGTTATTTATACAGTATAATATTAAATTGTTACTAAATTAACTTTTTCAATAGAATATCCGTATAAATGCCTGTTAATTTTTCTACTTAATGATATAATAGAGATATGTAATAATTCATTTGTTTCATATTGAAAAAATTGATGTTCTATTGCTTTCTTTCGAAATTATATAACAAATAACAAATTAATTTTTTATAAAGGAGAATATCTCATATTATGAACCTACAATATTTAAAAGCATTCTATGTCACAGTTAAGCTGAACAGTATTTCAAAAGCTGCGAAAGAACTCCATTTAACGCAACCCGGTTTAAGTATGCAAATACAATCCTTAGAAAAAGATTTAGAAGTAATTTTGTTGACCAGAAGCAATAAGGGGGTAAAATTGACCGAGGCAGGAGAAGTTGTATTTGACTACGCCAACACAATTCTCTCCATGCAGGATAATATAGAACGTGATTTGAAAAACTTGAAGTCCAATAAAAAAGAACTTTTACTAGGATCTTGTAAGGCTGTAGGTGAATACGCACTTCCATGTAGCATCTATATCTACAAGCAAGAATTTAAGGACGTTAGCATCAACTTTGAAATTCATAATACGGATGATATTATTAAAAGCTTAATGGATCGCACAATTAACATTGGAATTCTACACGGAAATCGAGAAATGAGTCATATTAAAACTGAAAAAATCACATCGGATCGTTTAGTTCTCGTTACCTCACTACCCCTTATGAAAAATCTGATCAGTATCGAAGAGTTCAAAAAGCTGCCATTAATTTTTAGAGAACAGGAATCTGGCACGCACCAAACCGTTAAAAACGCCTTACTTCATCACAATATTAAAATTGACGATTTAAATATCATCTATAAATTAAACTCTATGGAGGCCATTAAAACCTCTGTTTTATCTGGGAAAGGAATCTCGTTCATCCCCGAACTGTCCATAAAGCGAGAATTGCGGGATGGCAATTTAAAAGAGATCAAGGTAGAATCCTTAGAAATATTCAGTGAATTTTTTATCGCTTATCGAACGGACCACGTATTAAGCTTGCAGGAAAAAGAATTTATTCGCTTTATCAAGTCTTCTAAACGAGGTTTCTGTTAAAATGATTTATAGTCCATAAAAAAAGTAGCCTTCCTTACTTGGAGCGCTACTTTTTCTTGATATTGAATAGGAAAGTTCTAACTTTAAAAATGTAGAGAAGAAGAACTTACGGTAAATAACCTTCAAGAAAGCTTCCTTCCGATGCTTTTATCGAAGTTTTTTTATAGAATATATTTAAATAATATTTTACTTCCGAGCCATGCACCAACAAACATAAAGGCTCCAAAGACCCATCCATGAAGTGAAAAAGATGGGATTGCACTAAAATAAGCGCCGATATTGCATCCAAAGCTTAATCGAGTGCCATATCCCATTAGGATGCCACCGATTAATGCAACGATCCATTGTTTTCTATTCTTGATCTTCTTAAACTTGAATTCGGAAACGAGCAGTACGGCCATCAATGCACCGATGACCATTGCACCAGCCAGAATCATGGTGCTATTGCTCAAATAGTTCTCTCCTACATTCAATTCGTTTCCATATACATTAAAATAGTACCAATCGCTGGCCTGTATCCCTATTTTCTCTAAAATCGATGCTCCCATATATAAAAAGGATGTACTGATCCGCCAAGCAGATCCTGTGGTAAATAATAAAAGTACATTTAAAAGTGCTAAAATAATTCCGCCCACCCAGTAAGGCCAAGGCTTTTTTAGAATTTTATCCTTCAAGGTCAATAGAACCACCCTCCCTACTATTTTGCCTTTTCTATATAAATCTCCCATTCTCCTTGTGCAATCTCAATATAATCAATATAATGCCCTTGTTTTTTAGTCCACTCTACAACATTGGTTATAGAGCAATTATGATCCGTTCTCATTACTAAAACATCCCCAATTTTCATGGTATTCAATTTCTTTAATGCCTTTAATAAAGGAATGGGGCATGCCTCATACATGCAGTCTAATTCATATTCTGCCATAAAAACTCCTCCCAAATAAAAAAATACTATAGATCTGCCATCATATTATTTTTCTTATCATACCAGTGTGCAAATATATACAATGCACATAAAATGAGTAATTGAAGTATAAGCGCTGGTATAAATCCGATATACTTCGGAATATATACGGTCTTGGATGTAGAAATAAATAACTGATCCCAAAATTCAAAATGGCTACTACCCAATGTTGCACCGATGACGAATCCAATGAGAACCATGCCTTGCATTAGATAGCCTTCTCCAATCCGTATTAGCGTTCCAGAAGCACATCCACCGGCAATCACCATGCCAATCCCAAACAAAAGAGCCCCGAATATGGTATGAAAGCCGACAGGGTATATTTGTCCCGGTACATCATCCACAACGTAATTGATCTCATTACCGATGGTTATCTGCTGAAATATACTAAAACCAATGGTACATATGATGAGCCCAATAATTACAGCTCTAAAAAGTGAAGTGGTTCCTACCATAATCGGATCACGAAAACTTGCAGCGAAACAAAATCTTGAGCGCTGCATGGTAATCCCAATTAGAAGACCGATGGTCCAAACGATACTGTGCCTTATATTTCGATTGTAAAGATAAGCACAAATTATAAAGGCTATAAAAGCTACCATAAAGAAATAGGGAAGCTGGCTTTTTTTGTTGGGGATTTCTCTTTTTCTTTTGTTTTTTAATTCTTCGATTTTGTTAGAGGTCATAGTATGGATCATCCTCCCTTTGATAAAAATAAAACAAGCTGATTACTTCTATTATACCTTAAATTCTTTCTTTTTACATTAAAAAAAGTACTCAATATTATTTAAGTACTTTATAGTTACAGCAATATTCAATAAAATCTTCCATAAAATCCATTTCTTTTTCATATAAGTATATAAAATTGAAATCTCTGTACATGGTAAAATTCTCTATGGGAACAATGACGATGGACCCTTCCTTCACTTCTCTTTTAATGGCTTCCCTTGAAATAATAGTATAGCCTACATTTTCCTTCACAAGAGAAATTGTTGCTGTAATACTTTCTACTTCCATACATCCACTAATGGTATCCACACTGTAACCGTGACTAATTAATTCTCCTTCAAATATTTCTCTCGTACCTGAATCCGGTTCTCTCAAAATTAAATTGCCTTTTAAAACTTCATCCAACTGAACAAATTTTCTCTTTGCAAAATCGTGGGATTTTGAAACCGCTAAAACAAGTTCATCCTCCTTAAACTTTCTATGTTTAAATTTGATTCTGTCGAAAGGCCCTTCTACTAGGGCTAACTCAACTTCCCTATCGATGATTTTCTTTAAAATTACACTGGTATTGCTTACAGATAAGGCGATATTCGTATTGGGATTCTCTTTTTTATACGCTCCTAAAATGGTGGGGATCACATAGCCGCCAATCGTCATGGTAGCCGCTATATGGTGCCTTTTAATGGTAGGTGCACCATTTCTTAAATTACGCTCCATCTCTGCAGATATATTTGCGATTTCCTTGGCATATTGCAAAAAGAATTCGCCTTCTTCCGTAAGCTTTAATGTTCTGCCTTCTTTTTGTATGAACTTTGTGCCATAATATCTTTCTAAATATTGGATTTGTTGATAAACTCCGGGCTGCGTTAGATTTAAAGCTTCAGCGGCCCTCGTAAAGTTTTTAGTTTTAGCCACGGTGATAAAAGTATGCACTCTCGAATCAATCATGATGTATCCCTCCATTCCACTGATTTTGTTTTCTATAGAATCCCATAAAAAACTGTTCCTAATACACCGGACAACACAATAACCAGAATCGGATGAAGCTTAGACTTTAAGCTCACTCCTAAAATAATAACACCGATGATGATGGACTTAAAATCTAAATAGGATTTGCCTGCAAGTGATATAAATGCGCTAATAATCAATCCAATTAAAGCTGGTCTCATTCCCATCAATGCATTTTTTAAAACCTTAGAGTTTTTAAATTTCAATATATAATGGGTTGCGATGGAAACCAACATAAAGGAAAAAGAAACGACACCGACAGTGGCAGCGACACTTCCAAAGAAACCACCAATTTGATACCCAACAAATGTTGCCGTATTAATGGATATGGGTCCAGGTGTCATTTGCGAAATACCAATAATATCTAGAAATTGAGAGGAAGTTAACCATGGATTGTTGATTACAACCTCCCGCTCTATTAAAGGCAACATGGCATACCCTCCACCGTATCCAAAAACACCGATTTTAAAAAAGCTGATAAATAGATCAATGAATGTTTTCAACTTTTTCTACCTGCCCTTCGAAAGAATATTTCTGTTTCTCCTCCTCTTCTCTCCCCAAGAAAAATATGCCATATAGGGCTGATAAAAAGATAATGATTACTGGATGAATATCCAATAAAACGATGGATATGACACAAATTACAGTGATTGCAATATTCACGGTGCTCTTTTTTACAGACTTCGATAAGCTTTTCACTGCCAATAGAACTAATACTGGTACTGCTCCCGTAATCCCTTTAAAAATATTGTCTACCACTGGATTTTCTCTAAACCGAGAAAAATACAGAGCAATTGTAAGTATGATTAAAAAAGATGGCAATATGACGCCTAAAAGTGCAATCACTGCTCCTACGATGCCACCGAGCTTATATCCAATAAATAGAGAAGAGTTCACTGGCAAAGCTCCTGGAAAGCTTTGGGATATTACAAGAATATCCGTAAATTCTTCTTTAGAAATCCATCCTTTTACATCAACAACTTCCTTCTCAATCAGTGGTATCATTGCATATCCACCACCAAAGGTAAAGGCTCCTATTTTAAAAAAGCTAAAAAACATGATGAGTAATTCCTTCATGGTCATTCCTCCAAAAATTATTTGAGCAAAAATTATTTCCTTTTCAACTCAATTGTATCATAGAATAATTATAATTAAAAATTATAATTATTTATTAACATATAATTTTTAATTATAGATTAATTTCTTCTCATCATAAAAAAAGCTCCCCAAAATGTACGATCCATTTTGAAAAGCTCAAAATATTTTATTTATCTTTTCCTTCCTAAAATAAGAGAAATGTAGTTTTTATCCCTTAGGATGGTTTCTTTATCTGTCAGTATTTCTTCGTCATCCCAAGTACAATGCTTCACATATTGGTAGTCAAAATTTTTCTTCTCTAGAGAATCGATGATTCTTTCTTTATCCTTGAAGGTCTTTAAAATACAGATGGATTCTACGGAATCTAATAAATCTTCTTGAAAATCATCACATAGCAAGAAATTATCACCTTTTATTGTAAGTGGCAGCTTTGCACTGGCAGCTGCTGCTACGAAGGATGGGATTCCCGGAATTACTTCAACTGTCACGTTGAACTTCTCCAGCTGTTCCATGGTGTATATAAAGGTACTGTATACCATAGGATCTCCTATGGTTAGAAATACTCCCACTCCGTTCTCTGGCGTTTCCTCATGGATGATCTCTGCTGCTTTTACATAATCCTCTGCTGCCACCCGTCCCATTGGAAAATCAATCATTATCACCTTTTTATTTGCAATATGATCCGCTACAGTGTCCAAGGCAATATTTTTCCCTTTATTATTCGGTGCAAATATTACGCTGGCTTCATTGATCATTCTAACAGCCTTTAGAGTTAATAGCTCTTTATCCCCAGGCCCAGTTCCTATGCCATATATTTTTTTCATCATAAACCCCTTCCATACGTTCTAATTATTTGTTCGATTTCATTGAGATCTGTAATCCCCTCTTCATCTTCTCTTCCTATAATAATCGGCATGATATTCAATTCCTCACAGGCTTCTAATTTTTCTTCCATGCCGCCTTGTTTTCCACTGTCCTTTGTCACCATATAATCAATCCCATATTCCTGAAACATCACCTTATTATATTCTTTTGAAAATGGTCCAAGAACCGCTACAATATCTTTAAGCTGCACTTCATATCGCTTACATTCTTCGATGCTTTCAAGTGCAGGCAACACTCTGTAGATAAACCGGTTATTTCCCCGTACTTTTTCAAAATCCCCTATGTTTTTGGACCCTGTGGTAAAAAATACAGTGCCAGAAATATGGGATAGATATTCATAGCAATCCTCATAACTATCTAGGTATATGGATTTTGATGTTAAATCTGCTTTTTTTCTTATGTATCGAATGTACTCTATATTTTTATCTTTTGCTATTTTTTTTGCATTGGCTGAGACTATTTTGGCATAGGGATGAGATAAATCAATAATTGTAGAAATTTTATATCGATCTATAAAACCTGACATCTCATTGTAACCCATTCGACCCATAACGATATTGTTAGAGTTTACAAACTCTTTGCCACCATCTGTAGCGATGGTACCAATAAGATGGTCTACATCGCCAATTCGGTCCATAACCTCCCTAAATTCGCTGGTTCCACCGATCATCCAAATCATTTAATTATATAACCTCTCGGCGTTACCATATGATTGCCTTTGATATAAGTGTTGCTATTGCCTATAATCAGAACACTTAACATATCTACTTTGCTATAGTCAATGCAATTTAGGGTTGTTATGGTGATTTCTCTGCCACTACGGCCAGAATTTTTTACGATACCCACTGGTGTTTCCCCACATCGATATTTCAGAATTCGGTTCACCACTTTTTCTAAATGATCTTTTCTACCTCTCGATTTCGGATTGTAGATGGATAGGATGAAATCTGCTTCTGCTGCTTTCTCTACTCTTTTTTCTATGACCTCCCAAGGTGTCAGAAGATCGCTTAGGCTGATGGAAGCATAATCATGCATGATGGGTGCTCCCAGCTCCGATGCCGCTGAAAAGGCTGCCGTAACACCAGGAACGATCTCTACGTCGATATCTTCCGCTAATTCTATAATGGGACCTGCCATACCGTAAAGACCTGCATCACCAGTACTGACAATGGCTGTATCTTTCCCTTTTCGAACTTCTTCGATGGCAGAGTTGCATCGCTCTATTTCCCCTCTCATTCCTGTGGAAATCAGCTCTTTCCCTTGAATTAAATCCTCTATATATTCTAGATAAGGCGTATACCCTACGATAACCTCACAATTTTTTATGACATCCACTGCTTTATAAGTCATATGGTCTCTTCCACCTGGACCTATGCCTACCACGTATAATTTAGCCATTTCTGTTCTCCTTTGCAATTGATATGGTGATGCCTCCGTGCTTACTTTTTTTAGATCGAATTTCTCCGCCTAGTAAATAGGCACAGGGTTCAGAGACCGAATATACACCGATGGTGTCCTTTACGAATTGAGATTGATCAAATTGATTCTCTACTTCCCTGATTTCGTCGATGGTGAAAATCCGTAAAGGTTTATTAAAGTGTGCCACCGCACTTAAAATACCGGCTTCATCCTTTTTTACTTCCACAGTTCCAAATGATTTAATGCTATGCTCTGAAAGTTCGTTTATTTGTAATGTATTTTGAATGGCTGCAATGATTCGCTCTCCTTCGATCCCCTTTCTGCAACCGATTCCGATGTTCAAATTCTTCGGTCGAAGAATGGTATAGGGTACAGATAGTCCATTCACCTTAGAAGCGGTTACCGCTATGACCCCTTCAATCTCTGTGTTGATATTTTCTAAGTTTTCTAAAATCACCAAGTTTTCATAGTCGATGACCCCATCCATTTCTGAATAAAAGCCAATCTTCTTACCATGGATCATCATCGCTGTGATATTCTTTACAGATTCCATGTCCTCCATATAATAATCGTTGGATTTGGCAAATAGATCGATGGCTTCTATACCTCGATTATCCGAGGCTGTTGTGATGACTGGAATGGATTTTATTTTACCAGCAATCCATTGAGCCAATGCATTGGCTCCACCTAAATGACCCGATAATAGAGATATGGAGAAATTCCCCAAGTCGTCTACTACCACAACAGCAGGATCACTTTTTTTATCTTTCACATAGGGTGCAATCATTCGGACTGCAATTCCCGTAGCTGAAATAAAAATAATGCCATCGTACTCCTTCCAGGTGGCTTCCATCAATGTTTTAATACCACCTTGAACCCGAGAGTTTTCAAAGGAATGGATTGAATAAGGTTCTCCTGCCTCCATACTAGAATCAACTATTTGATTGCCCAACTTTCGTCCTTCCTCTGTAAAGGAAAAGCAGGCGATTTTCATTTCGATGCTCTCCTATATTCATGGGTGAAGGTGGGATCATAGAGCTTTGATCTAGAGTAATCGCCATCGATAAAATCTCCAACTAAAATCTGAGCCATTTTATTGACCCCTTCTTTTTTCACTTTTTCCTCGATATCACATAAGGTACCGATGATGATTTTTTCATCCTCCCAAGTAGCTTTGTATACTACAGCCACTGGAACATCATCTCTCTGATATCCTCTTGCCAGCTTTTCTACGACTCTGCCAATATCCTGAACCGATAGGAAGATTGCCATAGATGCTTTGTGGGCAGCTAATTTTTCTAAGTCTTCTTTCTCTGGAACCGGTGTCCGGCCTTCGATTCTGGTTAAAATTACAGTTTGACTTACGTCTGGTAAAGTAAACTCTTTCTTGATGGAAGAACATGCAGCGGTGAATGAACTGACCCCTGGAACAACTTCATAGGAAATTTCTTCTTGGTCTAAAAGGTCCATCTGTTCCTTAATGGCACCATAAATACTAGGATCCCCAGTGTGAAGTCGAACGACTTTAAGGTTTTCATCCTCTCCTGCCTTCATGACTTCAATTACTTCTTCTAAAGTCATAGATGCACTATTGTGAAGTTTACAGCCTTCCTTGCAAAAATTTAAATGCTCCTTTGAAACCAAGCTCCCTGCATATATGACAACATCTGCTTCTTCCAGTAAACGTCTTCCCTTTACTGTGATCAGATCTACATTCCCCGGTCCTGCACCTACAAAGCTAATCATTGCCCTTCACTCCTTTGACTATAAATATTGGATTATTTGCCTTCAGCAGTCCTATTTTATCCATATGGGATGTCTGAACCAGCTGCGCTTCTATGTTTTTATACTGATATTTTTTCAGCAGATTGATGAATTGATTTAAATTATTGATCGTAATAAAGTTGGCACAGAGAATGCCCTTCTCTTTTAGATGTTGCTCTAAATAGATGAATATTTCTTCCAGCTTGCCGCCACTACCACCGACAAAACACTTATTGAATTGAATATTCGGTAGAGATAGGGGGGCTTCCCCTTTTATTGCTTCTACACATACACCGAACTTATCCATATTCTTATGGATAAGTTCTACGCCTTCCTCTTCTCTTTCGATCGCCCAAACCTTAGCTCCATGTAGGGCAGCTTCAATTGATATAGAGCCTGTACCTGCACCAATATCTAAAAGTTCATCGCCCTCTTCAATGGCCAAGTATCCCATGGTCAGAACCCTTACATCGAACTTGGTCATGGGGATATTTCCACGGACAAATTCTTCATCCTTAATCCATTTCATTTTCTATTACCACCACCGATAAGTTTGAAACATCTTCGATTTCCTCGCCGATATTTGCTTTTATAATTTTTTCGTCTTCGTAGGATAAATTAAATCCAACGTACATTCTTCCCTTTTTTCCTAGTTGCCCTAGCTTTTTAGATATCAACGATGGACGATTATCTTTATCCGTCAGCAGGATAATTAGCCCATGGTCCCCTATGGTATCAAGGGATTCCTCTCTACCATGGAGGGATAAAAATTGTGCACCCTGCCAGCTTTTTTCTAACCTTGACATCATATATTGAAAGGAGGAAATTCCAGGAAGTACACCATCGATTGCAACCTCTTTCCGCTTAAGAAATTCTACAATACCGTAGAAATTTGGATCTCCAGAGGCTAAAAGCAGTAAATCCTCATATTGATGGGCGTAGCCTACGATTTCATCCACCCTGCTGACCTCTATAAAATCTGTTCGGATGCTTTTAAGAGAGCTTGAAACCCTGCCGAAGGCTAGAACGCACTGGGCTTTTTCAATGGCCTCCTTTACCTCCAGTGTTAAATATTTCGGATTTCCCGGCCCTATTCCTGCTACTGTCACCCCATATGAACACCTCTTTCCATAGAATAAATGATTACCTTCACTGGATAATTTTCATCCTTGATATATTTCCTTATTTTCTGCTCTGCACCCTGCTCCATTTTCTTGATAACTTCACCGTACCCTGCATCGATACAAATATGTAGTCCTTCTTCCGCTGTAACTGCACCATTTACTTCCTCGATGAGCTGTCGCGGTGCACCCATTAATGCTAAGTAGTAAATGAAGGCTTCCATTCTACCATCACATACTTTACTGTGGGTATTAAAAACACCGATGGAAAGTTTCGAAAACTTTCCGATATGGCCGATTAAGGTCATGGACTGAAATCCCTTATTATAGGCATATAAGAGACTGTCCCCAATATAATTGGATATTTTAACTCTAGCCTCCGATAATCCTAAGGTATCTGAGATTTTTTCACCATAGTTTCCAGGAACTAAGATGATGTTTGATAATCCATGTTTTTGTTCCACCATGTCCATTTCCATATAAATGGTTTTAATCAATGCCTCTTCAGACATTGGATAAACAATTCCCTTCGTCCCAATAATAGAGATGCCTCCTTCAATTCCAATATTGGCATTGAAGGTTTTTTTAGCAATGACCTCTCCTTGAGGTGCATAGATGGTCACATCGTATCCCTTATCTGAAACTGCTCGAATTTCTTTTTCAATCATTTGAAGGGGTACTGGATTAATGGCTGCTTGTCCTACGGTTCCAAATAAGCCCTTTCTCACGATTCTACCGATCCCAGTGCCGCCATGGATATGAACCTGGCCATCCTGTCTCTTTCTAACCTCTGCATAGATCTCTATGCCATCGGTATTGTCGGGATCATCTCCAGCGTCTTTCACAATGGCGCAGGAAGCCTTCTCTGGATCTATGCTAGGATTATGTACTTCTAGCTTCAATGGGATATTAGCTGGTGTGTCAATTTCTACAAACTGAAGGACCTTACCAGTTTCCAGCATTATAGCTGCTGCTTTTGCTGCCGCTGCCGCACAGGAACCCGTAGTGTATCCGCATCTCAATCTTTTTCCTTCTTTAATTACATATAGATCCAACATTATCTACCGACCACCATATATAACAATGCATTAACAATAGATGCAGCAACATTACTTCCGCCCTTTGTTCCTATGGTGGTGATATTTGGAATATCAAATTCTCTTAAATACTCCTTTGACTCCGCAGCACCGACAAAGCCTACAGGAACACCAACGATGAATTTCGGATTCACTTTTCCTTCCTTCACCAGCTCTAAAAGCCTGAACAATGCAGTAGGTGCATTTCCGATAACAAACATATCGACACCATCCTCTACTGCTAAGTCTACAGCACACGCTGATCTTGTAGTACCTAGCTCCTTGGATAGAGCATACACTCTTTCATCGTCAATATAGCATTTCAGGTCACAATCCGCCTTTGTAAGCGCCGCTTTATTGATTCCCATGGATGCCATCTTCGTATCTGTAAATATGGTGCCTCCAGCCTTGATACTGTCTTTTGCTTCCTTTATAAAATTATTTTGAAACACAATAATTTTTCTGTATTCAAAGTCTCCAGTCGTATGAATCATTCTTTTGGCAACAGTACTCTCTTCCTCCGTAAAGGATGTGTCCCCCATTACTTCTTCGATGATATCCATGCTTTTGTCTTCAATCTCCATAGGGTTTTTGATATACATTGAAATGCCTCCTTTAATTTTCTTGAAATAATTCGCTTTCGTACCGATATAGTGGCAAGCCTAGCCCTTCATGTATCTTAATGAGCCATGGCTTTTCTAGCAGTGCTTCTTCTAACAATGATGTTCTAAGAAATATCTCCTTTGTTTCTCCTTCGCCAAGAACTCTTCCATTTCCTAGAACGTAGATATAATCACAAATCTCATATATAAAATCCATATCATGGGATGAGATCACCAATTTCTTTTCCTTGCTTACTTCCTTTATAATCCCTTTTATTTGCCTTGTCATGTGAGGGTCCAGCCCCGCCGTCGGTTCATCTAATAAAAGAACCTTAGTATCCATCACCAATACACCTGCGATGGCTACCCTCTTCTTCTGACCGTAGCTTAAAAAGTGGGTTGGCTTATCCTTTAGCTCTTCTGCCCTTACCTTCTGCAAGGCGGTATTCACTCTATCTTGAATATGATTTTCATCATAATTTAAATTTCTTAATGTAAATGCTACATCGTCATAGACCCTAGAATAAAAAAGTTGTTTCTCTGGGTCCTGAAATACCATGGTAACTTCTTTTCTATATTCTCGCAAAGATTTTCTATCGTATTTGAGTATTTTTCCTTGATACTTTATAGAGCCTTCTCTCGGTTTCAATATACCTAACATATTGAGAAATAATGTTGATTTTCCAGAACCATTGGCACCAATGATCCCGATGACATCACCTTTTCCAAGGTCCATGTTCACGTCTACTAAAGCTTTTGTTCCATCTTCATATTGATAATTTAACGCTTCTATTTTTATCATCTAATCACCTATTTTGAATTCGCCATTATATAATTTGCATTCCAAAGAAATCACCATATCCTCATACTTCTGCAAAACTCGAATGAATAGAGATTTCATCAGCAAAGCCGTTGATCTAAAACTATTTCTATAGCCTGAATAGCCGAACCGTATTTCCTGCGCCCTATAGATTTCCTGCATTTCCTCTAGGAATATAAATATAGACCTATAGGTTAAGATTAAAAGCTCAATTACTACATTGGGAACACGTAGTTTTTTAAAAATCCGAATCAATTGATTAATGGAAGTGGTGAATGCTAAAAAAAATGTTGCTGATAAACATGCAAATACTCTCGTAAGGATATGGATGGACTGGAATAAGGATTCCTCTGTAAATCCAATATAATAACGTAGGACTTCAATCCGAGCAACATAAACATCCTTTTGAGATATACTGATTAGGACACTGACTATACTGACCACTAAGAACACTAAGGGTATCAATAGTGCTTTTATATATCGATTTAGTGGGATTCCTCCTACTACAACAGTAAGGAGAGACATGGTGATCAATATAAGAATATTGACATAATTATTGCTGACAATGGTAGCTATGGCTAAGGCCATAGCTACCATTGTAAATTTTATGTAAGGATTAAAATTTGCTAATTTATTGATATAGGCATACTTATCGATGAGCATTGGCTTTCTGCTTTCCCTTAAAGGTTCCTAAAATATACCCAATCCCACCTGCACCGATGGCCACTTGTAAGGAGAACAATAAGCTTTCTATTTCACCACTTGGAGGCTCCCATAGAGGCTCTGCCCAAGGCTCATAATCTGGATGTATTGTACCAATCATGTCTTCTGCCTGTCCATCTGCCCCTTCAAAATCAGAATCTCCCATTAGAATTAGAGGGGTTATAATAATCACCGCTACAAGTAATAAAAGCAATAAGTTCTTTTTACTAGATTGTTTCAAGATGGATCACCTCATCTTTCTTATATTCCACTAAAAGATTATATACAATCGCTGTTAAAATACCCTCCACAATGGCCAGTGGTACTTGAGTTATTGCGAAGATCCCTAAAAAGCTGGTTAAAGAGCCTGCGATACCTGTAACAGGATCTGGGAATGCAACGCCTAATTGTGTTGCAGTAACGATATAAGTTGCCAAATCACCTAGAGCAGCTGCTAGAAACACAACAAAGGTTTTGTTCATTTTAGATTTCTTAAGTCCAGCATAGATCCCATAGGATACAAAGGGTCCTACAATTGCCATCGAAAATACGTTGGCACCTAGTGTTGTTAGTCCACCGTGTGCAAGAAGCAAAGACTGGAACAAAAGAACAATGGTTCCTAAAACCGTCATAACTGTCGGTCCAAATAATATAGCACCCAAGCCTACGCCTGTAGGATGTGAACAGGATCCCGTAACGGAAGGAATTTTAAGGGCAGATAATACAAATGTAAATCCACCTGCCAACCCTAATAAAACCTTTGCATTGGTATCATTCTTAAACATTTTATCAATTTTTAGGATACCATAGATCAAAAATGGCAGGGATAATACGGTCCAAACAAGAGCCCACTTCGCCGGTAAAAAGCCTTCCATAATATGCATCCCATAACTGATACTCGGTGTTACGATTAAAAGCAATGACACAATAAAGCCTAGATATTTTTTATTTTTCATTTGCCAATCCCCTTCTTTCTTATTTTTGAACAGCAGCAATCTTCTTCCATAATAAATTATCATTTTTTATCTCTAGATTTATTATGGGTTTCAATCTCATTGAATTCTTGTTTCTTTGATCACCCTCTAACATAATTTGTAGTAGGTGTAGAAAGGAATTAAAAAAATCCCTAACCGCGTAGATTAGGGATCATATTTTGCAAATATAAAATAGTATATGCAAGATAAAAGTCTCCCTTCCCACCGAAGGTTTTTACTTCATACAAGCAATTAGGCAGGTCTCCTGACTCGTGGATCAACCTACTCCCAACACCTTCCCAGATATTATCCAGTGGACCCGTTGGTTTCGTACACACTTACAGTAGCGGGGGCTGTATCGGAATTTAACCGATTTCCCTATTAATCTTTTAGAACCTAATGCTTCTTATTTACTTTTCATAACCATATTATCATACATAAAAACCTTATTCAATATCCTTTGGTATCTTTACCTTTAAATCAAAATGGTTCTTCCTCATATAGCGTATACTTTTTTCTAGAATTTGTTCTATTCACAAAACTTTTATGGTTCCTCCTGTTTTTAATTCCATCTCACTGGGTATATTATATATAACTATTTCGGATTGGAGGGAAATGTATGCAAATTTCTGCTAGAAATCAATTGGATGCAAAAATATTAGAAGTTAAAAAAGGACCTGTTTCAACTGAAGTCATATTTGATATTGGTGGACAAACAATGGTAAGTAGCATAACTACAGGCTCAGCTGAATCACTTGATTTAAAAGTCGGTGACAATATTAAAGCTGTTGTGAAAGCTTCTTCTGTTATGATTATGAAATAAATACATATGAATTACAAGAAGCTATAGCCCTTTTCAAGAAGCTATAGCTTCTATTAAAATCTAATACTGATATAAATCTGGTCTCCTATCCTTATATACATGGATGGTGTCCCTAATTTTTTCTACGATACTCAAATCCAAATTTCCTGTAATGATTTCTTCCTGATTCGATGCCCTAAGGATCACTTCTCCCCAAGGATCAATCAATGCTGAATTTCCCCCGTATATCGTCTCCCCTGCCCTGCCACAGGAGTTTACGCATGCAACAAAAATTTGATTTTCAATTGCACGAGCTTCATTTAAAATCTGCCAATGGTGAATTCTAAGCATCGGCCACTGAGCTACAACGAAGAGAATTTTGATCTCTTGTAAAGCTAATGTTCTAACGAGCTCTACAAATCGGATATCGTAGCATATGACGATACCACATTTTATGCCATCCAGCTCAAATACCGTAATACCAGAGCCCTTTTCAAAGTACTGATCCTCGCCCATATATGAAAAAAGATGGGTCTTATCATATTCAGCAATACATTCACCCTGCTTGTTGAATATATAAGATGTATTGTATATGCCGTCCTGCTTTTCATTTATAACGGACCCTGCTATGATATTTACATTAAGCTCCTTGGATAATTTAGAGAATAATCTTTTGGTACGATTCCCATTTTGATCACAAAATTCTTTTATATTTTCCTTGGGGAAAAAACCTGTACTCCAAGTTTCTGGCAGGGCGATTGTATCTGGATTTTCTTTTGCAGCAAGGCGAATCAGTTCTTCTGCTTTTTTAAAATTGTGTTCCATATCTTCAAAGGTCATCTTCATCTGGATTAAACTGATTTTCAATTTTTATCGCTCCCTCCCTAACTTGTACCATACAATCTATGCATAAAAATATATTTTAGAATTATTTCTCCTAGGAAATTATATCCCTTTATATTTCTCCATATTTTATAAAATGGGCTAAGAGTAAGTCCACCATTTTTCCATAGCTTTTGGTGCCTTCTACTTTTCCATTTACTTTAAGGTATAGATCATTTACTTTATCCGCCGTTTTATTAACATTCCCTTCATAGTTCTTCCAAAATTCATTATAGTTATGAATATCTCTTTTGAGCCCTTCCGAATAGTTTCGCGTTAATTCCGATGCTAGCTGAGCATTCTGCTTTGAAAGTGCCTTCATGGAGTGGATTAGGGCCAACATGGTTCCCGAATATTTGAAATCCCAATCTGGATGTGCCGATGCTGATAAATATGCAATATAATTAGCTTCATCTTCACTGGCAAAACCTCTTTGATGTGCAATTTCATGAAGAACTGTAGCAGGTAATAAAAGGTCGTGGGTCGCTATATTGACGTTGGCTTCCGATGTAAATGGAAAATACATCCCTGTAATTCCCGTATAAAGCATTGGTTTAGAAAGAAGGATGGGTTTTGCTTTTCCGTAATTTCCAGAAAAAACCCCTATGGATTTCCCGAGAATCTTGTATCCCTCATCCGCCCTAGTGAGAACATCTCGATATCCACCTTTTAGTGTCACAACGCCTTCTGGGTTTTCAATTATATTTTCTCTCAATTCATTTGCTTTTTCTACTAAAGCTTCTGTCAATTCATATAATTCTTCCTCTGAATACGTGGTAACCTTTAAATTTAACATCGTACCAACGGACATTCTGCTATAGTTCAATCCCCACATCCCCATAAAAACGATGTATAAAATACAGAGATAGGTTGCAACCTTATATAAAAATTGAAAAGCGCCGCCCTTCAGTAGCTTATATATAAAGACTGCAGCTACTACTGGAATTGCTATGAGATGTCCCACGTATAGAATCTCTGCCAATGAGAACGGAAATATCCCTGTAATTTTGCTCACAAGCTGTATGGTCCATTTGTTCAAAGTGCTTGAATAGTATTTTTCCAAGACTTCTCCATGATGTACCATAAATCGACTCAATAAAAAACATAGAAATGCAATTGCAAACTGCCAAGGTATTCTAAGCTTATTTTTACGATGATACCCTGTATCCATTAAGAAATTATTCATCTTCTTTTTCCTTCTCATTTATTTTTTTATCCTTTAAGTATAGGAATCCAGCCATAGAAAGAGTTGCAAAAACTAGAGGGATAACGTATGTGCTATACGAGCTCGTTAAAAAAATTGCTGTAGGGCCATCAGCACCACCAATAATTGCTATGGATTGTGGTTTCCTCCAAGGGCTGAAGTTCATATTTAATTTGTATACATATTTCGGAATAATATAATGAATCGTTACACTGATGCAAGCTATAACGACAGACAGTGTAGTGCCCATCTTGATTAAATTCAGCCGTAATCTTCTTCCCATTCATACTCCCCCTAATTTTATGATCATTTCGCTTTTTTCCTATGATAGGGTACTTGCAGCTAAAGTCGTCAGTGCCATTCTCATCTTATAGGCTTCAATTACATCTTTGGCCACATATCTTACTCGATTCGGTTCTACTAACGTTACTCCTGGTATGAATAAAGTTGCCTCTGCCATCCCACTATTTAAAAAAGCAACCTCTAGGGTTACCTCCCCCTCTGCTTTTGAGATGGAAATGGACTTCAATTTATTGTTCAATGTCCCCTGCACCTTTTCTTCTAACAATCGATGTACTTTCTTTGGTTGAATACATTCTGCTGTATATCGGCTAATCGCTTTCTTGACAATAAGGGTCTCTATTTCCGGGTTAAAATCCTTTACCTGATTCGATAAAATATCATCTCCCGATACAAATACCACAGGTACATCATGATATCCAGCCACTAGAGCGTTGAATTCAAACTCCCCTACAACGTTGCCATTTACTTTAATCTCAGATATGACAATACCATAATAACTGTGGGCCAGTACACCAGCGGTATTATGTCTACCATGGTACCCTATAAAAAAGGCTGCATCGTATGTGGTATCGATGCCTTCCATCATTCCTAAAAGCTTTCGATTGCCAGTGATCAATACTGCATCTTCGTCTAAGTCTTCAATCAATAGATTCGTCATTGGACCATGGGAATCATTGACTAGAATTGTAGTGGCTCCTGCCATCTTCGCGCCTCGAATTGCCGCATTGACTTCGTCCGTCATCAGCTTTCTCGCTCTACTATAGTCGTATCCCTGTGGTGAAGTATGGCTGCCATTTACGACACCACTAATTCCTTCAATGTCTGCTGAAATATAAATTTTCATAAAATCCCCCATTCTATTTTATTGGTGTAAGCTCTTGATAAAAACAATCATTTGAACTTTATATGCATACATCGTATTTATTTCTTTTGAAAAATATAAGTCACCAAAAATCCTCTCTGATTTTCTTCCTCTTTATATTTTATTAACTCAAAGGAATCCTTCAGCCCGTCAAAATCTGTATCTTGAATGAAATCCTCGGCTCTAAACCTTTCATTTGGTTTGTTTTTATGTCCATGGCCAGACACAAATAATACCCCTTGATCGGATATATGATCTTTTATAGTGTCCAAATTTTCTCTGCTCAATCGATAATGGTTCACCACAATATTATCAAATACACCGATACCCTTTAATGCATTGGGTGCACTCAAATCTACCTGCCCCGTTTTCACTTCATAGCTTTTCTCTGTCACAAACTTTTCTAGACGCTCCAATGCCTTGGTGCTAAAATCAATACTTGTCACCTTAAAATTATTTTGCAGAAGAAACAAAGTATTCCTTCCATCGCCACAGGCGATATCAAGAGTGGAGCCTTTTTTGAAAAACTGTATATTCTCCACTAAATCCTCTTCTGGACCTGCAAGGGTATTCTCTCTTTCTTCAAATCTACTATTCCAATACTTTTCATCACCCATATATTCCATTTGGGTTCCTCCTTACAATTTATATGGCATATCAATTTAAGAACGCAACTTCCCTAAAATAACAGCGGCTATTAATACAACAACAGCTCTAACAAAGTTCTTAAAGGTACCATCGTAAACCTGCCCTCTTCTTTCAACGGCTGCCTTTACCTGTACCTCAGAGTAATATCGATTGTAATCTAAGTAATTGCTTGGCGCCGAGGTTAATATCATTAAAACTGCACCTACGATATACAGAAATAGATTTATACTTTTCAGAATATCGCTATTTCTAATATAGCCGAGAATGGCTCCTAGTACGCCCGTTAGTGTCATAATCACAATGCCCTGTTTCATACCAGAAGCAATGACCTGTAGCATAAAGAGGATCGGCTCCTCATACCTATCTTTTAATTTTTCTCTCATAAAATTCCCCCTTTTAATTTTACAGAAAAAATTATCTTGAATTTTGAAACTTCAACGTTTCGTTGTAATATAGTCGAACACCTCAACCACAATTAAACGAGCTCACTTGGTTTTTAACTTGAATATTCAATTCAATCATATTTATTTATTACTTTCGTTGTTTAGAAGCTTTTTCCTGCACATAACACAGATTCACTTTATTTTTTTGAAATATTTCACAATATAATGCAATTAATTCTAGTTTATAAGCTTTACCTTCCTAATTTAGCCAGCTCTTCCTCAGCTAATTTTTTGTCCAATCTCTCGAATAAAATATTAAAATCCCCTAATTGTATTCCAGAAGATAAAGAAAGTTTATTCCACGATGCTTCCTTACAGCCCATCCATTCTTTAATTTTAGCAGAAGATGATGGAAGGAATGGATTTAATAAATTTGCAATGTTAATTATACTAAAGAGACAGTTATAGATGGTATTACTACAATCATCTATGTTCGTGTTGACTGTAGTCCAAGGTGTTTCCTCATCAAAATACTTATTAATACTTCTAATAAACTGGAAAATTTGTTCAAGAGCCAACCTTAAATTTCCACTTTCGATACTTTTCCCCACCTCATCGTAAAGTTTTTCTGTAGCTCTTTCTATTTCTTCCTCTAACTTTCCTACTGGTATCGTATTATTAAAATATTTTTTTACGAACACAAAGGTTCTATTTACTAAGTTTCCATAGGCTCCCAGCAGTTCTCCATTATTACTATTGATAAATTCTCTCCAAGAAAAATCTGCATCCCTCTTTTCCGGACCATTTGCTAGTAAAAAATATCTTATGGAATCCACATTGTATCTTTCAATCATATCGGGAACCCATACCGCCCAGTTATTACTCGTCGATATTTTCTTTCCTTCCAGCGTAATATACTCGCTGGATATAATTCTGTCTGGCATTTTTTTATATCCGATACCATTTAAAAGAGCCGGAAAAATAAGAGAATGAAATGGAATATTATCTTTTCCGTGGATAAAATAATGGATTGCTTCTTTACTCCAAAATGTTTCCCAATCACGATTTCTTTCAATTCCCCACTTCTTGCTAACGGTATAATACCCTAATACTGCATCGATCCAAACGTATACTCTCTTCTCCTCATATCCCTTAATAGGAATCTCAATTCCCCAATTTAAATCTCTAGAAATAGCTCTATCCTGTAATCCTTCCTTTAAATATCGTTCTGTATTATTCAATGCATTTACTCTCCACTTCTTCTTTGAATCTTCTAAGTGGTTCTGTAGCATCTCTTGAAACTTGGACAACTTAAAGAATAGCTGATTTCCATTTTTTATTTCTGGTTCACTTCCGCAGATCTTACATTTCCTATGGTGTAAATCTAATGGATCTAAAATAGTAGAACAGACATCACATTGATCTCCTCTAGCAATATTTTTGCAGACTGGGCAGATGCCCTCTACGAATCTGTCCGGTAAAAATTGATTACAGTCCGCGCAATAAAGCTGCTCTACTTCTTTTTCATAAATAAATTCATTCTCATACAATAGTTTTATAATTCTTTGAACTTCCTCCTTGTGATAAGCATCATCAGTTCTAGAGTAATAGTCATAAGAGAACCCTAGTTCTTCGAAACAATATTTAAATTCTTTATGATATTGCTCTGCTATTTCTTGAGGCGACACATTCTCATTCTTAGCCCTAATCGATATCGGGGTTCCATGACAATCACTTCCCGAAACATATAAAACATTCTCTCCTTTTGCTCTAAAGTATCTTGCCATTACATCTCCTGGTAATAGTGCAGCTACATGACCCAAATGTAGGGATCCATTTGCATATGGCCAAGCTCCTCCAATAAAAATATTCATTTTCTTTTCCTCCTTAATTATTTAAATAAAAAAACTCCCATTCCTAAGAAAATCTTAGGAACGAGAGTTGTCTTCGCGTTACCATCCTAATTCGCTTACATTTCACAATGTAAACCTCTCAAGTACGTCACTAGGTGATGATACTCTATCACTATAACGGGTGAACCCGTTGCAGCCTAAATTGAAACAATCTCGGTGCACAGCTCCAAGGCCATTTTCCCTTTAATATCCTTTGCTCCTTCTCACCAATAGGAACTCTCTGTAAAAGTATTCTTAAAGCTACTTTCCTTTTCTTCGCATTTAAATTTGTTTTAGTAATTATACTCTATATTATACTTATTGTAAATATATTCTATACCCATTGCATCAATTTTTAGAAATTTCCATTATTTTTCAATCTATTTGACATCCAATTCATTCTCCTCTTCCCATTTCAAAGCACGGTTTACTGCCCGCTTCCATCCCTTATATAATCTTTCTTTTTCCTCATGGTCCATCCCTGGTTCAAATACAGTATCTACACTCCACTTGCTTTCAATTTCATTTTTATCCTTCCAGAATCCTACTGCCAAACCTGCTAAATATGCCGCTCCTAACGCAGTTGTTTCTGTTATCTTAGGACGATCTACTGGAACAGATAAGATATCTGCCTGAAATTGCATTAAAAAATTATTCATGGCGGCACCGCCATCTACTTTCAACGACTTTAGTTGAATTCCCGAATCCTGCTCCATAGCCTCCAAAACATCCCTCGTTTGATAAGCGATGGATTCTAAGGTTGCTCGAATAATATGCTCCGCCTTTGCTCCCCTTGTAAGACCTACAATTGCACCTCTTGCATACATATCCCAATAAGGTGCGCCCATGCCTGTGAAAGCAGGTACGACATAAACACCGTTGGAATTGGGTACTTTTTTTGCTAAATATTCCGTATCCTCTGCATCTCGTATAATTTTCAGTTCATCTCTCAGCCACTGAACCGACGCTCCAGCAACAAAAATACTTCCTTCTAAAGCGTATTCTACCTTCCCGTCGATCCCCCATGCCAAAGTGGTCAACAACCCATTTTTAGATTGTACGAACTGATCCCCTGTATTCATTAGCATAAAGCATCCTGTACCATAAGTATTTTTACCCATTCCCTCTTTAAAACAACCCTGACCAAATAAAGCTGCTTGTTGATCTCCTGCGGCTCCAGCAATAGGAATATCTGCGCCACCAAAAGTTTGATGATCTGTGTATCCGTATATCGCACTGGATTCCTTCACTTCTGGAAGCATAGATTTTGGAATCTCTAGTGCCTTTAGTATCTTATCATCCCATTTTAGCTGCTTTATATTATAGAGCATGGTTCTTGAAGCATTAGAATAATCCGTTACGTGGACTTTTCCCCTGGTTAAATTCCAGATTAACCAGCTATCTACTGTTCCAAATAGCAATTCTCCCTTCTCTGCTTTTTCTTTTGCACCCTCTACATGATCCAGAATCCATTTGATTTTAGTTCCTGAGAAATAAGCATCTAGGACTAAACCTGTATTTTCTCTAATATAGTCCGCCATCCCTTGTGTCTTTAATTCATCACAGATAGCTGCCGTTCGCCTGCACTGCCAAACAATTGCATTGTACACCGGTTTCCCTGTATTTTTATCCCATACAATGGTGGTCTCTCTTTGATTCGTAATCCCTATGGCTGCAATATCTTGAGGGCTAATCGCCATCCTTTCTAAAACCTCTCGGGCTACACCGCTTTGAGTCCCCCATATCTCCATGGGGTCATGCTCTACCCAGCCTGCCTTTGGATAAATTTGCGTAAACTCCTTTTGGGAAGTTGCCACGATTTTTCCTTCATAGTCAAATAATATTGCTCTTGAACTGGTGGTACCTTGATCCAGTGCCATTACATATTTTTTCACGATGGTATCCCCCTGACTTGATCTTTTCCACTATTGGTTATTGCATCATTTAGATTTTCTATTTTGTTAGTTCTATTATAATTTTACTTGTGAAAAATATCCAGTAGAAGTATTCAATTGATGTTTCAAAAGTAATATTTATAAACAAAAATCCTCTGATAAAAAATTCCATATTCTATTTGAAAATAAAAAACATGTATAAAGAACATTAGAATCTCTCTTTATACATGTTTTACTATAAATAAGTCTTTATATGCCTCTTAACGATTCCATTCTCTGATGATTTTTACAGTAGTTGACTTGGATGCTTTTTAAAGAAATCTACTTTAGGTTCTAGGAATTTCAGTGGATGCTCTTCTGGTTTTTCCATAAAGTCATATACGGTCTGAAAAATCTTATGCCAATCCCAGAAATCTTCATTTAAATTTAAATATGTCCTTACCATTTCTGTCCCTTCCGGTGCAATGGAATGCATCAAAACTATAGCGGTACGAAGCTGATGAAAACCGTCAATTACAACTTGCATATGCAGCTTCGAATCTTGATTCTCTTCTGCCAACTTCATATTTTTTACCCAGCGTTTATTCATGTTGCGAATGTATACGTCCATAAGATCCATTAGCGTATGGAACTCATATCGATACATTAACTTTTCAAACTGGAGAATTGTATCTTTGGACTCCCTCATCACATCCTCACTTATATTCCCTATCGGTATCTTCCCATGATAATATTGTTGGGCCGTATAAAAACAAGATCTGGCAACTCTGTTTAAGACATTGGTCAGAAGATTTCCCTCCTTCAGCACAGGATCCTTGTCTTTTTCTGAAGCTTTGGGATTCAATGGTTTTGGCTGAAAGCTGGCGCTACGAACACCTAAACTTAACCCCAAAAAATGAGCTCGCAATTGATCCACAGTATAATAATCCAATAATTCTTTTGCTGTAGGAGGCTTTACATTACCGCTGCTACTTGCTTTTTTATCTAGAAACAATACATGGCTGTTTGCAATTAAATTCGGCAATTGAAGCTGTCCTTCCGGTGGATACGCTATGGGATCTTTTCCTTGCATTGCCATGAACATCCCCATCTCTGCTAACCCATAAAAATAGATGTTGTCCTCCCCTATAAATTGATATACCTCACTCTCCTTAGAGCACCACCAGTCCTTCCAAGCATCTTTTCCACGATTCAATTGGTTGAGATATGTCTTGATAAATGATATGGGTGCCCAAAGGGATTCCGGCCATACCCAAAAAGTAAGATGATCCATGCCATCAATAGAAGGTGCTGGAACTCCCCATTCAATATTGCCAGTTAGTCTAAAAGGCACCAATGTCTTTCCCGTTCTAAAACGAATGGATTTCTCCGCCAATAATAAGCATGCTTCTTCTCTCTCCTTTATATTTTCAAATTCTAATACAAGGGATGCTTTGTTATTTTCATCGATCAGCCTATGTTTCGGAAGAATATCTTTCATAGAATTTAACACATCACTTTGATCCTTTTTTACGTAGATCACAGGAAGCTTCAAAAACTCTTTAATAGTTCTTGTTAGAGAGGTTCTACAATTCGGCATCTCTTCAATGTACGCTACCCATTCATTGAGCAAGCTATAATACTCATCTAATTTAAAATACCAATTTGTCACATCTTTCATCTCTGGTTTTTTTCCAGAAAGGGTGCTCTTCGGATCAATCAGATCCACAGGCATATACTGATGACCCAAAGAGCACTCATCCGCATAGCCTCTTTCTGAAGAGCAACCTTCAATGGGACATTTTCCGATTACTTGACGCCCATTTAAAAAAACATTCCGTTCTGGATCATAAAATTGTGATGTGGTTATTTTAGTCATATGTCCATTTGAATAGAGTTTTTCTATAAATTCATTGGATACTTCCTTGTGGATTTTGACGGCAGCCCCCAAGCTAGAAGCCGCAAATAGATCGATATCCATATGGTATTCTTCTAAAACCTTCTTTTGCAGATGATGATAATGTTCAACAAAATCCTCAATACCTCCTTTAAAGCTTTCACTGTCTACTAATTGACCGTGACTTTCTACAATTGGGGAACCGTAGCAATCGGTACCAGATACAAAAATAACGTTTTCTTTACCGATTCTATCCCGCAAGAATCTTGCATAGGTATCCGCATGGATGAATACGCCACCAATATGTCCCAAATGCAGTTCTTTATTTCCATAAGGCATTCCAGCAGTAATGACCGCCCTTTTTGGAAACTTTGGTCTATCATAAATTACTTCTGTACAATCATCTTTATCTTCCATCGCTCTCGTCATAATATCCTCTCCTCATTCATATTTTACTCTGTCCTATCCATACTAAATATTTTTCCATATAAAAAAGCCCTCACCTCCAAGATTGATCATCTTGAGGACGAGAGCGATCGCTTCGTGTTGCCACCTCAGTTTATTAATATGTCACCATATTAATCTCTTTAAGTACGCCTTGTTTTTTAACAGGGTTATACTCTAGTTCTGTAACGGGAACAATCGTCATAGCATCAATTTATATATTGCATATAAAAATCCGTATGAAGCTCCGAGACTTGTTTCAGTAAATTGTTCTTTGCTCTTTCACAGCTACCAGAGCTCTCTGTTAAAGAATATCTTTACCTACTCTTCTCTTCACAGCCTTTATGATTATATTATTGCACAGTATGATATCATACTATTCTGAATATGTAAATATTATTTTATTTAAAAAAGTTTATTTAATATCATGACATAAAATTCAGTTCCCTCTTTTTCTAGCATTCGTTGGAATGACGTAATTTTTTTAAAACCAATCCGCTCATATACCTTAATTGCTCTCTGGTTAAATGCTGCAACGGTTAATCGGAAATGTTTGATATCAAACTGAGTGTTGCCAAAGGTCATCCCTACTTCTAAAAACTCTGCGCCCTTTCCTTGCCCACATAAATCCGGTCTTATTCCTAGACCTATATCAGTAAAGGCTCTAGCCTCATATGCTCCAAATTGTCTTCCCGCTGGAACTTGTGCCGATTCTCCAAAACAATAGTATCCGATCAGGTCTTCCTCACGGTCAAGGACTGCATAATAGGTGCCATTCAGCAACTCACTGATATCCTCAGCGCTACCATCCATATTATATATAGAATATGGGTCTGAATATTTCCATTGAGAGATGACTTCTGCTCGTGCTTCATCCATTGGTTCTATTCTGTATTTCATTTGAATTCTTCCTTTGTTATTAATTTTGTGGTGTAATTTATGCTCATACCGCCACTTCTTTCTAGTTCTACAGATGCACTACATATTTATATTTATGCTACAATTGTACATTTCTTTAAAATGCAAACATATTTTAAAGCTTAGAAAAACATCTATCTTTGTTTTCCCATATCCACAATAAGATACGCCTATTTTTCATTGCTAAGCTTTTAAATTCCTCACGGTTTCCCAACCAAGCAATAAAGATCATCTGTATGGATATGGCTAAAATTGATAGGTTGAAAAGCCTGAAAGCTTTGCCAGTTCCTCAACAGAAATGTCAGCCTTTAAATTTTCCTCAATATAAGTAATGGCTTTCTGTAAAATATCCATGGTTTCCATATAGGTTCCCCCCAATCCGTAAATTAAGTTTAACATGCAGACTATGTAAAAATATTTCCGGTATTGGGAAGTTTAATTATTAAGCAAATAAATAAGCACTGCCACGTTTCTGCTTACATACTTTCTTTAGCTCGCTAGCCTTCCGAGATACATCGTATACATTCTCATATCTATTGTTGACGATGCCAACAATAGATATGGAAAGTAGGGGAAAGGTTTCTTCTATACCGTGTCTATTTTTCGTAATGATATATCCTCTTTTTAAATCATTTTGATTATAGAAATGTAAAACCATTTCATCAAACCTTTTAATGATGACTTCGCATAATTGGGTGGTATCGCTCTGGAATATGATTGCAATAAAGTCATCGCCACCAATGTGCCCAATAAATTCGTTAGAGGGTATGGATTCTTTTAAGATACTGGAAAACGCTTTAATAACGTCGTCTCCTTTCTCAAATCCATAGACATCATTATATGCTTTAAAATTATCGATATCAAAATATAACAATTGACAATCTTCTTTCGATTGAATACATTCCTTCAACTGCTGTTCAATCATTACATTTCCTGGTAATTCAGATAAAGGATTCAACTGTTTTGCGTTTATAATTTCTATTTGTGTGGCATTTTCTAGTAAATCCTTGACTGTCACAATCCCCAAATACTTTTGATCCTTTGTTACAGTGATAAAATCGTATAAGTTTTTTGGACTCCTCTGCATGGCCATTCTTACAACTACATGTATTGGCATCGTATAATCTACACTTAAGAAAGTTGTGGACATAATACTTGAAATCGGTTCCTTATAATATAAACTGTAGCCATATTGCCCACTGATTTTCGAATACAATTGATCTCTAGTAATTACCCCTAATACCCTTTCGTTTTCGGTTATACAGAATCCTTGTATGGTTATATCTTTATACATCATTTCTTCTACTTGATAAATTTTGATACTAGAATTTAGTGTTTTCAGCGAGGTACATATATTATTGATATATATATTCGAGATTTTATTGCCATTCATCCGATTCTTTTTCTTATTTGCATGTTTAATTATTTCCTGCACTGCAGATGGTATGGGTGAAATAACAGCACTGGGTCTTTGTATAAAATATCCCTGTCCATAATGTACACCAATTTCAATTAACTTTAGTAGTTCTTCTTTGGTTTCTATCCCTTCAGCAATTAGGTGTGTATTTGAAAGAGTTGCAAATTCACACATGCTTTTTACTAGCGCTTGTTTAATAATATCTGTATTTACATCACGAATAAGATTCATGTCCAACTTTATAAAATGGGGATGTATTGTAGAAATCATATTCAGTCCTGACAACCCAGCGCCTGCATCGTCTATTGCAATCTTATAGTCTTGAGCCTTGTAATGTTGAACCGCTTTTTTAAAGTCATCAATATCTTTAACCGTTCCTTTTTCAGTTATTTCAAAAATAATATTTTCAGGTTGTAAAGAAAATTTACTAATGTAATTTTTCGTAAATCCTTTTCTAAATTTGACATCATTTATGATATTTGGATTCACATTTAAAAATAACTTTTCTTTAATTTGTGCTTTATTCATGGCCTCAAAGGATTTAGTTCTACATAATAATTCAAGTTCCCATAACATATCGTATTGAATGGCACAATTAAAAAGAAACTCTGGATTTTGCATCATCGTACCTTCTGGTCCTCTGCTAAGTGCTTCATAGCCAAAAACCGAAGCATCTCTCAAAGAAATTATGGGTTGAAATACAGTTTTTATCGCTTCATTTTTAATAATATTCGACAATATGTTTTTAATCTCATCTTCGGCACTGAACTCATTTATTTCCAATTTACGTCCCCCAATCGATCGTCCTATCTTACCATTATATCCTAAGGTTCTCCTGCTTAGTTAACCCTGTGTTACATCTTTGTAATGAGTTTATTAATAAGACCATATTAGAAAAATTTATTCTAATAAACACAGCTTACTATGCATCCTTTTTTTCTATTGCTCCGTATTGATCCAGTCTAATTAAAGCTTTTAACGTAAGTTCCCCGATCCACTCATTATAAGCTGGCTTTAAATCCTCCATATAAAATTCTTGTCCCCAAGGTGGAATTATTTTTTGGTTCTGCTCTAACTGGCCTATCATAAAGTCCAGATTTTCTTTGATTTTGAACCCTTCAATGCCAAACTTATCGGCATTGGGATTTTCTACAAAATCCAATGGCATTGGTACATACTCCACCCATTTTTCCTTTTCATGTTCGATCAATTGTCCTATGGCCGCTTCTATTCCACGTTTTAACTTTTTTTGAAGTTTGTCTGGCAAAACTTCATACAGCTTTATATAGCAGTAAATTTCATGCTCCGAATCAAATTCTTCTTTATTTTCTATGGCGTCAATTGCAAATTCTATTAGCTCATCTACATCTAAATTTCTCACATATTCTTTATATTCATATAAATATGCCAGTATTTCCGCAGATGGATTTCCCCAGTTACTGTCGATTATGGTCATTCCATGTTCTTCATCATAGTGCCACCAAGGCGCATGAGGAAAATCATTCACTTCCTTCGGTACAGCAAACCAGCCATTTCTGTTTTCATCAAAACAGGATTCTAAATATCCGATTGCCTTTTTTATCATTGCTCTTGCTTCTTCTAATTCATCCAGCTTGCTTAAATGTCGGATTCCTACAGAGGTTGCTATGGGTGAAGAATAAGGCAATCTAAAATCGGACTCCAATCCATGACCAAATCCACCATCTTCATTTTGAAACTTTTTTAATTCCTCTACAACATTTGCTTTAGAGCCCTCATAGAAATACACTTCGAGCAAGCTTCTTTCCAAGGGTCTTCCATATGCCATAATCGATTTTCTAGCTTCTTCAAAAATATCGTTACTTAACATCCTCAATTGTACCCCTCCCAATATCAACTTTAAGAATTAGTGAATAGCCTTTTTTCTAATAAAATACCTGTCCCTATACCCATGGTGTAAGCGAATAAATCACTCCATAGAAAACCGTGGCCTAGAACTAGTCCTCCAATGGTCGTGCCTCTGATCCCATTGATCCATGATGCCTGATACAGCTGGCTGAACTCAATTGCAAAAGAAAATAAAAAAGATGCTACGCCAATCCACAAAGTATGTTTCCGCTTAAATAAAAATCCAAATATAAGAAAAATCATCAATGCCCATAAAACATCTCCGAAGTAGAGATAAGTCCATTTGGGTAAATAATCGGCATAATATCTAGAACCTAAACCCAGTATCATAACTGCTACTATGAATACGAAATAAATGATCCGATTTCTTTCTATTAACATCAACTAAAGTTTCCCCTCTATATTATTTTGATTTTTTTAAAAATATTTCTCATCCCATATCCCTGTACATCTTCATCCTATAAAAGTATTTTGACATTTCTTCAAAAAATCCTTTATTAAACTTACTTTTTACAATTTTAAAAACCTATCACATACCATCGCTCATACCTAAATAAAAAGCGTGAGATTCCACGCTTTTTATTTGCAAATTTTTTTAATTTTATTTAAATATACATTTAGAAATACTGGAGTAATTTTTAACTTTTACCTGTTCTATTGGGTTATGACGTATTTCTTATACTTATAAAAATCCATCTGTGTACATTCCATATTCAGTACCGTTCCTTCATTTACATACGCCGTATCCAATACATTTGCATTTTGATTGAAATAAGGAACCGCTTTAACGTCGTCATATGGGATGAGCATTGTGCATTGGATACGGTCCGTGAATACTTCATCACAAATGAGGTTGATCAGTTTTTCGATGCCTCTATTTTTCTTCGCTGAAATATAGATTCCCTCCTTGTGCTCCAAGGTTTCATCCACTAAATCGATTTTGTTATAAGCATAGATTACAGGGATATGGTCGGCTCCTATTTGCTTTAAGGTTTCCTTCGTTACATCGATTTGCGCTTCGTAATGAGGGTTGGAGATATCTACAACGTGAATTAATAAATCAGCTTCACATACCTCCTCCAATGTAGAACGAAAAGCCTTCACTAAATTATGGGGTAAATCACTTACAAATCCGACGGTATCCGATAATAGAAAGGATTTATTGCCAGATACTTTGATATGTCGAACAGAAGTTTCTAGGGTGGCAAATAACATATCCTTTTCAAAAACCTTTTTATTATCCTTATGCTGGGATTGATCCATCATGGCGTTCATAATGGACGACTTTCCTGCATTGGTATATCCTACCAATGCTACATTCGGAATATTCGATTCTTTTCGCTCTTTTCTCTGAGTCGTTCTCTGTCCTTTTAATATTTCCAGCTCCTTATTTAAGGCAGCGATTCTCTCTTCTATTTTCCTACGGTCTAGCTCGATCTTCTTTTCTCCAGCACCTCTGTTTTTAGTCCCTACCCCTCCGCTTTGGCGGCCTAAATTTTCATTAGATCCGACTAACCTTGGTAGCTCATACTGAAGCCATGCTACTTCTACCTGTAGTTTTGCTTCTCTAGTTTTTGCTCTCTGTGCAAAGATATCTAATATTAAAGCTGTCCTATCGGCAACTCTACACTGGACTTTTTCTTCAATATTTCTCAGCTGTGAACCCGATAGCTCATGATTAAAAATTACGATCTCTGCATTTTTTTCTGATATAAGTTCTATCAATTCTTCTATTTTTCCATTCCCAATATAATAGGCTGAATTTACCTTTCGAGCATTCTGTGTGATCCTTCCTACGATGTGAATATCGCAAGCCAGAGATAGGTTCTCCAGCTCCACCATTGATTCCTCAAAGTTATTTCTATTATTTAAGTTTAATCCCACGACGATTCCTTTTTGGTTCATATTCATAATCTCCTTCTATTTAATATTTCTTTTTTTAAATAGCACGGGATTACGACTACTTTAAAATATAAAATTAAAAACCATATTTTAAAAATTTATCAATAGTCACAAACCGTGCACTATTTTCTTATTCTAATAAAATAAGTTGCTACTCTAATGATCATGGTTCTCCCCTCCTTATAATAATTTATCAATAAATTCATTCATTACGATTTATATTGACCCACTAAAATTTTCAGATCGATGGTAATACTGGATATCTTTCTTATCACTAAAGTCTCTATTTCTTCTGCCGTCAATCTTGATGTCATGGGGGTCATTTTTATTAAATTCCTTAAATCCGATTCATTAATCTCCCATTGATAGTTCAATTTTTTCTCAGCGATCAAACCTAAATGCGATTGAAAAACCCTCATTACATTTTCATTGGAATAATGGTCTCTTTTTATTCGATCCCCTAAAAGTGCCCGAATTTCTTTTAAATATTGAGGTTCTGGAATCACCTTAATTACGATGCCATCCTTCTTCAAAACCCTGACAAATTCTTCGTAATTGGCTGGGGACAGTATGTTCAATATCACATCCATTTTATCGCTTTTCAAGGGCATATTTGCTAAATCTGAAATACACCAAAGGATCTTGCTATTTCCCCTTGTGGCCATACGGATACCTTCCTTTGATAGATCAATGCCTACAAAGTTTGATGTACCATAGAGTTTTTTATCTTTAGATATTTGATTTAAATAGTATCCTTCTCCACATCCAGCATCTAAAATATATTTCTGATGATTCATCGGTAGATACAATTCGATTAAATGAATCAATTCCTTCGTTAATGGGTCATAGCAGCCCCTAAGGTATATTTTATTTCTGGCTTCAAACAATTCTTGATTATAAACTTGATTGCTGCTTCTATTGATTAAATTCACATAACCTTTTCTAGAGATATCAAAGCAATGACCATTGCTGCAAATCAAACTATTGTTATTCTTTACCATCATATGATCCTTACAAATAGCGCATCGAAATATTTCGATGTTTTTAGAAAATAATACTCTACTTTTTTCTAATTTATTTAATTTCATATCCATAATCTCCTTCTACTTACTGTTTGAGGGTAAATATCAGAGCATCATGGCTACTTTTTTTTAAATTAATGCTTTTTCTTATTGGATAGCCACAATCTCTGTGCTATCCTCTGAATCTAATCCAAAAAATTGGACCTCTCACCATTGTGGCACCTCCTTGCTAGAATTCACTTATGAGTAAGTCTATGACATCCTTTTCTTTTAAATTGGCTTTCGACCTTACCTCTTTATCATTAATTTTTATAAAACCTAAGTTAATGAGATCGACAATCTTTTCTCTCGTCATATCCTGAATTTTTGAAGATAGAAATTTATCGATTCTTACTTTTTTCTGTAAGGTATTCATATAGATTTCTACATTCGTAATCCGCTCTTGCTTGAATTGCCCTATAACAATTTCGTCAAATTGACTTTCTTGATCAAAAAATTCTTCAGAGTCATTTTCTAGACCCGGTTTTGCTTTAAATATGTCTAGTTGTTTATTCCATGAATGGCCTTTTAAGCATTTATAAATTGCAAAATGGTATATATTTTTTCCATTTGCATTCTGTCTTCTCCTTAGAGAATCCTTAAATTCAACTTTCTTTCCACAATTGTGGCAATACCGCTCTTCTATAGCTATTTCTCCATTGTATATATTCCAAGTTAATCTTAATCTGTTCTCCATATTCCTTACCTCCAGTAATTTTAAAATTACGGAAAGGAATACGGAAAAAATTAAGTTTTCCTATTTTTACTTTTGGTAATGTATTCATCATAAACTTTTCGTATACTCCTCCCGTTTATCGATTTAAATCCATTACCTTTATAAAAGGTGTCATATGCTCACCACCGATCAGTATTATTTGTGTCCCTATTCACAATTTAGAAGTTTACTTCCATAACTATTTTAGCTAATTTATTGGTCTTTCTTAATTGGGTACTGCTTTACTAAGTATATGTCGCAGTCTCACAGCTCAAATTTGTTCACTTGCTCTGGTCGTGCAAATTTGGTGTTCGTTGCGTTTGACCTACCATCGATTTGCTTTCAGCAAATCGGGTTCGGTCATAAAAAAAGACCGTAGGAAGATGGGTTCTTCTTACGGTCTAAAATACAATATCAGATTACAATAATTGATGACGGGCAGAATTCAATATGAGTATACGCAAATTCTTCTCCCCATGGAATATAGAGGGATTTTGAATTATAAATGCTTATAGAATATCCTGTTCTCCAAATATTTTATAGCACTCAATATAAATAATGTCCATTATGATAATCTATTTTAGTTCAGTAAGTATCTTCTAAATTGCTAATTTCAAATAAGAGTACAACAAGTCAACCTAATTGTCCTTAGGTACCTCCACTCTCTTGAAAAATCTATTAATTTAAGGATAAAATTTGTTCCCTTAGGTTCACAAACTTTATAATGCACTGAATTTTAAAACTACTTAAAATTTCAGGTGCTTAAAATAAATTAATATTAGCAAAAAATTAATCTCATTACTTACTTCCCCTCCTATAGATTATAAACTCAACAACAGTATATATTAAAAAAGATCCGTTGTAAATATACTTTCTTAAAATTTAGGTAAAATAAAGTTGAGATGGAATATTTTTACGGACCGCTCTAATATTCCAGTTAAATAAGCCAATACAATTCCGTAGTTCGTTAGCGGTACATTGTTTAACTTACAAATTCTGATTCGATGTTCCATGGCTTTTTTGTTCAACATACAGGACCCACAGTGAACGACCACATCGTAATCTTCTATGTTTTTTGGGAAGTCTTCTCCCATTCTAAATTGAAAATCTATTGGTTTTCCTAAATACTTATTTAACATCATAGGAATCTTAACGCTCCCGATATCTTCATGGGAAGTGTTGTGCGAGCAGCTTTCCATGATTAAAACTCTAGGGAATTCTCTTTCTTTTAATCTCTCAATGGCTTGAATTCCTTCTAAAAATACACTTAAATCCCCTTTCTGCCTAGCCATCAGAATAGAAAAACTGGTTAAAGGAATATGCTTTGGCACTATTTGATCTACCTTTTTAAATATTTGCGAATCGGTAACTACAAGATCTATCTCTGCTAAATCCTCTATTGCAGAAGCTAATTCCGTATCTCGAACTACATAGGACTTGATGCCATGGTCTAAACAATCTCTAATGAGCTGAACCTGTGGCAAAATCAATCTTCCTTTCGGTGCTTCCGAATCTATTGGAACGACCAATATCACTTTCCCATTTTGAGGAATAAGATCCCCAATGAAGGTTTCTTCTTCACTGTCCTTCTTTAGATTCTTTATGATTTCATCCTTTAAATTTTCTATGGTTTGACCATCTTTTATCGTTGTAAACACTGTATTTTTCCACTTTTTATTAATCACTAAATCATATCTTATTTGTTTCAGCTTTTCTTCTGAAACCGTATCGATTTTATTAATTACTGTAATATAGGGAATATTCCTTTCCTTAAATTTTTCCCTATACTCTAAATAAAACCCTTCGTCCCTATCCTCTATTGAAATTACATATACAGCAAAATCTGCTTTTTCTAAGGTGTTTTCCGTCTTTTCTACTCTTAACTCTCCTAAATCACCACCGTCATCAACCCCTCCTGTATCTATAAATAATACAGGTCCAAAGGGAATTAACTCTACAGCTTTAGATACGGGGTCCGTAGTAGTACCTTTTATGGAAGATACTACAGAAATATCTTGCCCTACGATTCGATTCATCAGGGTTGATTTCCCAGCATTTCGTTTTCCATAGAAAACAATATGCTTTCTGTTTCCTTTCGGTGTATTGTTCATATCTACACTCCTTGCTATAAGTATAAATCTCGTTCTCCCTGCTTCATTTTTTCTATTTTCTCTAAAAGAAGATTCTTTATGTCCTCTCGTTGAATATTTACGATTTCTTTATCTATCATGGTATTTATTACTGTTTGAAACTCTTCATCTCCATAGTCTAATGCATACTCCATTAAAGTCATCAAGGCATTGGGTCCACAGACATTTTGAATCTGACCTGATTTTGCCAGCGCCATAAATCGGTCCCCAGTTCTTCCCATCCGATAGCAGGCGGTACAATAGGAAGGAATGTGATCATTTTCTATCAGATCTTGAATTACTTCAAAGGGCTTCCTGTGATCTGATACCTCAAACTGTGCTCGACCTTCTCCCTGTTCCTCTTCCTTGTATCCGCCTACACCAGTACAAGAGCCAGCACTTATTTGAGATATACCATATTCGATCACTTCTTTTCTCATTTCATGGCTTTCTCTTGTAGATAGAATAATCCCTGTAAAGGGCACTGCCAGTCGAATAATCGCCACAATTTTTTTGAACTCCTGATCCGTTACTATATGAGGAAATGACGCTATATCCATCCCTTCTGCTTTTTTCAACCTAGGAACGGAAATAGTATGAAAGCCTACACCGTATTCTTTTTCTAAATATTCATTGTGAAGCATCAAAGCCAGTACTTCAAATTTATAGTCATATAGCCCGAATAAAACGCCTGCCCCAACATCATCGATTCCCGCCGCAATGGCTCTATTAAAAGCAGTTAAATGGTACGCATAATTTGCTTTTGGTCCACTGACATGAACCTTTTCATAGGTAGGTTGATGGTATGTTTCTTGAAATAATATATACGTCCCAATGCCTGTATCCTTTAATTTTCTATAGTTGTCCACTGTAGTTGCTGCAATATTTACATTTACTCTTCTGATATTCCCATGTTCGTTATAAGTTTCGTAGATGGCTTTGATGGCTTCTGTAACATACTCTATGCTGCAATTTATAGGATCTTCACCGACTTCTACAGCTAATCTTTTATGCCCCATTTTTTCCAGTAATTTTACTTCCTCCTGTATTTCTTCCCTTGTAAGTTTTCTTCTTTGAAATTGGTTCTCTCTTTTATATCCACAGTATAGGCAGCTATTTACACAGTAATCACTTAAATAAAGGGGGGCAAATATTACAATGCGTTTTCCATAGATCTCTTGCTTTATGTCTTGGGCTATTTTAAAGAGTTCTTTTAAATCCTCTTCTTCTTCAATCTGTAGAAGAACAGCAATATCTTTATGAGATAAACGCTTCCTATCTTTTGCCTTCAATAAGCTCTGCCGAATATTGTCTTTTGTAACATTGCTCGTTTTTTTTAGTAAATTATAGATATAATGATGATCGATCATATTTTTGACCTCCACTGTATGTGATCTCCTCTAGACATATCCATTGTAAAACCTGCTGAAGCAATTCGATTCTCTATACAGCTTCTACATTCTGCTGCTTCATCTCCGGTACAAATTTTGCCGTTGTATAAAGAATATTTTTCTCTTACAGATGTTGGCGATAGATTCGGCATCACTACATTAGCCCCCGCCTTTATCCCTTGCTCTCGCCCAAAGGGCTGTATACTGCCCAACGCTGTTGTTGCAGGTAATAGGGCATTGGGTAAAAATAATCTAGTTAAAGCAATCATGGTAATGGTATCTTCTAGGCTTCCACCTGTTTCATTTCTATAAACCGTATCCTTGTGGGGAATAAAGGGTCCAATCCCTACCATTTCTGGCGCCAATTTTTTTAGTAGCAGTAAATCCTTTACTAAATCTTCTTTCGTTTGCGTTGGTATTCCAACCATAAATCCAGTGCCTACCTGATACCCTATCTTCTTTAGATCCCAAAGGCATTTTAATCGATTGTCGTAATCAGAATGAATATGGATTCTTTCAAATAATTCTCTGCTGGCTGTTTCGTGCCTAAGAAGATATCTGTCTGCTCCTGCCTTATAATATTTTTCATAGGATTCATAAGATTTCTCTCCGATGGAAAGGGTGATTGCCGTATCTGGATATCTATTTTTTATTTCAGTTACCATATTCACAATCCGATCATCTGAATTGTAAGGATCTTCTCCTCCTTGCAGTACAAAGGTTCTATAGCCTAATTTATATCCGATATCACAACACTTAAGAATATCCTCCAAGGATAATCGATAACGTTCTACGTTTTTATTTCTTCCATTGATTCCGCAATACTTACAGTCTATTTTACAATAATTTGTAAATTCTATGAGGCCTCTCATATAAACTTTATTTCCGTATACTTTCATTCTTGTTTCATTGGATTTTTGGATTAAATAGTTTTTTTCTTCTTTCTCCATATGGGTTAATATAAAAAGGATTTCCCCGTAATCTAAATCATTATTTTTATATAGCTTATCGATTAGGTTTACTATTTGCAATGATTAAAGACCTCCGTTCCACTGTTTTATAAAGTAAAATGGTTCTTTTCATAATACAAAAGAACCATTTCACTTTATTTTAAGTACAGCATAAGGTTTATGCGTATACAGAAACAAATTTTACTTTTAAATATTACCTTGTTTTTTATGCACATGCAGCAAATCGTGATTGTCCTTCAGGATTCCCTCAAATAGAGAAGCCACAATTGGATTCTTATCTGAACTTTTAATATGAGAGGTTCTATCTAATTTATAAAGTCCTTTGGCTCTCTCTCTTCTCATTTCTGCATTCACAGGAATCGGCTGGCCGCCACCGGCTACACAGCCTCCTGGGCAGGCCATTACCTCTATAAAATCGTAGTATCTTTCCCCTGCTTTAATCTGCTTTATCAACTCATCCGTATTCTTTAGTCCGTGTACGATAGCAACTTTGACTTCCTTTCCATCCACATTGAATACCGCTTCCTTTAGATTCTCCAAGCCTCTTACCTCTTTAAATAGAATATCCTTAGTAGAATGATCGGGCTTATCCTTCAATAGTCTGGTTACTACCGCTTCCGTAACGCCACCTGTAGCACCGAATATGATACCAGATCCACTTGCCAAGCCAAAAGGCATGTCGAAGGACTCTTCCTCTAGTTGATGGAATATGATGCCTGCTTCTTTAATCAAAAGCGCCAGCTCCTGAGTTGTAATGACAAAGTCTACATCCCTTATACCCTCCTGTTCAAACTCTTCCCGAGCAGCCTCCGCTTTTTTAGCAGTACATGGCATTACAGAAATAACCACCGTCTCTTTTCCTTCTGCATTGTTTTTCTCATTTTTATAATATTCTTTTAGAACTGCACCAAACATCTGTTGAGGGGACTTACAGCTGGAAACGTGATCCATCATATCTGGAAATTTATTCTCTGCAAACTTTACCCAGCCAGGACAGCAGGAGGTAAATAGTGGTAAATCCTCTCCTAAAGATAATCTTTCCATAAACTCTTTACTCTCTTCGATTACAGTCATGTCTGCGGCAAATGCCGTATCATAGACCTCATCAATGCCGATGGCTTTTAATGCAGCCACAATCTTTCCTATGGTCACTTCTCCTGGCTCTAATCCGAACTCTTCTCCTAGAGCCACTCTAACCGCTGGCGCTACTTGGGCAATGACTCTTTTGGAGCGATCATTGACAACTTCCCATACGCGATCGTTTTCATTCTTTATAATGATTGCTCCCGTTGGACAGACGTTTCTACACTGTCCGCAGTTCACACAGTTGACTTCCGCTATATCTCTATTGAAAGCTGGAGTGACGGTCATACTGGACCCTCTGTATGCAAAGCTCAGTGCACCCACTCCCTGCATTTCCTCGCATACCCTCACACAGTCTCCACATAAAATACATTTATTAGGATTTCTGACGATACTTAAACTACTTTTGTCAATTGGTAGATGCTTTCGAGTTTCATCAAACCGAATATCTTTAATACCGAATCGAATAGCTAAATCTTGAAGCTCACATATTCCCGTTCTATCGCATGCCGTACAATCTCTTTCATGGTTTGCTAGGATCATTTCCAATATGGTCTTTCTATATTTTCTGATTTTCGGCGTATTGGTAAATATTTTCATACCATCGCTGGGCAATTGGGAGCAGGAAGCAAAGGTGTTGCCCCTTTCATCTTCTACAATACACATTCTGCAAGCGCCATAAATACTAAGCTCTGAATGGTAACAAAAGGTCGGCAGATTGATTCCTGCTTTCCTTACGACTTCTAACACATTTTTCTCTCGATCAAATTCAACTTTTCTACCATCAACGATCATTGCACCTTTCATAGCTTAAGCCTCCTTTATCGCTGCAAATGCACAGGATTCTATACACGCGCCACATTTTATACATTTTTCTTGATTGATTATATAAGGTTCTTTGATCTTCCCATCAATTGCACCTACAGGACAAATTCTAGAACACTTGCTACATCCTTTACAGAGCTCCGATGTAATCTCTATGACCTTTAACCCTTGGCATGTTCTCGTTGGGCATCTTTTCTCGACTACATGAGCTAAATATTCATCCCTAAAATATTTTAAAGAGCTAACCACAGGATTTGCTGCGGTTTTACCTAAGCCACAAAGAGCCGTATTGGTAATGGTATCCGATAGTTCCTCCAGTAGATTCAAATCCTCCATGCTTCCTTTGCCAGACACAATCTTTTCTAAGATATTCAACATGATCTTTGTCCCTTCTCTACAAGGAACACATTTTCCACAGGATTCGTTTTGTGTAAAGTTCATAAAGAATTTTGCTACCTCTACCATACAGGTATCCTCATCCATGATTACCATCCCGCCGGAACCGATCATTGCACCTGCATCGATTAGGGAATCAAAATCCAATGCCATATCTAAATGCTCCTCTGTCAAACATCCCCCCGATGGTCCTCCGATTTGGACTGCCTTGAACTTCTTATTTCCACGAATCCCTCCACCGATTTCAAATATTATTTTTCTCAGTGTTGTGCCCATTGGGACTTCAATCAACCCCGTATTATTTACGTTCCCTGTTAATGCAAATGCTTTTGTACCAGCGCTACCCTTCGTTCCATAGGATTGATACCAAGCAGCACCATTCATAATGATATGGCGAACATTCGCAAAGGTTTCAACATTGTTCAGAACCGTAGGCTTTTTCCATAAACCTTCTTCTACTGTTCTCTTCGCCTTTACCCTCGGCATTCCCCGTTCACCTTCAATAGAAGCGATGAGTGCACTTCCTTCCCCACATACGAATGCGCCAGCACCTTGGTTCACATGGACATCGAAATTTAAGCCTGTGCCTAGGATGTTCTTTCCTAATAAACCAATTTCTCTGGCTTGCTCTATGGCTTTATTAAGCCTTGCCACCGCCAATGGATATTCCGCCCGAACGTAAATATACCCTTCAGAAGCACCAGTACCGTAGGCTGCAATGGCCATCCCTTCAATGATATTATGTGGGTCCCCCTCCATAAGGGAACGATCCATAAATGCACCAGGGTCTCCCTCATCACCGTTGCATATTACGTATTTCATATCACTGGCATAAGACAGAACTTGGGACCATTTCTTTCCTGTAGGATATCCACCGCCACCCCTACCTCGAAGACCTGCATCGGAGATTTCTTTACAAACCTCTGAAGGTGTCATGGTATCCATTGCTTTAGCCAATGCTTGATATCCACCGTATGCAATATATTCCTGAATGGATTCCGAATCGATATGACCGCAATGCTCTAAAACAAGCCTTGTTTGACTTTTATAAAAAGGAATTTCCTCCTGTACGTGATAAACCTTATCCGATGTATGATACATCAACCTTTCCACTGGCTTTCCATCGATCAAAGTCGTCTCTACAATCTCCTTACAGTCTTCACGCTTTACTTTTAAATATAAAAATTGATCTGGCTCAATTCGTACCAATGGGCCTGCTTCACAAAATCCATGACATCCACTTTTCTTAACGCCAATGCCTCTCTCTTCCTCATAGAGCTCTACTTGTGCCAGCAACCCTCTCTCTTCTATCAATCTTTTTATCTCATCATAAACTTCTAGAGCGCCTCCTGCTACACAGCCGGTTCCACCACAGACCAATACTTGCTTTTGCTGCTGTTCTAGGGAATTCTTAAATATTTTAGAAGTATTTATTAGTTCTTCAATACTATTGATCCTCATCTAAGCTTCCTCCCTTAATGTATTTAAAAGTTCAACGGTGGATTCTGGCGTCATTTTTCCATAAACCTTATCATTCACCGTAATTACTGGCGCAAGACCGCAAGCCCCAAGGCAGGATACTGTTTCAACAGTAAACATTAAATCCTCCGTGGTGTGCATTTCACTATTCAATGACAACTCTTTATACAATGTATTTAGGATCGGTATGGATTTTCTAACATGGCAGGCAGTTCCATCGCAAATTTTAATAATAAATTTTCCTTTCGGTTTTAATGAAAAGTTCTCATAAAACGTTGCGATACCAAATATTCTGGATGCACTCATATCCATGGAAGCAGCTACATAATCTAAGGCTTCCTCTGGCAAATATCTGTACACCCCCTGTATTTCTTGTAGCATGGTAATGATTGAAGACGGATTATTTCCATACTTCATTAAAATCTGATCGATTCTGTCTTTCATGTCCACAGTCAGCATATATACCCTCCTAAATATTTTTATTCGAAATCGTTATTTTTTTAACTATTCTGGTTGCAGTTTTCTTTAATCTCCACTCCTTCAATATTCTTTTTTTAATTTTAGGCACCAAAACTTGATCTACATTCAAAACACTTAGATCTTTAAAAGTTATTTCGTGGTTTTTATGCTCACCCATTTATTGTATAAAATAATTTTACCAGAACTATGACTTTAGTCAATAAAAACTTCGTTATTTTTTTAACTAAAATTGTTAAATTTTTTTAACAATTTATGCTGCAAATATAAAAACGAGGTCCAATGTCCCTCGCTCATTATCCTATGGTGTTGTTATCGAATTCTCTCCTGATTGTTCATGGAATATCCATCTATGATAACATCTTTCAATTCTAGTGAATCCCGCTTTATTTCAACATGCTTTAGCTTTTTTACAACACCATAGGATTCTTTTACGGAAAGCCCGTCTCCATTCCCTGAAATAACCCATAGGATTTTATACCCCTTCGGCGTTACTTTAAGCCGTTCTTCCCCTTTACCGTCAGTAAAATAAATCAATAAATTGGCCTTCTTATTGTTGGCATATTCAAAAACTGGTGTGAACTTTGTTCCACCTCTGATGTTGGGACGATCCTTCATATCTTTTATGGATTTCACAGGGTATATCCGTCTAATTTCATCATCACATTCTACAATGGTAATCTCATGTTTATAGTTTTTTACGATGGTCAAGACTTCTCGAATCCCCTGTTTAAACTCCTCATCACTGATGCTTCCACTGATATCGAGACCGACGATGATCTTTGCTTTATGATCTCTCAGTTCCCCTCTTAAGTCCAATCGCTCTGGTTGCCTTCGATTTCTTCTCGTTATGGTTTTTTTCTTGTTGCTTTCCACATACCCCATTAATCGTTTCAAATATATATGCCATGGCAATTCACCTTTATTGTTCTTAAATGTAGCGATGATACTATCTAAGTAGGCAGAATTGCTTCCTTTTTGAGCGTTATTAATAAAATTCTCTGTGAATTCCTGCATGGTTTTTTCATCAATATTTTGAGATTCTTCCCAAATATCATGGGTTTTCTCCGGAATGAAATCCTGCTCTACCTGTTCCTCTTTATCACGATCATCCTCTTGACTATCCTCATTTTCATCCAATAAATCTATCGCAACCTGCAATTTCTCCACATAGTATTCGAAGGGCTCATAGGGCTGTAGCTGTAAATTATAGTGGTTGTTGACTCTTTCCAAAGTACTTGCATAAGGCGGTAGGTAATCCAAATATCGATTTACGACGATGTCCATTGCTGTATTGATGGCAATGGTACTATATCTGCATTTAAAATCCTTTGCCCGGATCAAATGCCTGGATAGTATATGGAGGACCTCATGCTTGATTGTGCTTTCCATCTGCTTTATATTTAGGGTTAGAAAGATGATGGGATTAAAATAAATCGTATACTTTGCATTTTTAAAATTCACTCCTGTTGGGCTACTCATATCGAATCTGATTTCCTTCATCATCTGAAACAGAAAATACCCATAGAAATTATCCTTGTCCTCCATCAAACTTAGATTCACCTTATCTACGAGACTAAAAAATTCTTTCTTAAAATTTTCTGGTATGTGAACCTGAACATCGGCCTCATCCATCTCTGCCTCAAAAAAGCCTTGGATAATGATATTGGCTTGTTCATAAAGTTCTTTCACCTGTTGATCAAAAGTTTTCATAAGCTTATCCCCTTATGGACCTGTATACTTGAAAATAGGATTCGATAAAAGCTTCATTTTCCATAGCGATACGATATACTTCAGTATAAGTATTCTTAATATCCTTTAAGATACCCAGCATTAAATCTACAGGGTATGCCTTTAGAAATTCAATCAATCGCTCCACATCATAGACCGTACCCTCACGCTGACTCTTGATCTTCCATTCCAACGTTTTTAAAATATTCTTCGCAGATAAATACAATCTCGTATGGCTTTCCTGCTGTATTACTTCTATGACGGATTCGGAAAGAAACTCCCCTGTAAAAACATCCTCATAGGATAGTAGCGGACGGTAATCGGATTCAATAAAACCAAGGAACTCCTCTGCGATTAGCTTGCCTACGTTGCCTCTAATAACGCTTAAAAATACAGAGCGAGGAATACGATCCTTTTGATCCTTATAGATTTTATACACCTTGGAAATTCTTTCGTAGCTTCTCGGTGTGGCCCGGATATCCTCTTCATTGATTTTATGCAGGTATTCTGGAAAAGTAGAGATAAAGTCAATAACCTTTTGTTCAATTCCTGCATCCATTGCCCAATCCAGCCATTGGTTATAATCTGGCTCCATATATAGCCAGACGAACCGATTCTCCTGAGCCGAGTCCATATCCACAACCTGATAATCAAAATCGGAGCCGTATTTACTGGAAGGATTCATTGCTGCTAGAATTTTTACATCCTCATGAAGCTCGTATCCATTAATCTCTCTATTCAAGATTAAATTCATCAATTCCTGCTGTACCGCATGCTCACAGCGGTTTAGCTCATCGATGAATAAAAGAACAGGATGCCCCTTGGCTATTTCTTCATCGATGGATCTCAACTTATTATGAACGGCATATACGGTGGTTTTCTTCGTTACGCCTTTTCCCCTATGATCCATCCCCTCATAGGAATCTATGGTTGGAAGACCACCGATTTCACCTTCCTTTAGGAGATTCCCATCGATCACAATTAAACACCATTGATTCTTTTTGGCCAACGCCTTAGCTAAAGCTGTTTTTCCAATACCACTTTCTCCAACAATTAAGGGGACTTCCCCTGTAGCTAGGATCAATTCAGCGCTTTTTAATACATCTGTAAAATTCATCTTGCCCATCTCCTATATAATCTTCAGTTTTTCATCCACTGCAATTTTCTTTGCTTTTTTACTACCATATTGATAAATGAACAAAATTCTGTCCATGGACAGAAGATCGCTATCTTTATCTATTCCACTGTAGTTTAAATAATCTCGAACATATTGTTCCTCAACATCTTCCTTTGATAATACTTCTTTTAAAACCATCTCCAGATCTTCCCTAGAGATGTCCTTCATAATATATTTCATCACTAAAAAATTGATTCTCAGAAAATCCAACATTTTATTTCGATTTAAATCATTAATAAATTGAATGGCACCTTCGTTGTTCTTAATCGCCATCCGTTCTGTATTGTATGTAGGTGCATTGATATATCTCAGTGCGTCGTAGCTGATTTTAACAGCCGCCATTTGAACCCTTTCACAAGGATCTTCGATATACCTTATGGCATCATAATTTTTCCTTACAGCCAGTAATTGCAGTTCTTCACTTGGATTTTTAACGTATTTAATGGCCCATCCCGCTTGTTCAATGGCTCCTTTTACCACAGAGTTCGTAGGGTTTTTAATATACTCTAGATTTGTCCAGCTGCTGGTGACAGCTTTCAGCATCATCTCTTCTGTCGGATGCTCTATGAATTTAATTGCCCGGGAATTATTTTCGATAGCCAAGTATTCCATTTCCCTGGTTGGATGCTGGATATATTCTAATAAAAGTCCATTTTTCTGAATCGCTAATAGTTTCATCTCTTCCGTGGGATCTTTAATATTGGATATAAAATATGGATTGCTTTGAATAATTTCCAACAGCTTTTTTTCTTCCATCATCGTCCATTCCTTCTTTAATTATTTTCATGTGATCGTCATTCCTATTATAATTGATATGCTTTTCTACGTTCTTTTAAACAGATTGATTATTCTCAATATTTGCAGCCAAAAAGCTGCAACGAATGCAGCTTTTTAATATGAATGACTAAATAATCCAGCCCCTTTGATAATTTCCTGCTCTTCAAATAAGCTGGAGACAGCTTCATTGTATTCTTTTACGCTCTGTGCCTTCTTTATCTTCTTGGCATATTTTTTACTATCTGAAAATATATAAGCCATGTAGCTCCATAGCTCTTTCATTCGATATAATGCATTTCTCTCTTCTTGAAATAATTCTACATATTGGTACAGAACTTCATCTATAAATTCCCTTAGCACTTCCTTCTCCATCAATGTATTGTTCCGAATCTCCTTCATCAGGCCCGGATTCGCTAGTACGCCCCTCCCCAACATCATGGTATCTACATCTGGAAAGGTTTCAACCAAGCGATTGTGATCCCCTACGGTAAAAATATCACCATTATAGCACACTGGGTTGGTGCTTAAGAGCAATGCATCCTTAAAAACTTCTAAGTTCGGTTGATTGCCATAGAAATCTTGTCGAGTTCTCGGGTGGATGATCAATTCCTCTAAAGGATATTTGTTGTATATCTTTATAAGTTCATAGAATTCTTCCGGATGGTCCTTCCCAATTCTAGTCTTTATAGATATTTTCATATCCTCTATTTTAAATATTTCTTCTAGAAATCGGTCCAATTCTTCTCTTTTTGCTAAGAATCCAGATCCCCTATTTTTAGAAACCACGGTTCCAGAAGGACATCCTAAATTTAAATTGATTTCCGCATATCCCAACTGCTTTAGCTTTTTACTAACAGAAATAAAGCCCTCTGAATTGTTCGTCAATATTTGCGGCACTACATGGAGCCCTTGATTGTTCTCCGGAAAAACATCTCTCAATTCTTTATTCTTTAAACTGGTCCCCTGATTTGTAACGATGAAAGGGGTGAAGTATTTATCGATATGATTAAAAAATTTGGCATAAGCATTTCTGTAGATAAAGCCTGTAACGCCTTCTATTGGTGCTAAGTAATATTTCATTCAAAAACTCCTCTTGTCATAGTCTAAAAAAGTATATGCACTAGAAAAGTCCTTACACTTTTCTATTACATATCCCCTATTATATCAGCTTTCTTTTTTCTTATCTACCTTGTATCCATTCCCTTTCCATGGAATTAGACTACTGGAAACAGTAATTTAATCGAAAACCCTTCACCTATTTCAGATACTACTTCTATATCGATATTGATCTCCTCACACAGCTTTTTCACAAGATATAGGCCAATGCCTGTGGAATGGGTTTCTCTATAATGCTCCCCCGTAAATCCTTTATCGAAGATGAAGGGAAGGTCTGAAGCCATAACCCCGATACCATTGTCTTCAATACTCGTATAATATCGATTTTTTCTCTCATCAAAGCCAGTTTTTAACCGTATCCAACGATCTGCATCATCCTTTGAATACTTGACCGCATTGGTAAAAATTTGGGAGAAAATAAATTGAAGTGTTTTTTTATCAGAAACAATGGGGATGTCGTCTATATCTGAAACGATTGTAATGTTCTTCTCCCTAAGGATTGGTTTCATATCTAAAAGTACATCCTCATAGCACTCACTTAAAATAATTCGCTCTAAACGATAGTCTATATGGGAAGTTTGCAGCCTTGCATAGAAAAGAATTTGCTCCACCTGCTCTCGAATATTCATCATTGCGTAATCTAATCTTTGGTGAACAAAAGAACTCATTTCATCCTTTCGATTGCCTAGAATTAAAGTTCCTAGAGCCATTGGTTTCTTTATCTCATGAACCCAGCTTTCAATAAATTCCTCATAGGCCTTGGCGTTTAACTGCGTTTCTGCCAGTTTTTTCTTAGAGTGCCTTAGCTCTTCCCCTAAAATACGGATCTTTTCTCTATGAAGCTCCCCTGAAGCCTCAATGAATCGTTCTTCCTTTTCCTCCGATAACTCCCTCAGAAAGCTAAAAAAAGCTTCATCCTGCTTTACGTTATTTCTCTTCGTCAGGAACATTCCTAGGATCAGAATCAATAGGGAGAAAGTGATCATCACCGTAACTAAAATAGAAAAGGATTCGGGATATGCGATCCATGCCATGAGCATAAAAAATCCATTACTAAGAATCGTCAGAAACATCCAATGCCCTGAGTCTTTAAAAACATTGTAGATTTCTTTTAATTTCATGCTTGATCGGCTCCTTCTAACCGATATCCAACACCTCGAATGGTCTTGATTCGATCGGTGATTCCTATGCTTTCTAATGTTCTTCTCAGCCTTGTCATATTCACTTGTAAAATATTTTCATCTACAAACTCCGTACTCCCCCAAATTCGTATAAAGAGCTCCTCTTTTTTTACAACGGATGTATCTGCTTCTATTAACATTTTCATAATCATTCCCTCATTTTCTGATAGGACTACGGCTTTCCCGTTAAAATACAATGTATTTGTTTTTTCCTCCAGCCTAATATCCCCTGACTCCAGTAGAATATTTAAATTTGAATAGAGGCGGATTAATTTTTGAATTCTCGCCAGCAATCGGTCTGGATGGCATGGTTTTATCAAATAATCATCTGCACCTAAATCTAAAGCGTGGATTTCATCCCGAAGCTGATTTCTTGAAGTCAAAATTAGAATAGGTCCTATTCCTTTCGCCTTCAGCCCTTTGCAGATCTCATATCCCGACATGTGGGGTAAGTTCAAGTCTAATAGAATTAGATCTGGATTCCTATGGATGATTTCCTCAATAACATTATGAAAAGAAGAGATACACTCAGCAGCATATCCCTCCTTCTCTAATACATTTTGGAGTTCACTTCGTAGAAAGATATCGTCTTCAACAATGACTATTTTCTCCACCTCTACACCTCCTATAAAACTTCACTTAATTTCTTTATTTCTTCATCACTTTTTCGTTGAATCATCCATATATAAGCCAATTCAAAGGCAGAAAATAATCCTAAGGATAGAATCACCAGTGAAATCAATTTGAGTACACTTACGGCGTTGGGTGCAATAAAAAAGCTCCCCATTAAAGACCAGATACCAAAAATGGAACTGATCAGCGCCACTGCAATCACTAAAGTAAAGTATAGGACAATCTGTTTCCTTGCAGAAAGGCAAAGCTCTTTCACACTGGCTCCCAACATCAATAGAGTGGAATATCGATGCCTTGTGGTCCTTTGCTGCATTAGAAATTTTAAGCCTAAAACTGTATTGGCAATAATCAGGAACATTAAGCCCAAATAAATGGTTGTATAGCTTCCTGCAACTACGTAAAATAACTGTCTGCCCATACTGGCAAGGTAGCTCTCATAGTGTAGCCCAGTGGGATTTAAAAGCTGATCCATTTTATTGATGGACTGCATCAGACCTTCTTCTTTAATAAAGTCATCCTCTAAAATCATATTCCAGCGATCAGTTCTTCCTTCCCGCTCAACCACTTCGTTAAATAAAGCATCGGGTACAATCAGTCCGTACATGATGGTAATGGATCGATCTGCAACCAAGTTGGTCGTATATAACTTTTTTGTAAGTTCATAGGTCTCTTCATTTACGGTAACACTGGGCTTCTCTTTTAAAATCTTACGAAGCAGCTCATGGTTATAGGGAAATCGACTACTAGAGTACATGGCCATCTGATTTTCCTCTAAAAGGACGGGCTCTTTGCCAATGGACTGTAATATATGGTTATAGCTGCTTACGGATATCAAATAAGGACTGTCATCATAAGATAAATCTCTCATTAAATTTTCTTTTTCCACAGAGTCCTTCTCTTTAGAAGCTTGCTCCACTACAGCTGCCCAAGAAAAGGTATTGGTTTCACCTTCAGAGTGATATAGATTTCCCATTTTCATAGGGAAATAACTTTCTATATAAGGTTTCATCTCATCAGATTCTAAAACAGAAATAATTTCTTTTTCTTCTCCTTCAAAAGTAAAGTCAACACTCCGCTCTCCTTCGCCATGAATACTAGTAATTGTAGCAATACCATAGGCAAAGCTCATCATGGACATTAAAATCAATAGAGAGGATATAGCAATGGAGCTTGAATTGTGAAGGACATTTTCTTGAATCTGCCTTGCTGTAAAGGTATATAACCCCGTGGATGTATGGCTTTTTCTTCGGATCACTCTGCTAATGAAGCTGGATACACCTTTAAAGAATAGGAAGGTTCCCATAATCCCTGTTAAAAGGATTGCTGCCACCACTGAGAAATCTATGCCACGCAGGAATCGAATACCTAAACCATAGGCAACTAGGATGAGTATGGTACCCAAAATCAAATGGACCCATCCTTTTTTACTGGAAACAATACTTTGCACTTCTTCCTTTTCATCATGGATTAAATCGTAAGGTTCTTTTTTGCTAATGCTCATGCTCAGAATCATCATGGCACCCAGCTGTACGATTAAAAATCCTAATAGAGTCAGACCTAAACCGATCCACGAAATACGAAAATTATATCCGATGATGCCCATGCCAATGATTCTCGATGTAACTAAGCTGATAATCTGTGTTAAAAATATAGAAATAGGAATTCCAATGGCTAAAGAAATGAAACTGTTCCATAAAGTTTCTCCCAGAATCATGGCAAATAGCTTGCTTCTCTTCATTCCCATCATAAGATACATTCCAAACTCCTTACTTCGGAGCTGTAGTTGATATCTGTTTGCAAAATAAACGAGGAAGAATACAAAGAATATGGACACAGTATAAAGCAATGGGATCAGTGCCATTAATTTTCCCACAGCTTGGCTTTCTATGGTTTTTAAGTACATCATAACATCCTGATCCCCCAAAGAGAGGATCACATAGAAAGCAACGATGGAGATTATTAGAGAAAGAAAATAAATACCGTTTTCCTTCCTAGTCTTGCTGCTGTTTCTCTTGATAAAATCAAAGAACATTGGCACTGCCTCCCCCTAGTTGTGCCATAACAGTTAGAATCCGCTCATAGAATGATGTCTTTGTTTCTACTGGAACTCTTCTTCTAAGTTCATGGAAAATAACACCGTCCTGTATAAAAAGAATTCTTGAACAATAACTTGCTGCATTTGCATCATGGGTCACCATTAAAATCGTCGCTTCATCAACTAAATTTGCATAGGAAAGCTTGTCCATTAAGCTCTTTGCATTCTTCGAATCCAGTGAACCCGTCGGTTCATCTGCTAAAACGATACTAGGGCTGGAAATGAGTGCCCTTGCACCAACAACTCTCTGTTTTTGTCCCCCTGACATTTGGGAAGGAAATTTATCCAATATGTTTTCGATATCAAAATCTTTCGCTAGTTTTTTAAACTTTGCCTCTTCCTTTCTAAGATCTTTTCCAAGGATCGATAGGGGCAATAAAATATTTTCTCTTCCCGTTAGATTATCTAGCAGTTGAAATTCTTGAAACAAATAACCGATGTTCTGCCCTCTATGCTGAGCCAGTTCGTCTCCTTTGAAGGATAAAATATTATTCCCTTTCAGTAATATTTGTCCTGAGGTTGGTTTAATCATTGTGGCGATACAGTTTAAAAGCGTAGTTTTTCCGGAGCCACTGGACCCCATGATTCCTAAAAATTCCCCCGGCAGAACATCGAAGGTAATCCCCTTTAAAGCCTGTGTTTCGCTCTGCCCTTTTCCATAGGTTTTATATACCTTCTGTACCTGAAGCAATTTGTCTAAAATATTCATTGAAAGCCCTCCTTATTGCACTTTGTAAAAGCGACTGACACCATCTGGTCATCTACTTTTTTATACTTATACTATATATGCAGAGGGTCTTTATGAACACTTACAGTTGGTGTAAGGTTTTATCTCCTTCATATTGCGCCTTAGGGCTTTCGCTTTCTTCCAACTGGAATTTACACAGTGCAAATCGTATCTCTGTATAAGTTATTTCATCTGGTAGACTGTCCTTCATCTCTTTCAGCTTTGCTCCTCTTTTTTTCCTATAGGTATGGATGATGAGGGCTTCTATTTCTTCCGATATAAAATCTCTATAGTTAATTTCATAGCCCAGCCTTGCACAATTTTCAATGTGGGATTCTACAGTAGTTTCCTTCAATTCTCTAGCTTTTGCAATCTCCGGAATGCTTTTTCCTTCCCGATACATTCGATAGCTGATCTCTCGCGTAGGCTCCTTGGGCTGTTTCTCTACATTTTCCTTATCAGAACGATCAATTTCAGTATCTTGATCTGTCTTTTCTGACTTTAGCTCTTGAAGGTTTAGATTGTTTTTCTCCACATAATTTTGGATGGCTTCTGCAAAAGGCGCACTGTATTTTTCTGCCTTTACCTCTCCTACACCCTTTATTTGGAGAAATTCCACTTTTGTCTGTGGAAATTGAACGCACATTTCCTTTAAGGTTGCATCGGAAAATACGACGAAAGGTGGTAATCTCAACTGATCTGCAATTCCTTTTCTTAAAGCCCTGAGCTCCTCAAAGAGATTTCTATTGTATTCAGTATGGGTATTCGTTGTTTCTGCAAATTTTCGTTTTTCAGACAATACCTTTCTTATTGTAACCTGCTGTTTCCCCTTTAAAACCATGGCACCATCAGGAGATATACTAAGAACAGGGTATTGATCTCTGCTTACATGAATATAGCCCTCTGCTATCATATAGGAAATAATCTCTCGTAAAAAATCTTTACTGCAATCCTTCATAATGCCATATGTACTTAGCTTGTGAAAATTTAAAGATCTTATTCTCTGACCATTGCTGCCCCTTAGCACATCGATTACAAGATTACTGCCAAATTTTCCACCCATTCGATAGATGCAGGATAATATTTTCTGTGCCTCTATGGTGATATCTCTACTTTCTATTTCATTGAGACAATTGCCACAGTTATTACATTCTTCCCTGTCGTAATCAGAATCAAAGTAATTGATCAGATATTTTCTCAAACATTTATCTGTGTTGCAATAGCTGATCATATCCTGCAGCTTGTCGTATTCCTTGGTCCTTCCTATACCATCTGTAGTACCGTTGTCGATTAAAAAATTATTCATTACAATATCTTGAGGACTGAACAGCAAAATACACTCCGAAGGCTCGCCGTCACGCCCAGCTCTTCCAGCCTCTTGATAGTAGGCTTCTATATTTTGTGGCATATTGTAGTGAATTACATATCTAATATCTAGTTTGTCGATGCCCATGCCAAAGGCATTGGTCGCTACCATAATTTCAGCATTATCAAAAAGAAAATCATCTTGGTTTTTGCTTCTTTGTACATCTCCTAATCCAGCATGGTACTGAATGGCATTGAAGCCAGCACGAACAAGCTCGGAGCATACCTGCTCTGTTAGCTTTCTTGTCAAGCAATAGATAATGCCAGCTTTCCCCTTATGCTCACTTACATATTTCAAAATATATGAGAGCTTCTCTTTTACCCTTACAACTTCAAATTTTAGATTTTCCCGGTCGAATCCAGTGGTGATTTCATACGGACCTTCAAGACCGATTAAATCGATGATATCTTCTTTAACTTCCGATGTTGCTGTGGCAGTGAATGCCGCAAGTACAGGATGATCTTCCGATAAACTTCTTAGATTTTTAATGCGAAGATAGCTCGGTCTAAAATCGTGTCCCCACCGTGATACGCAATGGGCTTCATCTACAGCAACCATAGAAATTTTAATACTTCTTATGAGCTCCGTGAAGCCTTCCGATTCCAATCTTTCAGGCGCCACATAGAGAAGCTTATATTCCCCTCTTTTGGCTTCTTCGAATATTCTCTGACTCTCTGAAAAAGCAAGTGAACTATTAATAAAAGCTGCTGGTATGCCCATTTGCTGTAATGTATCTACTTGATCCTTCATCAGAGAAATAAGAGGTGAAACAACGATTGCCGTACCATCCATGATCATAGCAGGTATTTGATAGCACAGGGACTTACCGCCACCTGTAGGCATTATTGTTAGAACATCTCTTCCAGATAAAATATGATCTATAATTTCATCCTGCCCGTCTCTAAAATTATCATACCCATAATATTTTTTTAAAACTTCAATGGCTTTATTCAAGTTGCCCCCACCTTTCAATCTTTTATCAGTTAAATTCTGTATCGCTCTGCATATGGCTCACTTTTATTACCTCAATTATATCATTCCAAGTATATCTGTCCATGTTTGAATTTAGTCCTCTAAAATTGGCGAATTAAAAGAGATTGATCCTTATATGTGTCAATATAATAAAAAATAACCGCACTGCTTTCACAGTACGGTTATTTTTTATTTGGTGGAGGCGAGGGGAATCGAACCCCTGTCCGAAGGCCCTTTACCACCAGCTTCTACGAGCGTAGTTGTTGTTTTAGATCTCGTCTCCTCTACCCTCCAACAACAGAGTGTAGATTCAACCAGCCTTAATTATTCATCTTTAAGGTCAAGGCACCCCTCAAGACGTTCCCTGCATAGATGACGTTTCTATCCTAACGGCAGGAGGTTAGGGAGAAACGAGCTGCACTTAGGCAGCTAAAGCGTAATTATCGTTTGCGTTTATCTTTAATGCTCAGTTTTTGACGTGCTCCCAAGCAAAACACGGCTCGCTACTAATGACTCCAAACCCCCGTCGAAACCAGTACGCCCCCATGATTATATGAAGAAAAATCTATTGTTTCTCTCTTTGGCGCAGCTCTTTGTCTATTCGACGTGCAGCATCTTTCTTCGCTATGTCCTGGCGTTTGTCATAAATCTTTTTACCAACACCGATCCCTAGCTCAACCTTAATCAATCCATCCTTTAAATAAAAACTTAAGGGGATGAGGGTATATCCTTTTTGCTGAACATATCCAATCAGCTTTCTTATTTCACTCTTATGAAGCAAAAGTTTTCTTACTCTTAAAGGATCTTTGTTGAAAATATTTCCCTGTTCATAAGGGCTAATATGAACATTGTAAAGGAAAACCTCACTGTTTTCAACCCGTGCATAGCCATCTTTAATATTTAATTTTCCTTGTCTAATAGACTTTACTTCCGTTCCTACTAAAACAATTCCTGTTTCAAAGGTTTCTTCAATAAAGTAATCATGTCGTGCTTTTTTATTGGTTGCTATTAGCTTTGTTCCTTTACTGGCCATGCTTTTCACCCTTTATATAGTTCTTCGCTCAATAAGTGTTACTGATTTATCTTATCATAAATATTGGGTTTCGTCAATTCCTTGTAAGTGCTGTTTATGTAATTATATGGGAGTAATCGGGGAATTCCCGATTACTCTGCCAATACAAAATCAATTTCTTTTTGTGCGATATCTACTCTACTCACCTTTATTTTAATGGTATCTCCCATTCGATAAATCTTTTTCTTTCTTTCTCCTAGCAGTAGGTGATGCTCACTATCATAGATATAATAATCATCTACCAAGGAGCTTAACCTTATTAATCCTTCAATTGTATTATCCAGTTCTACGAACATACCGAAGGAAGTAACGCCTGAAATAATACCCTCGTACTCTTCTCCAATTTTATCTGCCATATATTCTGCTTTTTTCAGATCAACAGTTTCTCTTTCCGCCTCGTCTGCAACTCTCTCTCTTGTAGAGGACTGATCTGCTATGATTGGAACCTTAGCGTTGAGTTCCTCTAATCTCTTGCCAACGAGCTTTCCATGAAGAGATTCTTTGATGATACGATGGATCTCTAAGTCTGGATATCTTCTGATTGGCGATGTGAAATGGCAATAGTACTGAGCTGCTAAACCAAAGTGACCTAAGTTATGACCCGCATATCTAGCTTTTTTAAGGGATCGCAGCATCAATGTATTGATCAGTCTTTCTTCTTTAGTCCCTTCCAATTTCTTTAATAGTTCTTGAAGACTCTTCGGATGAATCTCTGTGTTTAATCCCTTTAAATGATAGCCAAAGTTATGGATAAACTTATTAAACTCCTCCAGCTTTTCTAAACTAGGGTCTTCATGAACACGGTAAACGAAAGGTACATTCTGCCAATAGAAATACTCTGCCACCGTTTCATTACAAACCAACATAAATTCTTCTATAATTCGATTGGCGATGCGTCTTTCATATTTCTTAACATCGATTGGCTTTCCTTTGTCATCTAGGATTACTTTCGCCTCTGGGAAGTCAAAGTCGATTGCCCCCCTATTTTCTCGATGTTTTCTTAATATTAAAGATAGTTTTTCCATATTTTTGAACATCTCTAGGAAATCTGCATACTTTTCTTTTAGCTTTTCATCGTCTTTTTCCAATATATCAGAAACATCTTCATAGACCATTCTTTCATTGATGTTGATCAAGCCTTCTACAATCTCATGATTCACAACTCTACCTCTATGATCAATTTCCATAAATACAGACAATGTCAACCGATCTACCTTTGGATTCAAACTACAGATCCCATTGGATAGCTTACGAGGCAGCATAGGAATTACCCGGTCTACTAAGTACACACTGGTGCCTCGCTCTAAAGCTTCTTTATCCAAAGGCGTTCCTTCTCGTACATAATGGGTGACGTCTGCAATATGCACACCCAACTTATAATTTCCGTTGGATAGCTGCTCTATGGATACAGCATCGTCCAAGTCTTTTGCATCGGCACCATCTATAGTGACCATTTGGATGGAACGCAAATCCACTCTATGTTTCTTTTCCTCTTCTAAAACTTCGTCGGCGATGTTACCAACCTGCATATCGACTTCTTCTGGAAAATCTGGGTTCAGCTTATATTTTTTCATGACAGATAAGATGTCCGTACCAACGTCGTTTTTATGTCCAATGATCTCCGTAATTCTTCCCTCTGGATTTCTTCTAGCTTCAGGCCACTTGGTAATTTCGCAAACAACCTTATCGCCTTCCTTTGCTCCATTGGTCTCATTCTTAGAAATAAAAATATCTGCGTTGATTCTAGGATCATCAGGAACAACGAATCCAAAGTTTCTGCTGTCTTCATACACACCGACTACCTCCGTATTGGCCCTAGAAAGTATTCGGATGACCTCTCCTTCAGATTTGCGAGTTTCGCTATTTACTGTGTTGATTCTAGCAATGACTCGATCGTTATTCATTGCGCCATTCATAAAGTTGGCAGGTATAAAAACATCTGGAACCTCTGGTCGATCGGAAATTACGAAACCATATCCTCTATGATGTCCTTGCAGCTTCCCTAAAATTAATCCCATTCGCTCCGGTGTTCCAAAGCGTTTTTTTCGAGTTTTAATAATTAGACCTTCCTTAACCATATCCTCCAATAATTTAGAGAAATCCTCTCTTTGCTTTCTTTCTATGTCGAAAACATCCATCAATTCTTCTTCTAGCATTGGATTATAAGCTGTTTCATACATAAATTCTAACAATTTTTCTTTTACTGACAAACTTATCCCTCCCTTTCTAAATAATATTATCCCCCATTTATAAATAATATATTACCACTCTGTTTACAATCGCATTGAATAGATGGAGCAGGGGTACACCAATGAAAAACTTCTTTTTATTAATTTTGTGTTTGAATATAATCATACCCATCATTACGCCAGATGAACCGCCTAATAGTGAAATTGTCATCAATGTTAATTCTTGAATTCTCCACTGTTCTTTTTTGGCTTTATATTTATCCAATCCCATCAGTATGAATCCAATTAAATTGATTAAAACTAAGTATGTAAAAAATAATTGCTCTCCTCTAGAATATGAAAAAAAGATTTTACTGACCATATGCATTCTCCTTATCGTATTAGATACCCACCCAACATTCTACAACACATTATTTTGTATTCTCTATTAAGAAAAAGACTCTCAATCTTTTTAGATCAAGAGCCTTTCTCTAATGATTCATTTATTTAAAACAATTTCATTAATATTCCTTCACCAAATTTGATGAATAATGGTGCAAATACTACAGAAACAATTGTCATCAATTTAATTAATATATTGATAGATGGTCCAGAAGTATCTTTGAATGGATCTCCTACGGTATCTCCAACAACTGCAGCTTTATGAGGTTCGCTTCCTTTTCCACCGTGATGACCTTCCTCGATGTATTTTTTAGCGTTATCCCAAGCACCACCTGCATTTGCCATCATAATTGCCATCAACACACCGGATACCAATGCTCCAGCTAATAAACCACCAACCGCACTTGAACCTAATAGAATTCCTGTTACAATTGGTGCTAGTACAGAGATTACCCCTGGAACAATCATTTCTTTTAAAGCAGCAGCCGTACTAATATCAACACATCTTGCATAGTCTGGCTTCGCTTTACCTTCCATAATACCAGGAATTTCCTTGAACTGTCTTCTTACTTCTTCAATCATTTGGAATGCTGCTTTTCCAACAGCTTCCATAGTCATGGCAGAGAATACAAATGGAAGCATACCACCAATTAGCATACCTGCAATTACGGAAGGTTCCATGATGTTGATTCCTGCTAAACCAACTGCTTCTGTATAAGTTGCAAATAATGCTAAAGCTGTTAATGCAGCTGAACCAATTGCAAATCCTTTACCCATAGCAGCAGTTGTGTTTCCAACAGCATCTAGCTTGTCTGTGATTGCTCTTACTTCCTTAGGAAGTTCACACATTTCTGCAATACCACCAGCGTTGTCAGAAATTGGACCGTATGCATCTACTGCGATTGTAATACCTGCTGTTGCAAGCATTCCTACTGCTGATAATGCAATACCGTATAGTCCTGCAACACCGAAGGAAATTAAGATTCCTGCTGAAATTAATAAAATAGGTGCACCTGTTGATGCCATACCTACAGCTAATCCACTAATAATTGTTGTAGCTGGTCCTGTTTCAGATTGCTTTGCAATCTTTTTAACGTATCCATAATCTCCAGAAGTATAAACCTCTGTAATTTGTCCAATTAATGTACCTACAATTAAACCTGTTACGATTGCTAAGAATCCTTTTAAATCCCCTAATAAGCTCTTACTTAAGAAGAAAGAACCTGCAATTGTAACTGTTGCTGCAACATAAGTACCAACTTTTAATGCTTTTGCTGGGTCAGAGTTATCGTCAGCCTTAACAAAAAAAGTACCTATAATAGAAGAAATGATTCCGATTGCTGAAATAGTCAATGCAAATACTGCTCCATTTTTTCCATAAGCAAGTAAACCTAAAGCAATAGCAGAAACGATAGATCCTACGTAGGACTCAAATAAGTCCGCTCCCATACCAGCAACGTCCCCTACGTTATCTCCTACGTTATCCGCAATTACTGCCGGGTTTCTCGGATCATCTTCTGGAATTCCAGCTTCAACCTTACCTACAAGATCCGCGCCAACGTCTGCAGCCTTTGTATAGATACCGCCACCTACACGGGCAAATAACGCAATAGAAGAAGCTCCTAAAGAAAATCCTGTAATAATTCTAGCAGCTTCAGTTGTATCAAATGTTCTAGAGAAAACTAGATATAATGTTCCGATTCCTAGAATTCCTAATCCTACAACTGTCATTCCCATTACAGCACCACCAGAGAAGGCAACACTTAATGCTTTGTTCATTCCACCTTCTTTAGCGCCATTGGCTGTTCTTACGTTTGCCTTTGTAGCAACTTGCATCCCAATGAATCCTGCTAGAGCTGAGAAAAGTGCTCCAACCAAGAATGAAATTGCTGTTGGCCAATCAATACCTATAGCTATTACGCCAAATAAAACAACAACGAAAATCAATAATGTTTTGTACTCTCTCGTTAAGAAAGCCATAGAACCTTCATGAATGTAAGAAGCAATCTCCTTCATTCTTTCGTTTCCAGGAGCTACTTTATTGATTCTACCTACAAGGATAAAAGAAAAAACAAGTGCTATAACTCCTGCAACTGGTGCTAATATCAAAAAGTCCATTGATGATAATCCTCCTTCTATTCAGTTTTCTTTTGTTTTTATTTTTTATTGAATTGCAACAAGTGCAATAGCAAAAATAATAAACAGAACAGCTGTTGCCTTTGTTACTTTGCTCATTAGTGCGTCATAACCCCTGCTTTGTTTTGCCATCATTTGCGCTCCAGTGCCGCCAAATGTGCTGGAGAGTCCTTCGCTTTTAGCTGGTTGTAACATTACACTCCCTATCAGTACAAGACAAGATATTGCTTGAAGTATCATTAAAAATGTTCTCAAAACCCACACCTCCTATTTTCTAGTTAACATTCATATTGTAACATAGCAAATTGTTAAAATCAATTAAAAATATTCATTCTACTTCATTGTCCTTTAAATATATTACTCTCCTGCATCAACTTTTCAAAGAGCGTTCGCATCCATATTCTCCAGACAATCATAAGAACCAATAATATAATAAAGCGCCAAAAGCTTTTATTATATTATTGGTTTTATTTGCTAATGCTATTCTATTTATAAGTTATAGAATACATCTTCGCCTAAGTATTTTGCTGTAAAGCCAAGCATATCCTCTATTCTCAATAGTTGATTGTATTTTGCAACACGGTCCGTACGGGCTGGTGCACCGGTCTTAATTTGACCTGCATTTACAGCTACTGCCACGTCTGCAATTGTAGAATCTTCACTTTCTCCAGAACGATGAGAAATAACAGCAGTATATCCCGCTCTTTTTGCCATTTCAATGGCATCCAATGTTTCTGTAATCGTTCCAATTTGATTTAGCTTAATCAGTATGGAATTGGCTGTACCCTGTTTAATCCCTTTTTCTAACCGTTCCGTATTCGTTACGAATAGATCATCCCCAACGATTTGAATTTTTTTACCTAGTCTTTCCGTCATCAACTTCCAGCCATCCCAATCCTCTTCGCTCAATCCATCCTCAATAGAGATAATTGGATATTTATTGATCAATTCCTCATAGAAATCTACCATTTCGGCGGCAGTTTTTACAACGCCTTCACCAGACAATCGATATAGTTTTTCTGTTTCATCGTATAACTCTGTAGCGGCTACGTCTAAGGCAAGCTTCACATCGACACCTGGTGTATATCCTGTTTTTTCTATGGCTTCAACAATGACTTGTAGTGCTTCTTCATTAGAACCTAGATTCGGTGCAAATCCACCTTCATCACCAACACCAGTTCCCAGTCCTTTTTCTTTTAAAACTGATTTTAAATTATGGTATATTTCAACACACATTCTTAAACCGCTTGAAAAATTTGCTGCACCGACTGGCATGATCATAAATTCTTGAATGTCCACATTATTATCAGCATGGGCACCACCATTTAATATGTTCATCATTGGTACTGGTAGCTGTTTTGCATTGACGCCACCTAGGTATTGGTATAGAGGTAGTCCTAATGCTTCTGCTGCAGCTTTTGCCACAGCCATTGATACTCCTAAAATTGCATTGGCACCCAGCTTACTTTTGTTTGGTGTTCCATCTAGCTCTATCATCATTTCATCAATGACTACTTGTTCCACTGCATCTAAACCAATTATTTCTGGGGCAATAATTTGATTTACATTTTCTACTGCTTTTTGCACACCTTTCCCCAAATATCTTCCTTTATCGCCGTCTCTAAGTTCTACGGCTTCAAAAGCACCTGTAGAAGCACCTGATGGAACGATGGTTCTACCGATTGCGCCACTTTCTAAATAAACCTCAACCTCAATGGTAGGGTTTCCTCTTGAATCCAGCACTTCTCTTGCATAAACATCTCTAATGATTGACATAATTGTAAATCTCCCTTCTATTTATATATCAAAGTGTTTCCTTCCATTTCACTTGGTTTTTCTAAACCTAGGATGTCCAATAGGGTCGGTGCAATATCTGCAAGGCGACCGCCTTCTCTTAACTTGATGTCTCCCTGTCCAATAACAATCAAAGGCACAGGATTCGTTGTATGAGCCGTTATGGCCGTACCATTTTCTTCGTTGATCATATCCTCTGAATTGCCATGATCCGATGTAATGATGGCACTTCCACCTTTCGATACAAGCTTATTGACCACGGTGGCAAGGCATGTATCTACGGTCTCTAAAGCTTTTACAACTGCATCTAACTTTCCTGTATGACCGACCATATCTGGATTGGCATAATTGACAATGATCAGATCGTATTGATCCTCATCAATTTTTTCTATCAATTGATTCGTTAGCTCGTAAGCACTCATTTCTGGTTGCAAGTCATAGGTCGCTACCTGTGGAGAAGGAATCAGCAGTCGCTGTTCATTGACATTTGGTACCTCGATGCCGCCGTTAAAAAAGAATGTAACATGGGCATATTTTTCCGTTTCTGCGATTCGAAGCTGATTTAATCCTTTTTTGCTGATATATTCCCCCAACGTATTTCTTAAGAGATGGGGCTCATAGGCGACTTTTACATTCTGAATGGCATTATCGTATACTGTCATAGTAACATAATCCAGTGGAAAATAGCCTTTTTCCCTTTCAAAGCCTTGGAAATCTTGATCTACCAATGCCCTGGTTATCTGTCTAGCACGGTCCGGCCTAAAGTTGAAGAATATGACGCCATCCTCTGCTTCAATTCTATCGGAATCTCCTTTTTCATTGGGTATTACAGTTGGCAAGACAAATTCGTCCATTTCATCACGATTATAGGCACTAACAACTGCATCCAATGGGTCTGACGCTACAAGCCCTTTTCCTAACACTAAAGCATCGTAAGCAAGTTTTACTCGCTCCCATCGTTTATCCCGATCCATTGCATAGTATCTTCCAGAGACCGTTGCAATTCTTCCAACTCCGATTTCATTAATTTTATCCTGTAAATCAGAAATATATTGCATTGCACTCTTTGGCGGCGTATCTCTTCCGTCTAAAAAACAGTGAATATAAACTTCTTCGAGGCCTTCCTGTTTAGCGATCTCTATTAATGCAAATAAATGTTCCATATGACTATGTACGCCACCGTCAGAAAGAAGCCCCATTAAATGCAGCTTCTTCCCTTTCTTTTTCACAGATGAAATAATCTCTAGAAATACAGGATTCTTATAAAAATTTCCTAGTTCAATTTCTCTCGTAATTCTGGTCAGCTCTTGGTAAACGACTCTACCTGCTCCAATATTGAGATGACCTACTTCCGAGTTTCCCATCTGTCCTGGGGGCAGCCCCACATCTAAGCCACTGGCAGCAATCTGTGTATTGGGATAGTTCTCTATATAGCTATTATAATTTGGGAGGTTTGCTGTTTTTATAGCATTTCCAAATTGATTTTCTCTGATTCCGAAGCCATCTAAAATAATTAGTGCAACAGGCTTTTTCATTTTAATCTTCCTTCCTAGAAATTGATGATTCCTAAAAACTCCTCTGCCTTTAGGCTTGCACCACCAACTAATGCACCATCAATATCCGTTTCATTCATAATCTCTGTAGCATTGGATGCTTTCACACTGCCACCGTACTGAATTCTAACTTCTTCTGAAATATCTACGCCATATTTTTCTTCTATCAAAGAGCGAATATAGGCGATTACCGTTTGTGCCTCTTCAGAGGATGCTGTTTTTCCTGTTCCAATCGCCCATATTGGCTCGTAGGCTAATACCACATTGTCCATGGCTTCAGCAGGAACGCCTTCAAAAGCCCCTAAAAGTTGTTTTTTAATCACATCGAAGGTTTGATTGGCTTCTCTTTCTTCTAAGCTTTCCCCAATGCATACAATCGGCTTCAAATTTTCTTTGATGGCTTTCTTCACTTTTTTATTCACAGTTTCATCTGTTTCATTGAAGTACTGTCTTCTTTCAGAATGTCCTAAGATTACATATTCTACGCCAATATCCTTCAACATATTCGCTGATATTTCTCCAGTATAAGCGCCATCTTCTTCCCAGTGCATATTTTGGGCTCCTAGCTTTAAATTGGTTCCTACTAATGCTTTCTGAACCTGGCTAAGAACAGTAAATGGACAGCATACAACAACCTCAACTTCAGTTTTATGTACTTCATCTTTTATTTGATTTACAAGGTCCAAAGCCTCTTTCGATACTTTATTCATCTTCCAATTTCCAGCAATAATCGGTTTTCGCACTTTCAACACCTCGTTTATTTATTTTCTAATACGTTGATCCCCGGTAGTATCTTTCCTTCTAAAAATTCTAAAGATGCTCCGCCACCTGTGGATATATGGGTCATTCTATCTGCAAAGCCCAATTGCTCCACTGCTGCAGCACTGTCTCCACCGCCGATGATTGTAATAGCGCCACTGTTTGCCAAAGCCTTCGCTACTTCCTTTGTTCCTTTTGCAAATGCAGGCATTTCAAATACACCCATCGGTCCATTCCAAATTACAGTCTTCGCTTCTTTGATCTTTTCAGAAAATAGAGCGATGGTCTTATCACCAATATCTAATCCCATGGTTTCTGCTGGCATACTGCTACTGTTTACAGTCCAGTGCTGCGCCTCTGCTGCAAATTCTTTTGCAACAACTGTATCTACAGGAAGTAACAGCTCAATATTTTTCTCTTTTGCCTTTTTTATCAAGTCAGCAGCTAAGCTTACTTTATCCTCTTCCAGCAGAGATTTTCCTACTTCAAAACCTTGTGCCTTAATAAAGGTATAAGCCATACCACCACCAATAATCAATGCATCGACTTTTTCCATTAAGTTTTCAATCACACCAATTTTATCAGAAACTTTAGCACCACCTAAGATAGCAACAAATGGTCTTTCAGGCGATTCTAATGCCTTCCCCATAAACCCTACTTCTTTTTCAATTAAATACCCCATAGCGGAAGGTAAAAATGAAGCAACACCAGCAGTGGATGAATGTGCTCTATGGGCTGTTCCAAAGGCATCATTTACATATAGATCTGCAAGGGATGCTAATTCCTTTGAAAATGCATCTTCGTTTTTTTCTTCTTCTTTTCTATATCGAACGTTTTGAAGTAATAAAACTTCACCTTCTTTTAATTCGCTGGCTAATTTTTGTGTAGACTCTCCAACGACCCTATCATCATCAGAAAACTTTACTTCTCTTCCAATTAATTCTGAAATTCTTTTCGATACAGGCTCTAATGAATACTTAGGATTCGGTTCTCCATTGGGTCTTCCTAAATGAGACATCAATATAACAGAACCCCCATTTTCTAGAATATATTCTACAGTTGGCATAGCGGCTCTGATTCTAATATCATCTGTGATTTTACCTTCCTTATCCATAGGAACATTAAAATCACATCTGACTAACACCTTTTTACCTTTCATTTCTAAATCTTTCAATGTTTTTTTTCTAAGCATTTACGCCCATACCTCCTTGGAATCAAGCAATTAATTAGTATATACTAATTAATTCAATAGTATATGTTATTTCATCTATATGTTATCACATTTTTTTATAAAATTAAATCCTTGAATACAATATTTGTTATTATTTTATTCCCTTTTCTACGATATAACTTACTAGGTCTACAACTCTTGTTGAATATCCCCATTCATTATCATACCAAGCAACGACTTTTATCATATTTCCTTCCATGGTCATGGTGCTTAATCCGTCTACAATACTAGAGTGAGGGTCCTGCTTGTAATCGATAGAAACCAATGGCAGGTCTGAATAATCTAAAATTCCCTTTAAACTTCCCTTTGCAGCCGCTTCAAAAATTCGATTGATTTCCTCTTTGTCTGTGGACTTTTCCAGCTCTAACACTAAATCTACTACAGATACTGTAGGCGTCGGCACTCTCATGGCTAAACCGCTTAATTTACCTTTTAGTTGTGGTAGAACCAATGCAACAGCTTCGGCTGCTCCCGTAGTGGTGGGTATGATGGATTCCCCTGCCGCTCTTGCTCTTCTTAGGTCACTATGTGGCAGGTCTAAGATTCTCTGATCATTTGTATACGCGTGGATTGTCGTCATCAAACCTCTTTTAATTGTAAAATTTTCATCCAATAGCTTCGCTACTGGTGCAATACAATTCGTTGTACAAGACGCATTAGAAATTACATTATGATTAGCTGCATCATAATCCTCCTCATTTACACCCATAACAATGGTAATATCTTCGTCCTTTGCAGGGGAAGTAATCAATACTTTTTTAGCACCAGCGTTCATATGTTTGCTCACATCTTTTTTGCTTCTGAAGATTCCTGTAGACTCGATGACTAAATCTACACCAAGCTCACCCCAAGGTAATCTTTCTGGATCTTTTTCTGCAAAGATCTTAATCTCTTTTCCATTCACGATGATAGAATCCGCCGTGCTTTCAACTTCTCCGTTAAACTTTCCGAATAAACTGTCGTACTTTAATAAATGAGCCAATGTTTTAGGATCTGTTAAATCATTGATGGCAACAATATCCCATGTCGTATCTTGACTCATTGCAACTTTGAATACATTTCTACCAATTCTTCCAAATCCATTAATCGCTACCTTAGTTTTCATAATAAAACCCTCCTAATTTAATTGTAATAGTTCTTTTGCCGCTGCTTCATCAATGACCAATATCATTGACTTTCTCAAGCTACAAATTGCGCCTATGGCCTCTGCCTTATCCTTACCCCCAGCAACACCGATTACTTCTTTAATCTTGTGAAAATCTTCCAGCTTGATTCCCATAGAATTTGTTTCATACACAATATCCCCATGCTGATTAAAGTAATAACCGAATGCTTCTGACACTGCTTTGCTCTCTTCTAATTTTTCTATAATTTCTTTTGAAAATTCCCTGCGGTTTGCCATGGTATCAGCTCTTCCAATACCAAATATCAGTAAATCTACAGATTTTATGTTTTCAATGACTTCTTTAATCTCTTTGTCTTTTAATAGGATCTCCATGGTTTGGCTACTCAACGTGTCTGATGCATGCAATAATTCGTAATTGCCATTGAGCTTACTTGCCATCTTTGCTGCGATGGTATTGGCCTGAATCTCCACTTGCTTTCCAAGTCCACCTCGAGCGGGATATACTGTAATATTCTGCTTTTTGGTATGCTGCGTCAATTCTTCAGCAACGGCAGCCATGGTGTTTCCTCCAGTAATACCGATTTTAGTATTTTCAGTGATCGAACTTTCGATAAGCTTGGCTGTGGCTTTTCCTATATTTTTTAATATCCCATCCTCTTCAACATTTCCTGGTACAATGATCACTTTCTTTATCTGTAATTTTCTTTGCAATTCCTCTTCGATTCGATCCATTCCATCAATGGAGTACATCACTTCCGTTAGGTCCTGTAATAATTCTTTCCCTTCTTCTGTGATCTTCATACCCACTGCATTTATTTCTACCAACCCTAGCTCTTTCAGTAAATCCACTTCGGCTCTTACAATTCTCTCACCCATGGACAATTTAATAGCTAGATTTCTTCGCCCAATTGGCCCTAGAGCATCTATATTTTTAAGGATGTTATAGCGTTTTTCTAGTATTGGAAAAATCTCAGGTACAATTTTCCTTTGCAGGTCAATCATGGTGTTCATGAAGTCCCCCCTCTCATTCGGGATAATTAATGTCCCTCTTAGACTTATTATGTCCCTATTTGATTTTATTATATACCAATCTTTGGATTTCATCAACTATTCTTAAAAATTTTTTATTGAATATTGAGCAATTATATTAAAGGCTATGGCTGTGCATATTTTTATCAATTATAAAACTTATTTTTTAACAAAATAAAAAACCTAAAATAGAATAGCCTATGCTCATAGGCCATCGTACCTTAGGTTTTCCTAAAATAATCATTTTTAATATCTTTTTCTTTTAGAAGAGGACAATATCCCCATCTCATCTCTATATTTTGCAACGGTTCTCCTAGAAATACTGATTCCTTTTCTTTCTAATTCACTCACAATTTTATCGTCACTGAGGGGCTTCTTCGGATCCTCCACTTTAATGATATCTCTGATAAAGCTTTTGATGCTCTCGGAAGAAATTCCCATTCCTTCGTCACTTTCAACGCCTCCGGTGAAGAAAAACTTTAGTTCAAAGGTACCGTGTGGTGTTTCCATATATTTTCCGTTTGTAGCTCTACTGACAGTGGATTCATGAACGCTAATTTCTTCTGCCACCTCTTTTAAGGTCATTGGCACTAAGAATTTCTTTCCTTTTTCAAAAAATCCCTTTTGCTTTTCTACAATAACTTCCGCTACCTTGTAAATCGTTTGCTTTCTTTGTTCAATGCTCCGTATAAGCCAGGCAGCAGAGTTGAATTGGTTATTTAAAAATTTAGCAACTTCCGAATTTTCATCCTCAGAAATGATCATCGTTCTATAATCCTCTCTGATCTTTAAACGAGGCTCGTCAAAATCATTGGTCAATAAAATATATTCTTCATCCAGCTTTTTAACGGTAATGTCTGGTGTAATATATCGATTCAAATTCGATTCAAACATTCGACCAGGTTTCGGCTCCAAGGTTTTGATAAAATCGCAATATCCTTGAAGCTGTTCAATGGTGACACCAAGTTTCTTGGCTAAAAGAGGATACTTATTGGCAGCAATTTCAGGTAAATATTCTTTTATTAATTGATAAATTTTCTCATCTTTCACATCTAAAAATCGCAATTGTAATAATAGGCACTCTTCTATGGTTCTTGCTCCTACTCCTGGAGGATCGAAGCTTTGAATTATTTGTAAAATACTTTCCACAATATTTTCTTCTTCATTAAAATGTTCGGTTACATCCTTAATGGTCACTGTTAAATAGCCTCTATCATCGATACTATTGATTAAATATTCCCCTATTTCAAAGTATTTTCTATCTAGTAAGGTCAAGCTATACTGAAATAACAAATATTCTTGTAACGATGATTTATTGGAGATGATATTTTCATAATTGAACTCATTGTCTTCATTCTGATAATTACTTTTTGTATAGGAATAGTTGTTAAAATCTTCGATATATTCCTTCCAGTTGATCTCTTTTATTTTATCTTCTATTTTTGAGTCCCATAGTTCATTATGTTCCTTCTCTGCATCATTCTCCAATACAGGATTTTTTTCTAACTGCTCAGCAATAAATTCCTCCAGCTCTAAAGAGTTGAACTGCAAAATTTGTATTGCTTGTTGTAATTGAGGAGTCATAATTAATTTTTGAGATTGTTCTAACTGCAAATTAAATCCCATTTTCATATTGATCACCCTTCTTAAAACATCTTAGAACATTCGTATGATTTCAAATTTAATTCAACTTATCAAAGACTACACTCTTATTATACCATTTCCTTTCCCATTTGAAAAAGTATTTTTTGCATTTTCTATTTTTGGCATATAATTTGCATTTTAAAATTTTCACTGTTCAAAATAATAGAGGTAATGAAAAAGCTTTTTCATTACCTCTATTTTAAATATTTTGTTATCTTTGCCCTTTATCGTAAGACTTTCCTGCAGCTTTCGGTCCAACAGACTGTCTACTGAAGATTACCAGTGCCACAATGGTTAATAGATACGGTAGTGCAAAGAAAAATTCGTTTGGCAATTTTTTTAGCATGGAGAAGCTATTGGAATAAATACTGAATATTTTAGAGAACCCAAAGAATAGTCCAGCTCCAAGGATTCCCATTGGCTTCCATCTACCGAATACTAAAGCAGCTAAGGCTATAAACCCTGTTCCACTAATACTTACAACAGTATACTGTGTATCCTGTGTTAGAACTAGAATGCCACCGCCAAGACCTGCTAGGGCACCGGATATGATAACGCCAATATATCTCATTTTACGAACACTGACTCCCATACTATCCACTGCATGAGGGTTCTCCCCTGCTGCTCTCAACCTTAATCCAAACGGTGTCTTATATACCAGATACCACCCAGCAAGGATTAATATAAATGCAACATATACGGTAGGATAGATATTTTTAAAGAAGATATCACCAATTACTGGAATATCACTTAAAACTGGATAGGTAGTTTTTCTAAAACTACCTGTAAAGTTCGGTGTTCTTTGTTGTCCAAAAAGTATTTGTGCCAAATAAATCGTAGCACCTGTTGCTAATAGGTTAATTGCAGTACCGGATATGATCTGGTCCGCATTTAAATCGATACTTAAATATGCATGGATGATGGAAACCAACGCACCAACCACGGTCCCTACAAGAAGAGCGATCCAAGGAGCTAAGGATGTTGATTTCTCTAAATAAACCAAGGCTGTTGCCGCTCCAAATCCACCAAACATCATCAATCCATCGAGAGCGATATTAACGACACCACTTCGCTCTGAAAATAAGCCGCCGAGAGAAGCAATCATGATTGGTGTTGAAAAAATAAGTGTTAGAACTAGCATTGAATAAACTGTATCCATTATTTTTCAACCTCCTTTATCTTGATTCTCTCCAGAAGTAGCTTGATTCCATTTCTCATGGCAATGAAAACTACAATAGAAGATATAATGATAATCGCAATATCACGAGGAATTCGATTGACCTGCATGATTGGTTGCGCTGCTTTTAATGCACCAAATAAAAGTGCACCGAGAACCGTACCAGAGCCTGTACTATTTCCAACTAAGGCAACGGCTAGTCCTTCAAATCCATAGTTTTCAAAGCTGGCTAAAATACGTCCATAACCAAAGGTTCCAGCTACTAAAATCGCACCGGCCAACCCTGAAAATGCACCGGCGATAGTCATAGATAGCGCAGCATTTCGCTCAACCTTCATTCCTGCATATCTAGAGGCAAATGGGTTGAATCCAACGGATTTCAATTCATACCCAAAGGTTGTTTTTTCTATGATAAACCAAAAAGCAAGAACGGATAGTATTACAACGATAAATCCATAATGTAATCTTGAGCCACTGGTTAAACGAGATAGAAAATCACTCTTTAAAAGACTTTCTGTGGGAAAATCCACAGTACGTGTATTGGTACTGCCTGGGAGCTGTTTTAAGAAATAGTTGGTGGAATATAACCCAACGTAGTTTAGCATAATCGTAACAACAACTTCACTTACGTTAAATTTAGCTTTGAGCACACCTGGGATGAAACCCCAAATAGCACCGCCTATCATACCTGCCACCATCACTGTAGGTACCAATAAAAAGCTAGGCAAATCAAACATTAAGGCTGCATAAGTTGCAAAGAAAGAACCTACCAATACTTGTCCTTCGCCTCCGATGTTAAAAAGACCTGTTCTAAAAGCAAAAGCAGAAGATAATCCAGTTAATACCAACGGCATTACTGTCACTAAATATTCCCCAACGTATCTCGCGTTGAAAACCTTTTTACTCGTTCCAATATTGTTGACATCCACACCACTTACAGCTCTAATAATAGAAATAAATAAATCCTTTGGATTTAATCCTGTCAGAACCATAATAATGGAGCCAAATAAAAATCCAGATAAAATAGCAATGATTGGAATAAGAAAATTATGATTTTTTTTATTTGCTAAAAACCTCTTAAAGTTACTCATCGGAAATAGTATCTCCTTTCTTAGAACCGGCCATCATTAAACCTAACTCGTTCTCATTTGTCTCACTAGCCTTTACGGTGCCTACAATTTCTCCTTCGTAAATAACAGCGATTCGATCGGACAGGTTCAGCACCTCTTCCATCTCCAAAGAAACCAAGAGAATTGCTCTTCCTTTATCCCTTTCCTGAACCAAACGATTGTGAATATATTCTATGGCGCCAACGTCCAGTCCCCTTGTAGGCTGTGCTGCAATTAATAACTCTGGAGAACGTTCTATTTCCCTAGCAATAATTGCTTTCTGTTGATTTCCGCCAGACATACCTCTAGCATCGGATAAGCTCCCTTGTCCACTACGCACGTCAAATTCTCTAATCAATCGGTCAGAGAAGGCTCTGATCTCTTTAAAGTTCAATATACCTTTTTTAGAAAAAGGTTCTTTGAAGTATGTTTGAAGAACCATATTTTCTTCAACCTTAAAATCTAATACAAGCCCATACTTTTGGCGGTCCTCAGGTATATGACCGATTCCCTTCAAGGTTCTATTTCTAGTGTTTTCATTTTCAATGGATTCTCCATTGAGTAGAATCGTTCCTTTTTCTATTTTTCTAAGTCCAGTCAGTGCTTCTATGAGCTCTGTTTGTCCATTGCCATCGATACCAGCAATACAGAGAATCTCTCCAGCACGTACCTTTAAACTTAAATTTTTTACGGCTTCTAGATTACGATTATCCTTCACCGTTAGATCTTTTATCTCTAACACCACATCAGTTGGATTTGCTTCTTCCTTTTCAACTTCAAAACTTACTTCTCTACCAACCATCATTTCTGCCATTTTTTCTTCGCTTGTATCGGACACATTTACAGTGCCAATGTATTTTCCACGGCGAAGAACACTGCATTGATCCGCAACCTCTTTGATCTCTTTTAATTTATGTGTAATTAAAATGATCGTTTTTCCCTCTTTGATTAAGCCCTTCATTATTTTGATCAGCTCTCTAATCTCTTGAGGGGTTAATACAGCAGTGGGTTCATCAAAAATTAGAATATCTGCATTTCGATAAAGCATTTTTAAAATTTCAACTCTTTGCTGCATTCCTACAGATATGTCTTCGATTTTTGCATTTGGATCTACCTTTAAGCCATATTGTTCACTAATTTCTACTACTCTTTGAATGGCTTTTTTCATATCAATTCTACCAAAGGATTTTTTAGGCTCCATACCCAATATGATATTCTCGGCAACCGTAAAATTTTCAACCAGCTTAAAATGCTGATGAACCATACCAATACCGTAATCATTGGCAACATTTGGATTCGTTATTTTAACTTCTTCTCCATTTACTTTAATAATTCCCTCTTCCGGTTGATAAAGACCGAATAAAACACTCATCAGTGTGGATTTCCCCGCTCCATTTTCACCTAAAAGTGCATGAATTTGACCCTTTTCAACACGTAATGTAACATTGTCATTAGCCTTGATACCAGGAAACTTTTTCGTTATCCCTAACATTTCAATAGCATATGCCATAACCCTTCTCCTATCTTTCTTATAGTATACTCATTACATTTTTTACACCTAAGGATTTTGCTAAATTTTCTAGCGCTATCATTCGTTCCTTCGTCGGAACAGAATCCTTTACTGCTATGACTTGTTCTTTTGTCAGTCCCCTATAATGAACTCGTATCAATTTATACAGGACATCATCGTAATCCTTAATACGTTTTGCAACTTCTCTAATGACAGCTTCTGCATCCATATAGTTTTCGATGCAAACGGTTCGAACTTCTTCAATCTTATTTCTTTCCAGTAAATATTCTAGGTTTTCAAAGCTATGATCAATATTTTTGCGAGTCACCTTAGATAAATTATCGATACCTTTAATATCGAAAAGAAATTTATCGGTTGCTTCAATTAAATCTAATTTATGATCTTTATTAAAAATTCCATTGGTATCGACATAGCAAGTAATTCCTAGTTTTTTTACTTCTTTAAAGAGTTCTACTAAAAAGTCACTGTATATTGTGGCTTCACCACCTGAAACAGTAATCCCCCTAATATAGGGAGAATACTGTTTCAATAAGGTGATCAGTTCTTCAACTGTATAGTTTGTATGTGTTGTTTCTGAGCAAGGCAATTGTATGGTTTCCGGATTATGGCAATAAATACAATTGAGGTTACAGCCCTGTACAAAAATCGTCGTTCTATTACCACTTCCATCTACATTGGCAAAAGGAATGATCCCTTTTACTGGTAGAACTTGTCTTTTACTTTCCATACGAATCCCTTGTCCTTCTGCTAAAGACTTTAGCATTGTCATCGGTACCCATTCCTAACATTTCCGTATTTCTAAGGACCACTTCTTCTCTTCTCGCTTTTTCTACTTCACTTCGTTTTGCTAGGTATCCAGTTACTCGAATGAGGTCTGAATTTTGTAAATACGTTGTAATATAACGGTATCCTTTGCTAAATGCACCATCCACAATATCCAGTACTGCATCTAAATTGTTTAAATAGGTTTGATCGAAAGCAAATAAATCTCCAGTTCCTGATGGGAAATACTTGTGGAATTGGGCCGATTGAGTTAGGTGAAGCGGTAGTATTGGCTCATCTCCAACAGTAATTCTATGGGCAGGTGTATTTTCTTTATCACATTCCAATATACTTGCACCCACTTGTGCATGGAATAAATAACGATTTCCAGTTCTTTCACAATATGGCGCAACATGATTCTTTACTTCTGCTTCCATATATGTCAGGATTTGATGCGCTAATTCATCGCCATATTCTGAACTTCCAAATCTTTCATCCTTGCCTTCAAGGGCTAATAAATGGTTCACTGCATCTGCAAGTCCTACGATAGCAGGCATTGCTGTAAAATTTTCTTTCTTTATGAATCCTTCTTTTGCTAAGAAAGAAGTTTCAAAGAAGTTCGATTCCTCTGCCATGAATTTAATTCTCTTATCCATAATAGACAGCATGAACTGTGTATACTTTTTAAGTTCTACATCAAAAAATGCTTCTTTTGTTTGGCATGCTTTCGCAATGGTACCTAGCCTTAATCTTACCAATGTATAAGCACCACCTGCCATAGGAAGAGCATTGTAACAGCTTGCAAGCCCATGTTCTCCAACATCTTGGATATAATACTGGTTGTTAGAGAAGGATGGTTTCGCTGCCAATAAGCAAGCCTTTGCTGCAAGTTTTGCAAATTCTCTATCAGTAGCATCCTTTTCATATTTGATTGTCATATTTGGCGTAGGGTTTTGTAATTCTATAACGGCCTTTAAGATCAATTCTCCCGCTTTCGTAGCCTTCGGCCCTATATTCCCATGACAAAATGAATCTGGTATTGTTTTATCTATATGATTTAAAAATCTTTTGATTTTTATATAATCTTCCTCTTCATTTTTTATAAAAGGATCAATCAATTGGTCCAATTCACCAATAAAAACTGGATAACTCGTAACGGATGGTACATTATGATATAAAATAAGAAGCCCATCCAATAATTCATCTAAATTTTCAGGAGCCTTCATGTCTAAAAACTGACAACCATTTTTAGTAAATATTGAATAATCTGGAACGATGTATCTTGGTCTATAAGGTGTATTTCCTTCATTCAAATCGCATATAAAGCCATCTTCTATAGAAGCTACTTCTTCCTCTGTATAACTTAACACTTCAATGGGATCTACTAATCGCTCTGCTATATTTGCTAAGGCATGGTGCTTTTGTTCATAAGTTAGACTTTTACTTTTGGCTGTGTCTAGAATTTCATTAATTTTTGCAATCATAACTCACATCTCCTTTTTGTTCATATATACCCATTCAATTAAGTAAAAAAACCAAGACTATAAAATCTTGGTTTTTTTATAGTATACTATGAAATTTAAACTATTTTAATCTTGATGGTACAGGAGATACTTCTAATTTTCCAGATGTAATTTGTGGAATATAATCATTTGCTGCCTTTACGATTTCATCAGATAAGTTTGGATTCTTTGCAGGTATACCAACACCTTCATTTGCTAAATCGAAAAGATAAGTTTCTCCACCTGGGAATTTACCATCTAAAGTAAGTTTTGAAATTTCATAAGCAGCTACGTCAACTTTTTTAATCATTGATGTTAATACTGCTGATTTATCGCCATCATAAATACCATCTTCGTATTGGTCTCTATCTACACCGATTGCCCATACGTCTTGGCCATTGATTCTTCTATCTTGTGCTTCTTTAATTAATCCATTACCAGTACCACCAGCTGCGTGGAAAATAACGTGTGCACCTTGATCGTACATTTTAGCTGCTAAAGCTTGACCAGCTTGCGCATTATCAAATGCACCTGCATATTCAACTACAACTTTCATGTTCGGATCTACTGCCCAAACACCAGCTTCGAATCCAGCTTCGAATTTTTGAATTGCTTCAAAATCCATACCACCGATGTAACCTACAGTATCTTTACCAGCTTCTTTTGTTTTTAACGCTGCTGCTACTCCTACTAAGAAAGATCCTTCATGCTCAGCAAATACAGCACTTGCTACATTATCTGCTTCAACTACAGCATCGATGATTAAGAACTTTTGCTCTGGGAAATTTGCTGCGGTTTCTTTCATCGCATTTTCAAATAAGAATCCAGGAGCAACAATTAAACTTGCTTGCTCATCTGCAAATGTAGATAGGTTTGGAATATAATCTGAATCTTTTTCAGATTGAAGATAGTTTTTATCTGTTCCAAATTCTTTTGCAAATCTTTCAATACCTTCCCAAGTACCTTGGTTGAATGATTTATCGTCGATACCACCGATATCAGTTACAAGACCAACTAAGAAATCGCCATTGTTCGCTTGAGGTGTTTCCGGTGTTTCAGTTCCTGGTGTTTCTGGTGTTTCACCTGTGTTCGTCTTTCCGCCACAAGCAGTAAGAACTACTGACATCATCAAAACAACAATTAATAGTAATGCTAATGAACTTTTTTTCACTTTGATAATCCTCCCTTTAAATAATGCATTTTTTGATAGAGTTATGTACTCTGATGCATATTATATTATAGCACACACTATATTTTATATGCTATATCTATATGCATTTTAACAAAAATTTCTTTGACCCAATGAATCTAGACAAAGATTTTAATTTTTTGTTAACAATAGTAATATAGGTCTATCTTACTATTATGAGTCTATTCTACATACTTTAAAGCATTCCTGCAATTCCTTATTAAAAAAATAATATTCGCTCTCCAGGATTCTTCAAAATTTTTATTCATTTTTAGACATTGTCATCACTTATTACAAATTCTTAAAATCTACCATAAGTGAAAAAATCCATGTATAAAAAAATTAAAATTCTTTTGTACATGGATTTTATATGGATCTTTTGTTTATATTTGGACTAACAAGGATCTGCTTCTTTTGCGACGAATCCAGCTTCTCCTAAAACATCCGTTGCTATTTTAATTTTATCTTCATGAACCATCAAAATCGGTCCTGTACAACCCATGCCGCTTTCAGCATAAATTCCCTTTTTCCAAAGCGCCTTTACTGCATCCTCTAAATCCATAATGTCGATCCCTGAAATAGAACCAGTTACTACCTCTTTTGGCGGAGCGACAACTTCTTCATCTTCAGCACTGCTGGATTTTTTATGATCTACAGTCAAGGACTTTAATATTTCTTCCAATTTAGCTTTTTTAGCAGCAGAAAATTCTCTTTTTGCCACTTCTTTTAAATTACCTTTTACCAATTGTGCGCCATAGGCAATTGCTCCTGCAACTACGGGAACACCAGAGGCTCTAGATAATATCAATACGGTTCTGTCATATCCATCTCCAATACCTGGTCCATATCCGTATCCCAAAGCTTCATAGTCCCCTCCCGTTGTATAGGATGAGAACACCTTCATAAAAATATTTCCTGTTAGTGTGTCTTGAATCATAACGTCCGGCGTTCCAGCCAAAAGGTCATTCCCTCTCATTACAGCACCACCGTCGGATCTCATGGATTCTACAAAGTTTATTGGATACCCATTGTTGTTCAGTTCCTTTAAGGCTCTTTCCACCTGTCGAGCGCCATCTACATTTAAGATTCCTACCGTTGGATTTTCTATACCAGTGGATTTAGCTGCAATGATACCATACAGCGCATTCTTCACCATGGCCTCTGCTCGATGAGGAGAAGAGGTCCCTGTAGTTGTGGCTAAAAACATTTCCTGTCCCTTTGCAGGTGTAATCACCTTTCCCACGGTGGATACGCCGATTGGAAAATTATAGTGCATCGTAACGCAGGCGTCTATTTCTCCGTTGTCTAAAAGCTCTTCCATTTTTTTGTGAGCTTCGTCCTCTGTATTTGCTTCAACAATTCTAAGCTTTGTGTCTACTTTGGGTCCAATCAATACAACTTCGTAGTCCTGACTGTTTTTTGCAGCCAACTCCGCACCTTTGACCATATTGTCAATGCCGTGCTCACTTCCTAGAATGGTGATCCCTACTTTTACTTTACTGCCAAACTGACCTGTTTCCATTGCGTCTGCAATATCATTAAATACTTTACCTATCATTTCTTTTATATTTTCACTCATATTAATCACCCCTTATTTCCCTAATAAGTGTGACGCAAACTCTCTCATTGCTTCAGCGATCATGGTCTTTACTTCATTTTCTGAAATGCCGCTGCCTACCTCTGCTTTGGCTCCAGTATTTTTCTCCATGATCATAGAAACACCGTCAAATTGATTTGTCATTCTTCCAAGGAATAAACTTCCCTTTCCAACAATCATCGCTCTTTCAATCTCATTATTTCTAAAAGCGTCAATAGCATGACCAATATACGGAACACCGGAAGGGATATGTCCTTGTGTCGGTGCCCAGCCAGGCATACCGTGCTTATGTCCAAAGGTCGCAACATCGCTTCTTTCAAGCTCATTTCTCTTTACACCAAGAGCAGCGATCATCTTGTAGTTGGCCTCTGGAACATCTCCTGCACCTGCAGGCTTTGTGATATCAGGATTTTGCATTTCAACGGAGTATTTATCTACATCTGTTATCTTAAGTCCACCTTTGTCCAGTGGTGCAGTGATGAGAGATGTGATCACCGCCTGTGGTGAAGAGCCAGTTCCTACAGTATGTCTTCCTACTAGATCTGTTCTAAGAATTGGATTCACACCATCGTTTTTACTTACTAAAACCGCGAATCCACCTAGGACGTCCTCTAATATCGGTAATTCTTTTTTTACGTGATCCTTGCCGTTCATACCAAGCTTTGCTGTCGCTCCGCCTGCTACAATTACAACATTGTCATAGACGCCAGATTGCACAAGTGCTGCTGCTTCAATTAATGCATGGGTTGGTGCTGCACAAAATCCTCTTGTATCGGAGCCTGTTGCATTGATCGCTCCTGCTAATTCTGCAATTGCTTTCGCAAAGTTTCCGCCGCCCCTTTGATTCATATCGCCGCAAGCTTCCTCTGAACATTCTACAACGTAATCAATATCCTTAGGGTCTATTTTGTTTTTATCTAAAAGATGTAAAAAAGCTAGGAAACCCGAAGCTTTTACCACTAAATTTTCAAAAATAACGTGCGCATTTAAATTTACGTCCACCTCATGAGCTCTCTTAACACAGCCAATTACCTTACCTTCGTTATAGATTGGCTCTGCGTGCTGCTCATTGATAAATTTTTCAATTTCGCTCAAGTCTTCTCCATCTTTTAATTTCGCCACCATTTCAGCGCTGATCAAAGGATGCTGTTCCATTTTTACCTTTACCATTTCTGTAAAAGCCTTTTCTAATTTAACGAGATCAAATACATCGGATATTTTCATCAGTGCAATGAATTCGTCCTGTGGCATGATTTCACCTAATTTACCATCTCGTTTTGCACCTTCTACTTTTTTGTCATACCAAGGAGCTTCATATTGATTTAATTCTTCTGGTTTCATTGAACCAATGTAGACTTGGTTCGGAGGGTAGCTTACCACTTCTTCGAAGCTACGTAAATGCTCCGGAAGCTTTTTTAAGTAATCAGAATTTGGATTCGTTAACTTTTCAATCGTTTGTGTAGTACCGCTATGAAGAATCATATCCGGTGTATGAACTAAAACGTAACCGGAAGCCTTTGCTACAGCATATGACATAAGGGACACCTCCAAGGAAATTTTATAACTATAAAAAGTTTTTATTAATTTTTTTCTATTTTTGATGTATATTTAAATAGATGGGTGGTGGTGCACCCATCTATTTAATTTTTTTCTATTTATTTTAGCATGGGTACTTTATTCAAATACTGTTTGCCCAGCTACTTCTGTTGTTAAGGCCTCTAGTGCCTTTTCAACAAGCTTTCTTCTTAATGCCTTCTCTTCTTTCGGCTCCAAATTCGGATTTCCTAATGGATGTGGGATTGCCACTGTAGGTACAATTCGATTGGCACCAACAGTTAGGGATATTGGCACTACTGTACACATATGAACCACAGGAATTCCTGCTCTTTCAATTTCTTTTACCATCGTTGCACCGCAACGTGTACAAGTACCTCACGTAGAGGTTAAGATAACTGCCTGAACGCCATCGGCAATTAATTCCTTAGCGAATTCTTCAGCAAATTTCTTAGAGTTTCCAACGGATGTACCATTTCCAACAGTTGTATAGAAGTATTTATGTAATTCCCCAATAACGCCTTCTTTCTCCATATCTCTTAGTACGTCTACAGGAATTACTCTATCTGGATCAATATTGGCATATACCGGGTCGTATCCACCGTGAGCGGTTTCATGGTCTGCCTCTGTTAAATCATCAAAGCTCGAAATATCATATTTTCCATATTTGGAGGCACTTGAAGATTCAATTCGCTCTGGATTTCCCTTCGGTACAATACCACCAGAAGTTACGATAGCAATTTTGATCTTGCTTAAATCTTGAACTGCTGGATTTGGATCCACTCGATCAAAATCAGGCATTGGATATTCCGTTGTAAATTCTTCACCCTTTAGCTTCTTCATCAGCATGTTGACAGCTCTTGTCGCACCTTTTTCCTCTGAGAAATAATTCTTTCGAATGCCTCTAGGGATATATTGGTCTTCTTTCGGTGTACCAATTGCCTCACCTTTTAATAACTTTGCCGCAAGGGATGCCATTGCAGGCACTGCTTTTCTCATGGCAGCTGCTGAATTTCCAGTTTCAACAATATAAATGTTCTTTTTGAACATATCTGCCCCTGGATTTTCTATATACATACCTGTTAAAACTGGGATTTCAAGCTCATCATTTACTGCTTTCGCAATGGTTCCACAAGCAACACCGTATCTACCAGCATTGAATGCAGGCCCAGCAATAAATAGGTCTGGATTATATTTTTTCACCATTTCAATGATTTCATTTTTTGCTTCTTCTAGATTCTCATTGAAATAAGAGTCTCCGCAGATAATCGTTGCTACGATTTCAGCCTCTTCGTTCATTGCGGTATTCAAAGCCATACCTGGCCCAACGACGCCTTCTCTTAATTCAGGTCTAATATCAGCTTTTTCTTCTCCACCAATTCCAGCAAAGAATTGATTTATATAATGAACAACTCTTTTCTTGCTCATACGTTCCCCCCTCTCTTATTTTTCACGGGATTTATGATTTAATTAATCATTATATTTTGAAAACTCACTTCTGATGTTGTTCATTTCTTCTACGATGGAATCTACATCTAATACCATTTCCATCATTCCTACTTGATCGTCATATACCCCAGCATCTACTTCATCTTTAAATTGAGGCTCTACTGCATGGTATACTCTTAGTCCTAACTGGACTCCCGCTAATGGCCCTGCAAAGGTTGGATCTCCTGCTGTAACAGTTTCTGCAGCCAATCCAGATGCTTCAGCTTCTGCTGCACCTAGAACTACAACTACATTATCTGCTCCATATTTCTCAGTTAAATCCTTTACTCTTTGTTGATTTTCAAGGTCCATTGCACCTGCAGCGGTTCAGACAAAGCATTCAGTAGCTGAAAATACTACTTCTGCCCCTGTTCCTTTTAGGCACTCTTCGATTGCTGGACCTGGAATTCCATCTCTATCGCCAATAATGATAATTTTCTTACCATCAAATCTTGCCATTTGGACTCATCCTTTCTTCTCATTATTTTTTATTCACTTTTAAAATAATATTTTTACTAGAAACCTTTTGCTGTCAATCTACCGAATCCTGTTTCATTGGTAGCACCTGTAATTGCTTGGATCTCCACTTCAATACTGCCATCTGCTCTTAAGCTGCCATCAAATCCACCTGCGATTTTATCAACGTAATCTGTTGTTCCAATGATTTTTTTCATCGGAGGCAGTACAATGGTTTCATTGGCATTACCATTGGTTACAACGGCATTTGCCTTCACATCAGCATCAGCTAATGATTGAGAAGCGCCATCTCTACCTGCATATTCGTCCGTAACAATAACGGTTTTAATGCCTTCGCCTTCAATCTTCTTACAGTTCATGATAAGGTCTGTATCTGGATTACCGAAACCTTCTTGAGATACGATTACACCATCTAACCCTAAGAACTTACAAAGCTTTGCTGTCCAGTTTGAGGATCTTTCTTTGTCTGCAAGGTAAACGTTTTCGTTGGTAATGATGACACCAACAAAGTTTAATTCTTTACCATGTTTTTCGTATAGGTCTTCAATAATTCCATTGTTTAAATGCACATAAGTCGGGTTCTTGTCGCATGCAGAAACACAGTTTCCACTTACAATAGCTCCATCCATGATCTCTGTAGGGTATAGAATGGTAGGCACAATTTTCTTAGCATCTACACCGTATACGTATGTATCATGCAGTAAGCCTTGAGTTTGTAGCATGTAAACGTATCCTACCTTTGGAAGATCTGGGTACTTATTTGCGGATTCAAAAATTGGCTCCGTTTCATAAGCTTTCACTTCATCTGGCTCTACGTTTCTTGCCGCTTCCCCTAAGTAAATCGCTGCTTTGAAGCCGATCATTCTTACTGCGGCTTCGTGGTCATATTGTTTTAGCCCATCTATAGGCTCAGCTACAACAACGATGTTATGCAATCCTGAAAATGGTGTGTACTCTGCACCCGGACCGGACATATCAATGATTCCTTCTTGGAAACCAACGATTTTTCCTGCTGTCACTACGGCTACATTTTTTAAAGCATGTGTGCGACCACTACCTACTGTATCTACTTTGTTGATTACTCCTGGGAAAATTCCCCCTGGTCCTTCAACTTTTACTCTTGGCTCAATAACATCCTTTACAGGTGTTATTCTAACTTCTTCCCCTGGATGAGCTAATTCGATGTCGATACTCTTAATACGTTCATCTCCACCTAACTCTTTCAGCATTTCATCCTTATTGATGTAAAGAATCTTGTTTTCTACTTTCGTAGCCTCTCCAAACTTTACATCTTGGATAAAAATATTACCTAACTCTAAACGCACAAGCTTCACCTCCCTTTAATTATAAGGCCTACAATAGAATATCTCTCGCTCCATATTATAGGCCATGGTTTTATAAATACTTTTGGATCATCGCCTCAATATTGGCTTTTGTAGCGTCATCCTTTGTTACTTCGTCTACCTTTGCACCATTGTGATATAATGCAATCGTTGGCAATCCTAAAACCTTTTCTTTAATGGCAAGTCGTCTTGCACCTGTAGTATTCAGCTTCGTAAATTTAACCTGATCTCCATACTGCTTTTGTAGTTCTTCTACATCTGGCATTAGGGCCTTGCATGGCTCACAACCATCACTCCAATAATCTACAAGTACATAACCATCTGCTTGAAGGACTTCACCTTCAAAAGTGTCTTTGTCTAACTCTAGCATGTTTTTCACCTCCTTTAAAATGTTTACTTACGCTAACTCATTTTCTATATATTTTTCAGCTTGAATCGCTGCAATTGCACCATCTGCTGCCGCTGTAATTACCTGTCTCAAGGATTTCACCCTACAATCTCCTGCTGCAAATACTCCTGGAACATTGGTTTTCATATTATCATCGGTGATGATATAGCCGGTTTCATCCATATTGATGATTCCCTTAAATATATTGGTCGCCGGAATATACCCTACAAATACGAAGATACCAAAGGTTCCATCTTCTTCATCCGCCATATATTCTGTGATCTCATTGGTCTTTAAATTTCTGAATACAACACTTTCAACGATACCGTCCCCTTTGATCTCTTCCACAGTACTATCCCAAATAAAATTAATTTTCGGATTTTTAAATGCTTTTTCTTGAATAGATTTCGCTGCTCTTAACTCATCTCTCCTATGAACGATGGTCACTTTTCGAGCGAATTTAGTCAGGAAAATCGCTTCTTCAACTGCAGAATCTCCGCCTCCAATCACAAATACCTCTAAGTCTGTAAAAAAGTCGCCATCGCATGTCGCACAATAGGAGACACCCTTTCCTATCAGCTCTCTTTCACCCGGTGCTCCGATTGGTCTCGGATTTGCTCCCGATGCGATGATGATGGATTTTGCTTGATATGTAGCCTTTTCTCCTTTTAATACCTTTATGGGGCCATTGACATCGATCTCTGTTATGGTATCTTTTTCAAAGGTTGCACCAAACTCTTTGCATTGCTCTAACATTCTATCAATTAAAATTGGTCCTGTTGCATTTTCCATAGAACCCGGATAGTTTGCCACCTCTGCCGTACTTACAATCTGCCCACCTGCTTTTTCTTTCTCCAATATTAAGGTTGTCATTTTTGCTCTAGCAGCATAAAGTCCTGCAGATAGTCCTGCTGGCCCTCCGCCAATAATAATTACATCTAAAATATTTTCCATGTCCTTCACTCCTTATTTATACTTGTATTATCTTTATACTTCATAAAACCCAGTCTAAACAGGGTATTTAAATTTTTGATTTTTTTTGCCAATTTTAACAAAATTGTCTCATACTTTCAATGCCACTGCTGATTAGTCTAAAATCAATTTCCATGAAATCTCGTAATATTTCATCATTCCACTGCCGAGGCATCTTTGTATTCATAAATTTCTGTGCCGTTCCGATACTATCTTCGATGATCATGAGAGAATCCATGTGTAAGCTTTGCTTTTCCTTAGAGATGATTAGGCTTTTGTAAGGTGTTTCGTTGGGCTTGACACTTCCAGAAAGAGGATGAGTTAAAAGCCTGTGTCCTTCGTGGACCTTATCCCTTGCTGAATATAACACTTCTAAGTAAGTACCTTCTATCAGCGCTATCTGGTATTTGTCCCCATATTCTTCTTTAACCTGTGGGTTGTTTGTAATGATGATTGCAAGCACATCCTCCACTCCTACTCTATCAATCCATTTATTGTTTATTTCCTCAAATTTAATTTTTATGCAAAAAAGAGGATAAATAAAAACAGAACAACTAATACAACGCCCTATTGCATTAGTTGCTCTGTTCATTAACCTGAGAGTTTCCTTCTATATTCTATAGAAATTGCCCCGTCGGTGCTAAATCAGCTTTTCAGAGTACCGTCCAAGTACGGTCCTTTTGCCTGAGATCTTCACTAAAAAGCGGCGAACTTTTCAGCTTCTTCCTTCGGCGTTTAGCAGTCACGCTAAATCTCTCCCGCACTCTTCTTCCAGTTTCATTATTAAATTATAAAAATTATCTCAATATTCTCTTAGCTCTATTATAATATAGATATGATTCTTCATCAATAGATTTTGTTAAAAAAATATCACTTTTTATATTTTTAAAATAAAAAGATTGAAATGTACACATTCCATATGTATTAATATTTCTTAATAACTCCTATTCCTTTACATAAAATAGTGCTAAGGTTCCAGGACCCGCATGGGTACCAATGGTACAACCGATTTCAGAAACGACAATTTCCTTCGGATTCAGCTCTTTCTTCACATGTTCTCTCAGCATTTCTAGGGCTTCCAAGCTGATGGCATGGGAGATTCCTATGGTTTTACCCTCAAAATTTTCACCCCTTGCTTTGGCCAATTCTATCATTTTTCCAATGACCTTCTTACTTCCCCTGACTTTATCCAAGGATTCAACCAAACCATCTTCAACAGTTAAAATTGGTTTAATATTTAACATAGTTGCGATAGTAGCCTTCATTGGATTTAATCTTCCGCCTTTTTTCAAATATTCCAATGTATCTACAGTGAAGATGTGATCTACTTTTAATTTCATATCATGAAGACCTTTCATAATTTCCTCTAGGTTCTTTCCATCTGCCATCATCTTGATGGCTTCATAAACATACATGCCGCCACCTAAAGATAACCCCATGGTATCGAAGACATGGATTCTTTCGCTATCCAATGAATTTTTAGCCAATACTGCGGATTGATGGGTTCCACTGGCCTTTGAAGACCCGTTGATACACAAGATATCCTTTCCTTCCTCCAAGGATTTTTTAAATACTTCCATGAATGCGTTCGGGGTAACCTGAGACGTTTTGGGTAATTCCTTCGCTTGGGAAAGTTTTTCATAAAACTGTATATTCGTTAAATCGATACCATCTCTGTATTCCTTATCATCAAATATAATAGTCAATGGCACTACCACAATATTATGTGCCTCAATCATATCCTTGGGTAAATCAATCATGCTATCTGTAACAATTTGAATCGGATTCACTACGATCCCTCCTAGTTTAGACTTCTGTATTAAACAAAATTACAATCAAACTCTTATCTCCTTCTATTCTATAACTTATTTAATTTTTTTACAATATTTTCTATGTACCCTAAAAAAACATTTTTCTTACATTCATTTTATTGACCTACCATCAATTTATCGCTCCCTCTGGTCCCATAAATTGGGTTATTTCGCAGTCTCACAACTCAAATTTGTTCACTTCCTTCGGTCGTGCAAATTTGGTGTTCGTTGCGTTTGACCTACCATCAATTTATCGCTCCCTCTGGTCGCATAAATTGGGTTATTTCGCAGTCTCATTGCACAATTTCATTCTCCCTTCGGTCCATGAAATTGGCATTCGTTGCGTTTGACCTACCATCAATTTATCACTCCCTCTGGTCGCATAAATTGGGTTAGGTCATAAAAAATAGAGTAGATTCTTCTACTCTATCTCATGTTTGGATAATTATATTGTCTTAAAACTTCATAAACTACGATAGCAACAGAATTCGATAGATTTAAGGAACGGGCCTTTTCTAAATCTACCATTGGAATCCGTATACAGGTTTCTTTATTTTCATTTAATATATTTTTTGGAATTCCTGCCGTTTCTTTTCCAAACATAATATAGCAATTTTCTTCAGGATATACCATCTCACTATGGGCCTTTTCTGCCTTCGTTGTTGCATAATATATGGTCGCCTCTGGATTTTTGCTTAAAAACTCCTCATAGCTATCATAATACCGCAGGTCTAATAACTCCCAATAATCCAATCCTGCTCGCTTCACATGTTTTTCATCTATAGAAAATCCCATTGGACCAATTAAGTGCAGGACACTTCCAGTAGCAGCACAGGTTCTAGCAATATTTCCTGTATTTTGTGGAATTTCTGGCTCTAATAATACAACGTGTAACAATTCTATATCCTCCCAACCATCCTATATTCTCATAAAATTTGTTCGTAAGCATAAAGAAATTATACCACAAAATTAAAGTACAATCAGTAATTTATATGGCGGATATTAAAGAAGATATGGACTCAAAATTTACGGTATTCAGCCCTAGGTCTTCATTTCTTAAAGACATGATTCGAAGCCCTTCCTGGGAAGCAAATTTCAGCAAATCATAATTTCCTTTGTTAATGCCAGAAAGCGACACACCGGAATCAATTACAATATCACATTCTTTGATATATGCTTTAGCTAGATTGAGCTTCTCTCCCTCTATGGCAGTAAAGCTATCCTCTGCAATGGTATCGTATCCTAAAGCCCTAGATACGCTGTAATCTATATCATTTTCAAATAGAATGCCACTATAAAAGCTCATATTCTTTTTGCTTAAAGCTCGATAGATTTTCGTAGCTTTTCCTCCACCGCCAATGACAAATACCTTTGGCGCATGGGTGGCTTTTGGTAGCTCTATATTTCCCAATGTAGTATCAAAGGAACCAATGCTGATATTATAGACTTCTTTGATGGCTTCATCTGTTATAACGTCTTCCGGCGAACCGTACTGATATACTGCACCATTTTTAATCAATAATACCTGATCTGCAATTTTAGGTACCAACTCAATTTCATGAAGGGATAGGATGATGGTCTTTTCCTTCTCTATGGCCAGCTTGCTTAGAATATCTAGTAGATCGATTTTATAACGGATATCTAAAAAAGATGTGGGTTCATCTAAAATCATAATATCGGATTCTTGGCAAATGGCTCGAGCGATCATAATTCTTTGTTTTTCTCCATCACTTAGGGCTCTGAATTCCTTGTCCTTCAGTTCTTCACCATTGACAATATGAAGTGATTCTTGAATGATATCCATGTCCCTTTTTAAAAGTTTTCCAAAATGGTTCGTATGGGGATATCTTCCCGTGGCCACCACATCCATGGCAGTCATCATTTCTGGAGCGATTCTTTCTGTCAGAACCACGGACATTTCCTTTGCTCTTTCCATACCGGATATGGCATTGATATCTCTCCCTAAAACCGTTAAGGAGCCATCCAAAATTTTGATATGGTCTATAATGGATTTGATGATGGTAGATTTACCACATCCATTGGGTCCCAACAGACAAATGATTTCTCCCTTTTTCAGCTCAAAGTTCACCTGATCTACTACAGTTCTTTTGGCATATCCCACTTTTAAATCCTTCGCTACTAAAAAACTCATATTCTTTTCCTCCTGTTAAGCATCAGCCAAATAATAAGCGGTGCGCCAATGAATGAGGTTACTGTGCTGATATTCAATTCTACCGGCGAGAATAGGGTTCTAGCAAAGTAATCTGCAATTAAGGTAAAGCTGGCCCCTAACAAAAATATGGCTGGCGTTAATATTTTAGGGTTGGAGGTTTTGCAAGTCAATCGGGTTAAATGGGGTACAGCAATCCCAACAAAAGACACAGGTCCTGCAAAAGCAGTAACACATGCGGATAAGATACTAGATAACGTAATTAGAATGATTCTAAAGGCTTTAATATTGATCCCCATACTTTTCGCATAGTTTTCTCCCAACAAATACCCTTGTAATGGCTTTGAAAGAAAAAATACACTTAGGGTTGTTGGAATGATAATAATTGCGGAAACCTTAATCATATCCCAAGTAACGCCTGAAAATGTTCCCATAGACCAAGTGGTCAAAGTGGCTATTTTTTGTTCCGAGGCAAAGGTCATCATAAAGTCTGTTCCTGCTGACGCAACGTATCCAATCATAATCCCTACAACGATGAGTACCGATATGCTTTCAGCAGATTTTGCAAACAATAGCACCAGCGACATTACCAGCATACTTCCTACAAAAGCGATTAAAAACATTTCGAAGGGTCCCGATATTAATGAGGGGATACTGATTGTCGTTAAAATAAACAAACCAACAAACAATTTTGCTCCAGATGAAACGCCCAAAACAAAAGGTCCAACGATTGGATTTTTAAAAAAGGTTTGGAGCAAAAATCCAGAAATGGACAATGCTCCGCCAAATAATATTGCACTGATGATTCTAGGTAGTCGAATCTTAAATAAAATGTTGGATTCCAATTGACTCAATTCTCGATTTCCTAAAATAACATCCATTAAACTTTTCAAATTGAGATCTACAGACCCTTTTCTGATATTTAATGCGATACTGAATAATAAAAGTAGTATTAATAGCAGGAAAAGCCTTGTTGTTTTCAAATTTTTCCTCATACTTTTCTCCCCATATGCACTGCAATTTTTATTGTTATTTCATTAAAAAATAATAGTCGTTTTCTGTAATCTCCCCGTGAGGTGTCGTTAGGATGGAATTCAGCGCTTCTGTGATGTCAGCGATTTTATCTGCAGATTGCCAGAACTCCTTCTGTAGCCCCCATATTCTACCTTCTTGTACCACTTTCAAGTCCGATACAAAACTAGCCTTTTCCAATAAATCCTTCATGTTTTGAATCCCGTGTCCACTGATGTTGTCGTAAAGGATGAGATCCACATCGGACATCATCTTATAAAACTCTTCGTTGGTGGTCGGTACAAAACCGTTTTTATCCTGTGCAAAATCCTTAGGATAGTGTATGCCGCCAGCAATCTCCGTTGTTACAGCATGGTGACCTTTTCCATTATGTACATAGAACACTGATTTTGATGGTGAAAAATATACGAAAGCTACATTCAATTTCTCTTCGGTTGATTCTGCTGCCTTTTTGCTAACAGCTTCCATTCTTGCCAGCTCTTCGTCAAAGAATTGAATGGCTTCTTCTTCCTTATCCAATAGGGCCGATGCAAATTTTACCCATTCTAGTCTTGCTCTGGGATCTTCTTCTAAATAAGCGCCCATACTGATATAGTCTAAATCTAATTCATCGTATTTAGGAAACAATTCCTTTTCACTTGATTTTGATAATAAGTTTACAGTAGGTCCCACAGCTTGTAACAGTTCATAATCCAATGCGCTTGTTTTTCCGATAAAAGAGATCCTTCCCGTCTCTAAGCCTTCTACAATTTCAGGGATACGCCATGAAGATGCTTCAAATGTTGTTGCTACAATTCTATCCAATGCACCAACGGGTCTAAACCACGCTGCATCTATTGTAGAGTAGAGAGCAACTGTTTCGATGGGTTTTTGAATCACTACCATCTTTTCTTCCATTTCTGGAACTTCTTTTCCTTCTGGCACAAGTAATATTTTTCTATCCGCTGCGTCTGTTATTACCTTATATCCATCTTTATAATAATCTACTGCAAAATGCTTGGCATACTTCAGTTCCATAGTTCTTTCATGAACAAGCCCTGTATTTTTACCATTGATTTCTTCTTGACCAATTCGATTGGTTTCTTTGGCTCCACCCTTGCTACTTGTGCATCCTACTAAAAACGAAGATACCAGTAGGAGAATCATCATTGTTCGGATTACATTGTTTAGTTTTTTACTCATTTTACACGCTCCTCTAAAAATATGTTTTACTTTTAGTTTTAAGCAGGAATTTAAGGTGCTGAAAATAAAAAAACTCCAAGTGGAGTTTTTGTCATTTACTTTATTTAGCCTGCATACTACAGTATACACCGCTATATATCGTTCATAAAATTTTCCCACCGAAAACCATGCCAAGTATTAGTTAGGTATCCTGACTCACACTTCTTCCTCCTTCTGCCTTCCCAGATTAAATCCAGTGGCTTTTAGAACTCGTCCATGTTTACAGTAGCGGGGGCTGTATTGGCTTTGCACCAATTTCCCTAATATCTCTAAGTAGAGAACCCTAATACTTTGATATTCAATTGTTACGCAACCATTATATTATATGAAGTGTATATATATGTCAATAGATAAAGCTTAAATTAGGTACGTGCGTTCTTTCAAATGGCTACCTTTCTTTAGGAGCATACCTGCCACTTGTTCCCTCGATATCGAATCCCAAATAAAATACTTCTTATAATCCAGTCAATGATCATGGCAACCCAAACACCAAACATTCCAAAGCTCATATACTTGGCAAGGAGAATACCGAAGCCAATTCTGAAAGTCCACATGGATGCAACACCGACGATCATGGTATACTTTACGTCGTTGGATGCTCTCAGCGTATTGGGAAGGGTGAATGACAATGGCCATAGAAGACAGGCGCATATCCCGTGGAAAATAATAACTTGTTTTGCCATGACTGCCGTTTCCTCTGACAGATGGTACAGATTCACGATTACTGGTGTCGCTAAAATAATAAACGTATTCAAAGCGATAAATGAAATATAGGTGTATTTTAGCAGCTTCTTGGTATAATATCGAACCTGTTCATAATCCTCTGCACCAACACATTGGCTTACCACAGTAACCAATCCTAGGCCAATGGAGACGCCCGGTAAAATCTGAAAGGATGTAACTGCGTTCCCAACCGCATTGGCTGTTATAGAAGCGGTGCCCAATCCAGCAATGATACTTAGTAGTAAAATTTTCCCAAGCTGGAACATACTGCTTTCAATGCTATTTGGAATACCTATTCTAAGAATTCGTTTGATCATATCTTTATCCGGTCTATAATCCAGTAATTTATTGATATGAATAATTAGACTTCGGTCTCTCAATAATACCATAATTATGATTGCAGCAACAATTCTAGAGACTAATGTAGGTATGGCTACACCTTCTACTTCCATCTTAAATCCATACACAAAAATAGCATTTCCAACGATGTTGATTGCATTCATAATAAAGGAAGTAAACATGGTTACTTTAGAATTTCCCATGGATCGAAACAGTGCAGCACCACTATTATAAACAGCTATAAACGGGATACTTGCAAAAACGATCAGCATATACGTGTTGGCATAGGCCGCAACTTTCGGATCTATTTGACCAAAGACCACATTTAGAATAAATCCTCTTCCAAGATACATGATGCCCATGATCATAAGCGAAATAAAAGAAGCGAACATAATCAGCTGTTTTCCAGACTTACAGGCCTCATCATCCCGCCCTTGTCCAATATATTGCCCAGCAACCACTGCTCCTCCCGTTGCTAACGCCGCAAAAATATTGATTAAAAGTATACTGATGGAGTCTACCAACGAAACTGCTGATACTGCACTTTCCCCTACACTGGCAACCATGATAGAGTCTGCCATGCCGACAGCAACCGCCAAAAACTGCTCCACCACCAGTGGCAATATTAACTTTTTTAACCGACTGTTACTAAAAATATATTTTTTATCGATTTGTTGCTCCATATTTTTCATCACCTTACATTGAATAGTCTAAGCTTAACAACTTATTCTACCACCATTCGATTTATTTTTCAAACTTATAACCTAAAAGTAGCATATTCGATTCATTGAAAAAAGTTTATCTATTCCTTGTAAAATATAAAATCAGACTGGATATCTTCTATCCAGTCTGATTTTATATTTTACTCTATGGATTGATGCTCCCATTTTATTCTGAGCACTTGAAACTCTAAGCTTTATCTAGAGTTGAGTACCACATAAAGTTTGTGAACCTCAGCGAACAAATTTTGTTTTAAGATAGAACCTTACCATTGGTTATCAGAAAATATCCAATGACTACCACACCTAAAAAAATACGATACCAACCGAAGGCTTTGAAATCATTGTTCTTAATATAAGCCATTAATAGTCGTATGGCTATGATAGAAACAACAAATGCTACGACCATACCCGTTACAAGGGTGATGATCTCTATGCTGGTAAAGTTAAAACCGAATTTAAGTAGCTTTACAGCACTTGCCCCAAACATGATCGGAATGGACATAAAGAAGGAGTATTCTGCCGCAATATAGCGGGATGTCCCCAATATGATGGCACCTATAATCGTCGCCCCTGAACGGGAAGTACCCGGAATCAAGGACAATACTTGAAATAAACCGATTAGAAATGCAGTGCTATAGGATAACTCACTAAAGCTATTGATTTTTGCATATCGATGTTTATTTCGATTTTCAATGATGATAAATAAAACACCGTATACGATGAGCATAGCCGCCACAGTCCAATAATTATATAGATGTTCATTCAACCAGTCGTCAAACAGTAAACCCATTACGCCTGCCGGTATAATCCCAACGACTACTTTGTACCAAATCCGCATGGTTTCTCTCTTTTCTCTTTTCGTCTTACTCAATGCGAATGGATTCAGTTTATTAAAATACAACAGAACCACAGCCATAATAGCACCTAATTGAACCACTACGAAAAACATTTCCTTAAAGGCTGCTGAAGCATTCAATTGAATAAATTCTTCCACCAAAATCATATGGCCAGTGCTACTGATTGGCAACCATTCTGTGATTCCTTCAACGATTCCTAAAAAAATAACCTTCAACAATTCAATAATCGACATACCGCACCTCCATATTTTAGCTCCAATGCTTTAAATGAACCATTTAAAACTATCTCTTTTTTACTACATCCATTTAAAATATATCCTTAGACCTAATCATTTTATTATATTAAGCACCATGATGCAATATGATTCGCAGAAATCTATGCTTTGAATTTCTGAAGCTCCGCTAATATTGTATGGTATTCTTTGTCCAGAGCTTCTATATCATCGCCTTTAGATGGCAGGGACAATCTGCCGATCACTTCTGAAAGACGGTTTTTTAATAAGAGAATCTGTTGATTCCGCTCCTCATTCATACTGGTTGTGGCTTTACTTTTTCTAGATAAATACTCCTGATAGGTTCCGTGAAATACCTTTATCTTCTTATTTTCTATGGTCATAATATTGTCGGCAATCGCCTCTACAAATCTTCTATCATGGGAGACAAACAGTAAGGTTCTGTCATAATTTTTTAGGGTTTCTTCTATGACTTCTAAAGAGTCAATATCCATATAATTTGTCGGCTCATCCAGTATCAGAAAATTGATATCCTGTAAAACAATTTTGGCAAAAGAAACCTTCACTCTTTCTCCCCCACTTAATACTTCTACTTTTTTATAAACATCCTCTCTTTTAAAGAGCAGCCGTGACAACAATAATCTCGCAAAGTTTTCCGGATAGATGCTGCTTTCCATAACATTTTCTAAAATACTTTGTTTCACATTTAAGATATCCATATTTTGACTAAAGTATCCTATTTTTGCCCCTTGAGCAATCTTGATGGAATCCTCATGAGCTAGGATCATTTTAATCAAAGTACTTTTCCCACACCCATTGGGACCGATCAAAGCTACCTTCGTACCATTGTAAATATTGAACTCAGCATTATGAAATATCCGATTTGAACCAAAGCTTTTTTCTATATTTTTTCCTGCCACGACGATCTTGCTATGCAGCTTATTGGAATCTAAAACATCCAGCTTCATTACTGCTTCTTCTTTCGGCTTTTCTTTGACTTCGAGGTGCTCTATTCTCTTCTCTACACTTTTTACAGACCGATCCAAATTCGCCTTTGCTTTCTGCGGCCCCATTTTATGCAATCTAGCTTCAGAATTTCCCATGCGCTTCGGCGTTTTTCTCAAACCCTTTATTCTTTCCTTCGTTTCCTTCCTTACCTCTTCCAGCCTTTTCTTTTCAGAGATGTATTCCTCATATTCAAAGACTGCTCTTTCTTTTTCCTTTTCCTTCTGATGCTGATAGTCTGTATAATTACCGCTGTATATTTTTATTCTACCATTTTCTATTTCCAATATCTTATTGCATACTCGATCTAAAAAGCTTCGATCATGGGATATGACCACGAAGGCACCCTTGTACCCATTAAAAATTTTTTCCATTAATTCAATGCCTTCCATATCCACATTGCTGGTGGGCTCATCTGCAAATAGGATGACTTTATGATCCTCAATGGCCTTTGCAAGCTTAAATCGAGTCTTCTCACCACCGCTCATATGGTCCTGCCAAAGGGCTTCAACACCGAATTTAGATGCAATCTCGTCACTTATAATTTTGTGCACGGGCTCCTCTAGCTGAGATATATAGGAATACTCGCCATATAGTCGAACCCACCCATCGCTGGGCTGTATTCGATTACTTAAAATATTGATGAAGGTGGTCTTGCCCACACCATTTCTTCCAACGATTCCGATTCGATCTTCAGAATATATTCTTAAATGATCCATATCCAACAGTAATCGATCCCCAAAATATTGTTTAATCTTACTCGCCTCAATCAACAACATAAAAAATCCTCCCTTGTTATGAGAGGATAGCATTTCCTTATTGATATTATCATCTTAATTCATAGAAACAAACCCTTACGAAAGAAAAGTATCACAATATACCCTCCAGCAAAAGATTCCTTAAGATTCAATATATAACAAGCAAGCTATTCTCAGTTAAAAATACTATCCACCCAATTATTCTAATAAAATGCACTCCAAATAAAACCTTTTCAACCAAGGCATTATTTATATTTTAAGCAGCGCTTAAAATTGAGCACGCTATAAAATCCATCCGCTTCAGCAAACAAATTTTATTTTCATTTTAAATTAGTTATTTAAGTGAATTATATCTCCATGGCTGCAAATACCTTGCCCTTTCTCAAGTTTATTTTCTAAAATCAACTTCATTATATACAGGATCCAATTGATTGTCAAATTAGATAAATACGGATTCTTCTCATTTGCAATACAGGGGTAAACTTATGGTGATCTTCGTCCCCTGATTGATTTCACTTTCCACCTGAATATCCCCATGGTGCTCTTTAATGATCCAATTTGCTATGGAAAGACCCAGTCCAGTTCCTTCCACACCCTTCGTACCCTTTGTTCGGGATTTATCCACCCTGTAAAAACGATTGAAAATATTTGGTAGATCCTCTTTGGGAATACCGATGCCTGTATCTTCGATGGACAGAATCGCCTTATTCTCTTTAACTTTTGACCCGATCTTTATACTGCCACCATGGGGCGTATATTTGATACAATTGTCTATAAATATCCTTAATGCTTCTTTTATGAGCCTTTGGTCTGCATTGAGAAAAATATCTTCGTTTTCGACACAGAGAATATGGTGTTCCTCATCGATTAATCTGGTTTCCTTCACAATCTCTTCGATGAGCTCATTTAAATAAAAGCTTGTTTTTTCTACTTTTTGAGTGTTTTGATCACTTCTCGCCAGAAAAAGCAACTTTTCCACAAGGGATTTCATATTTTCAGATTCCTCTTTGATGGCGAGCAATGATTCCTCCAATATCTTTTCATCATCTTTTCCCCACCGATTCAATAGATCGGCATAGCCTTGAATTACGGAAATTGGTGTTCTCAGTTCATGGGATGCATCGGAGACAAACTGTTTCTGTTGATCGTAGGATTTCTGAATCCGATCCAGCATATTATTGAAATTCCGAGCTAAGTCTTTTAATTCGTCCTGAGAACCACTAATATTCAAGCGAGTATTCAGCTCATTGATGGTTATATTCTCAACTGTTTTCGTCATAGTTTCAATGGGTCTTAAAATTTTCCTACTGGATTTCATACCGGAAAACAGTACATCCAAAGTAAGGATCAGATTGATTCCCAATAGAATTGCCGCCAACCATATGAATGCAGTGGTTTCTCTGATCATTCTATTTTTGATCTGAATATGGGCAGATGTCTTATGCCACTCTATTTTCTCCAGCAAAATCATAGCATATCCATAGCTATATTCTTGCTCCTCATGATTTATGTCTTTCAATGAATCTATGAAATTATAGTTCATAGGACCTGAATCTAAAGCTAAAATATAGTTTTTATTGATGCTGAAGGCATCTACCAATGCCTCTTTCTCATAAAAATAAATACTGTTCTTTCGATTTTCTGTCGTATAAAGCACCAGTCCATCTTCATCAAAGATTGTGACCGATAGGCGGTCAAAGGCTAAAAGATTCTCCATGCGCTCTTCAAATCCCGTTTCTTCTACATATGTAGAAATTAAAGCATAATTTTTCGCCATAAGATTTTGTGCATTCCAAAAACTGAGTAGTGCGAACCCAACAAGAATCAGCATGGTAAACGTTGTCAAAATGGATAGCGTTTTTCTAGCGTGAACCAAGGTGATTTTTAAGCTTAAAGAAAATCGAAGCTTTTCGATTATACTATAGTATATTTTTCTAAAATCAATACGGAGACTCTGAAAGGCTACCCTTACGGAACTGACTGAAAAATAGAGTATTTTTTTCATTAGATTGAATACTTCACGCCATTTATTCATGCTTTAAAATATAACCCACCCCTCTAACGGTATGAATCAGCTTGATATTGTATTTATCATCTATTTTGCTTCTCAAATATCGGATGTACACATCTACTATATTGGTATCTCCAATATAGTCATACCCCCATACCGCTTGAAGAATTTTATCTCGAGTCAATACAATATTTTTATTCTCTAAAAAATAGTGCAGCAGATCAAATTCTTTTTTTGTCAGTTCAATGATTTCAGTGCCGTAGGTAACTTTGTACATATCTGTATCTAACTTTAAGTTGCCAAGCTGTAAGGTGTTTTCCTTGGAAACAAGCTGTCTGCCGGCTTTTAAAGCAGCTCTGATTCTAGCTAGAAGCTCTTCTATGGCAAAGGGCTTCGTCATATAATCATTGGCGCCCATATCTAGCCCGATGACCTTATCCATGACCTCGTCCTTTGCCGTCAACATAATAATAGGAATCGTAGAAGTTTGTCGAATCTTTCTTAGGACCTCTATCCCATTGATGTGAGGTAGCATGATATCCAGAATTATTAAATCGAAGGGTTCATTCTGTGCTTTCTGAACCCCTTCCCTTCCATCATGTGCCTGCTCTACATCATATCCTTCATGGGTTAGCTCCAGCTCTAAAAATCTGGCAATCTTAATCTCGTCTTCTACAATCAAAATTTTCTTTTTGCTCATTTCAATTTCGCCCCTTTAATATGAATCTATCGTTCAATTATACCTTAATTCATGGAAGCTGATAAGTATTGAATGACGATTCACATTTTCATACCCTGCTCTTTAAACCCATCTAAAAATAGCCTGTTTTTCACAGGCTATCTCTAAAACTTTTATAACAAATAGGGCAGTTTCTTTTTCATACAGGAAAGGAGAACAACTTTACCGTAAATGGGTTTCACAAAAGCTTTCTTGCATTGCTTCTAAAAAAACTTTTTTATTTTGTAAAATCATCTTTCATTTCTTTTCTAAAATCATCTACATCGTTATGAACTTTGTTCAGTATGGAATTTACTTTCATATCACTGCCATTTCGCTCAAATCTAAATCGATATCCAGCAAATAAAGCAACGATCAACGCTACGAAAGTAATATGGAATGTACAAATTCCTAAGATAATACTTGCTGTTAAGGATAAATTCAGTACATTTCGGTCATCCTTGCTCACAATGAATCGAATCGCATTCCCTTTCGCCGTGACCACTTTTACCTTATTAAAGAGATTCTCTTTTTCCTCGAATAATGTGGATTTTGTTTTCTTTTGCTTTTCAAGATAAATTAAAGATTCTACGATGTTGCCATCGTATCTTTCTAAGACCATCTTTGCTTCTTCAAAGCTTATATTTGCTCTTTTCTTTAACTCATCAATCATTTCTATTGTGATTGTCATGTATACCCCTCCATTTATTTTATTTAATTTATACTTTTATTATAGGAGGTATGCATTAGATTCCCATGAGTTGAAGATTAGAATTTCATTAGAAATTTGATTGAAATATTTTATCTGCGAATCCACCCATAGAAAAACTTATCCTAGAATGTTCCTTGATTATTTTATTCGATTCAAACGATATCCACTAAGAGACAGGAATACCTGGGACGGTAAGTAAAAAATCCATATCAAAGTAGCTGAAGTACCATAAAGCTCTATGGCATAGGATTTCATCAAATAAGATAGAGCTACATTGATATCACATAAAAGAAATAAAACCATGCCCAATACAATAAGCCATCTATTGATGGCTGGATATCCATTGACTTTCAATACGTGGATAGATTCAATCACACTTGTAATGATACATAGGGCATAAAAAGATGCCATAGTGAGGATCCATTCTACCTTTACTTCCAACAGATTTAATAGCAAATGAATGCCTATTATCAATAAAAAACCCAGCAAAAATCGAAAGAGTATGGAAGGAATGATCCTGCCCTTATATCTGAAATAGTAAATTATTTGAACGAGACAGAAAAAACCGATGCCTACAATGTAATGGTTTAAAATAAGAAAAAAGAAATCTGCAAATACGGTACAAAGCATTCCGAACTGGAGCAATGTTCGATCCCTTTTATGAATTGAATCTTTTCCAATCATCAGGGTGATGAAAAAACAGAATAGGATCGATATATATTTTAGGATATAGGTGGGGAAGAATCCAGATGTATGATGCATATCCCTATAGATGAATAGACAATAGAATACAAAAATTATTGCCAGTGCTATTTTTAGAACCCGCTTTTTATGCTTCACGCTTTCATCTCCTGTGTCTAGAATTCTGTTATGGTATTATATTTCCTTTATATGTTCTTATTATGCAAAGGATACGAGGGAAAGTATGCTACGATCCATCTATGCTATTTTTTTATCTGTAACAAAATCCCGTTTTTTGTGACTAATTAAATGAAAGGGGGATTTCGGTGCTTAAAATTGAAAATTTATATCGGCAATATAAGCAGGATGTATTTTATTACTTAATGGGTCTTACTCACAATCCCACTCTTTCAGAGGACTTGTTGTCTGAAACCTTTTTAAAGGCGATCCATGCGCTCCCAAGATTCAAAGAGAATTCATCGATTAAAACATGGCTATTCGGTATCGCAAGAAATTTATGGCTCCAGCATTTACGGGGCTTCAAGGCACAAGTAGAATACGACGACCTTTTAGAGATTTATATTACGGAGAGTATGGAGGATCGTCTGATAGCGAAAGAAACCATCTTTCGAATTCATGAATTATTGTCTACAAAGGATGAGCGAACACGCAACATCGTCAATATGCGTATTGACGGCTTTTCCTACAGCGAGATTTCTGAAAAAATAGGGGTATCGGAAAGCTCCGCACGGGTGATTGACTTTAGAGTGAAAAAGTGGATTCAATCAAAGCTGGAAATGGAGGGATTACATTGAATATGAATAGGAAACATATTTCTTGCGATGTATGTTTGGACTTAATACCTTTAGTGGTCGATCATGTTGCAAGCAACGACAGTAAAGCTTTGGTCTATGAACATATCAAAGCATGTGAAAATTGTAGAGCAGAATTCGAAGGATTTGGTGTAATTACCGAAGATACCGTTAACGATAGGAAAATTATATCCTCCATTAAAAAACATCTTTTTTTTACTGGATTTACATTCATTATGACCGGTGCTCTCATCGGTATCTTGATTTCAAATTCCTTTGCCATGTTCTATAATTTTTTGATTATGCCTATCGTGGGTAGCTGTGCTTATTTTGTCTTAAAAAAGAAATACTATTGGGCTCCTGTAGGAATTTTTATGGCGTCTTATATCTGGTTATTGATCCAAAGTATTTTTGACGGCGCTATATCCCAAGGTTTTCAGGTAGCAGTTTTCTTTATCCCTATATTTTTAAGCACTATCTATGCCTTCCTTACGATCCTTGGTATTATCATCGCTGCACTCCTAAAATTTGCATTGAGAAAAGAGGAAAGATCATGAAAAATAATAAAGGTTTGTTCAAAATTATTGCTTTGGTAATGGCCATTGGCTTAATCGGGGCTATTTTATTTGTAACGAATTCCTTCATTGGAAATCCCGTATCTGCATCTTTTGCCAAAAAGGCTGCAAAAAAACATATTGAAAAAAACTATTCAGATCTAGATCTTATCATTGAAAAGCCTCGCTACAATTTTAAGTTTGGAGAATATATCGTAAAGGCATCATCGAAAACCAGTATCGATACCCATTTTAATATTTATTATCGCAATGGCCAGATCCGATATGATGACTACGACTCCTATGTTCTTGGAAAGTTTAACACACTGAGCAGATTGCAAGAAGAATGTGCCAACTTAGTCCGACCAATTTTATCGGAGGTTCAGGGATTAGAAAGTAATAGAACCATGGTGCTCGTGGAGAAGTGGGAATATGAACAAAAAAACGGTGCCATTCAATTGGATATGAACTTTGATCGAAGTCTCCCAGTGGATATGCAAATTACCCTTCAATCAGATTTAGAGAATCCTTCTTTAAAAAATGTGGCCCATTTGTTAGAAACTGCTCATCATCTACTGACGAACCATGGATTTAAATTTACATCCTACCATCTTTATTCAGAGCACAAGGATATTCTCCTAATGGTTGATGGTGTTCAGCCGGCGGATATTGAAAGTGGGAATCTAGAGAGCTTATTAGAGGACGCACTGAATTACGAGGATAAGGATGAGGATTATGACGTAGAAAAAGGAGAAGACAAACCAGAAGCTCCTGAGAGAATCCGAGTTTTTATTAAAGATGGCCGCACACAATAAGCTTTACTTCAGATTTTGACGATTCATAGGAACAGCCCTCACCAGATTCATATCCGGTGAAGGCTGTTCTTTTTATTTACACCATCCAATCTCAGCTTCTAGGCTCCATCTACCTGTTTATCCATGACAATGGACTCAACTTCACAGCGGATTAAGCGGATTAAATCCGCTGTAGCAATCTCAATTTGATAACCGATTTTTCCTGCACTTACAATGAGCCGATCTACACGATTACAGGAACTGTCTAAAACTGTTTTATATTCTTTCTTCATTCCTACGGGAGAGCAACCACCTCGAATATACCCCGTTACCTTGGTTATATCTGTACTCTTAATCATTTCCACATTTTTTTCATTGACGGACTTTGCCGCTGCTTTTAAATTTAGTTCCTCATTGACAGGAACAATAAAAACATAGTATTCTCTGCTGGCACCTTGGGTAACCAAAGTTTTATATACTTTTTCAAAGGGTTGTCCTATTTTTCCTGCAACTGAAATGCCGTCAACTAAGCCATCCTTTTGTTCATAGGTATAGATCTTGTAAGGGATTCCCGCTTTATCTAAAATTCTCATTGCATTGGTTTTTACGTTTGCCACAGTATCCCTCCCTTAAGCATTTACTTTCTCTTTCTCAAGTTTTAAAAGATACGCTTTAATATGCAAGCCCCCGCCGTAGCCTACCAATTTTCCATTGGCACCAATCACCCGATGACAAGGAATGATAATCCCAATGGGATTGCGATTGTTTGCCATTCCAACCGCACGACATGCCTTTGGATTGCCTATACGCTTTGCTATGTCACCATAGCTTCTCGTCTCTCCATAAGGAATCTCCTGTAAGGCTTTCCATGCTTTCTGTTGAAAGGCTGTTCCTTGGGGTGCAAGAGGTAGATCAAAATCCTTTCTAATACCTTCGAAATATTCCATAAGTTGTCTTCCTGCTTCTTTTAAAACCGGTGTCTCTTTTATTTCCATATCCTTCTCATGGATTTCTTCGTCAAAATAAACATGAGTTATAGCATTGTTGCTTTCAGCAATACCGATTTTCCCTATTGGTGTATGGTAAAAAAATATATTCTTCATGGTACGATCCCACTCCATTCTACTAATGCGTCCTCTTCTCTTCAACTATATTATAATTTTAGTTTTCATTGCAGAACCTGTCAATATTATGAATTATTCTATATAAATCAATGCATATCTAATTTGCAGAATGAAACCCTATATATTATAATGGAATCAATGATTACAAAAAAGTTTTGTTAAAAGGAGCCATACAATTGATTAAATTTATTTATGATTTACTACTGAATTACAATTTTAATGAAAGACTCTCCATCTTTTTATCCAATATATTGGCGATTATTTTCATCATACTCACCTGCATCGTCGCCGATTTTGTTGTGCAAAAAGTTTTACTTCGAACTTTAACCGCCTATATCAAAAGAACGAAAAATAAATGGGACGATATTTTCTTAGAAAAAAAGGTTTTTGAAACCCTGTCCCGCATTGTGCCCGGCGCTTTGATTCATCTTTGGGCACCTGTATTTCCTACTTATCAAATCTTGATTCAACGAATTGCTTTTTCCTATATCATTTTTATTATTTTGTTGACCTTGGATAAATCCTTAGATACCATCCATCATATTTATCAAGAATTTCCTGTTTCTAAGGCAAGACCCATCAAGGGATATCTTCAGGTCATTAAAATCGTGGTCTATGTCATTGGCATTATCGTAATCATCAGTGTTCTAATCAACCGTTCTCCATTGATATTACTTAGTGGTATCGGTGCGGCTACAGCAGTTTTTATTTTAGTTTTTCAGAACTCAATTTTAGGTCTGGTGGCCAGCATTCAGCTCACATCCAACAACATGCTTCAAATAGGCGATTGGATTGAAATGCAAAAATATGAAGCTGACGGAAACGTTATTGATATTTCTCTTCACACCGTAAAGGTACAGAATTGGGATAAAACCATCACTACCATTCCGACTCACGTGTTGATATCCGATTCTTTTAAGAATTGGAGAGGTATGCAGGAAGCAGGCGCTCGACAAATCAAAAGATCCATTCATATCGACATGACCAGCATCAAATTTTGTAATGAAGAAATGCTGGATCGTTTTAAAGAAATTGAATACATTAAAAACTACATCGAAGAAAAGACTTTAGAAATCGATCATCATAATCAAAAGCTCAATGCCATACCATCGAATATGGTCAATGGAAGACATTTAACCAATATCGGTGTATTTAGAATGTATATCACAAATTATTTAAAGCATCATCCAAATGTGCATAAAGATATGATTCAGGTTGTAAGACAGCTTCAGCCTACTGCAAACGGTTTGCCTATAGAAATCTATGTTTTCTCAAAAGAGATCCTTTCTGTAAAATACGAAGCCATACAGTCGGATATATTCGATCACATTTTAGCTATCATTCCGGAGTTTGATCTTCGTCTTTATCAAAGTCCAACAGGTCATGATTTCAAAAACCTCAACAGTTAAATCTGTTTAATGGCCTGTATTTAGAATTTCCTTCAATGTATTTAAAAGCTCTATTTTATTTTCGGTAGAGCTTTTTTCATGGATAGAATCCCTAGGATTTATAACGCATTCCAGCTGACCCTTAGGTTTATTGGGCATGATGTAGATATAGTCGCCCAGCGCCACTGCCTCTTCTAAACTATGGGTCACCAATACTACTGTGAGATTTCTTTCTTGTTGAATTTTTATCATCAGCTCCATTGCAGCTTTCTTGTTTTTAATATCTAAGGATTTAAAGGGCTCGTCCATTAGCAGCAGTGTAGCAGGATAGAGAAATCCCCGTAAAAGATTGACCCTCTGCAGAAGACCGCCACTGAGCTGGCTTGGATAATAATTTAAATAATCTGTAAGCCCCAGTATTTTACTGTAGTCCAATAGCTTTTTTTCGTCCACATGACCGCTAAGTGCATAGCACATGTTTTTCCTTACAGTTTTCCATTGGATTAAGCAAGGCTCTTGAAAAATGTAACCGATTCGATTCTGTCCTATGGGTTCAATAGACCCTGAAAATTCGTGATCTAGTCCAGCAATAATCCGAAGCAAGGTACTTTTCCCAGAACCAGAAGGTCCTATAATTGCATTGATTCTTTGGGGGTATATCCTTAAATGAATATCTTCTAAAATAATATTTCCCCCAAAGCTTTTATTCAGATTTATAATTTCTATGATGACCCCTCCCCAGCAATTTCACAAATTGATCTAAAAAGATACTGATACTGACCATAATGATTAACCATGCTAAAACACCGGAGGTATTTAAGTAGTTTTTCTCCCTATAGATGGCGCTTCCAATAGAAAATTTGGGATGGCTCAGCACCTCCCCTGCCACTACGGATTTGAAGGCAAGACCGAAAGCTGAAGACAGCATCCCATTCATACCAAAATAAATACTAGGCAGATGCAGATCTTTGACTCTATAAAAAAGAGATACCTTATATAGCTTGGTCATGCTTATCAATTCCCTGTCTATGGAGGTTAACGAATTGAGAACGCCTTCATATAAAAAAGGAAATACCATTAGAAAGCCTACGATGGCTGGTGCAACCTCGCTGTTGGACCATATAAGAATCAACAATATAACGGCAACCACTGGCACTGCCTTTATAAAATACAAGACGGGGCTCATAATTTTTCGCAGCATGGGCATAGTGTAGGTGGTAAACCCAACTAAAATCGCCCCTAGAAGAGAAACGATAAAGCTGGACACGGTTCGCTTCAATGTTTGAAAAATGATGTGCAGCGTTGTTTTCATTTTTAGTATCTCCAAGAGAGAATGTAGAACCTCTCCTGGAGATGGTACAATCACGCTCTGCCCTACCACAACAGATGCCCAATGCCAAATTAAAAGAAATACAGCCGTACTGATGATAATAGGTCCCCTATTTCGTAAAGAAAATGCCTTCATCTGGAAGCTTTCCTCCTATTGTCTTTGCATCCACTTCTGATAAAATCGTCACATATTTCATGTAGATCTCCTTCATTTCATTGCCATCGATAAAATTTAAGTTCATTCGCTGGATAGAATCTTGATTTAATATTCCAGCAGGTACTGTAATCTCTAGCTCTGTTCCGTATTTCCCCAGTTTTTCCGGATTCGCCCTTGCCCAATCCACAGATTTCTCATATTCATCTAAGAAAGTACCGATAAAGTTGGGATGACTTTCTACCAATTCTTTTTTTACAATCAATACAGTCTGAGGAAATCCTAAATCTGTACCAGCAGCCTCAGCAAATAATTCGTTTAAGCTGAGCTGAATCTTAGCAGATTCATCCTTCGATAAAATGGTACTGAGCATCGGCTCTGGAGCCAATACAATCTCTGCCTTTTTCGCAAGGAATGCAGGTGCTAGTTCCGTTGCGCCACCCATATAGTTGATGGTAATATCCTTTGCTGGATCGATGTTATTGGATTTCAGTACATACTGGAAAACAATATCCGGCGTTAAGCCCTTTCCTATGGTCGTAATCTCTCTTCCCCTTAAATCTTCGATGGAAGAAATATCTTCCCTGGAAAGAACGTAGAGATTGCCAAAGCCACTTAGAGCACCCACCATATAGGCATCGGTCTGATTATACGCAATGGATGCTAAGTTTGAAGGAACGATGGCAATATCTACTTCTTTGTTCATTACTTTGGAAACGATGAGATCCGATCCTTTGATCAAATCGTAATGGATTGTAACATTTTCTTTTACCATGGGCGTTTCCTTTGCTAGCTTCGCCATACTCAAGGCAGGAATTCCGTCTACAAATCCAACATTGACCCGAATCGGATCCTCTGCTATTTCTTCTGTAACATCGGTCCCCTTGGCTACTTCCTCTGGTTTCCCTGTTTGGCTACACCCCGTTAATACGGTGGACAAAATCATGATGCAGGCTAATAAAAAAAGTACCATTCTCTTTTTCACAGGAACACTCTCCTCCCAAAATTTTATCTCTATACCTTTGTAAGAGCTGTTTTTACACTGATTCCAGTCAATTTTCCTAGTTTGCCCGTCATGGCACTGATGGTATCCATGCTGCCATCTACAATAATGGATATGATGGAAATACCTTTATCCCGATAAGGGATGCCCATTCTTCCAACGATAATATCGGCATAATCATGGAGTATTGCATTTACCTTTGGTGAAATTTCAATATCTTCAACAACGATTCCTACGACACCGATTCTTTTCTCCACGCTCTCCCCCCCTTCAACAATAAAATTTGTTCGCTCAAACTCTAAAACTTTATGTCACACTCAACGCTAGATAGAGTCTAGGGCTTCAAGTGCTCAAAATCAATGCCTTCCAACAAAGGTTGGAAGGCATTAGATGGTATCTATACGTTCCCCTTTTGCTCAGATGTTCCTTGCAATTAGGTCTATATATTAAATTTACCACTATAAAACCAGAAAATCTAGTTTTACAGAATAAATAGAATTTTCTATTTCCAGAACTTCTCTCTTTTCACATAATGTGTGTGTAGATGCTTGTGACTTACTTCAGAATTTGGTGCTTCCAAAAATTCTTCATAGATCTTTGTGATGTATGGATTCTTATGTGATTTTCTTAATACCTTGCTTTCATCCTCTGCATAGATTGCACTTGCCCTTTGTAATCGAATATCGTGATCCATTCGGTATTCTGAATCAACGATTGGTTGCCCACCGCCCGTTACACAGCCACCAGGACATGCCATTACTTCTATAAAATGATATTGTTTTTCTCCATTTCTTACGACATCCAAAGCTTTTCTCGCATTGCCAAGACCGTGAGCTACAATAGAGTTGATGGTCATTCCATTGGGTAATTCTATGACCGCCTCTTTCACACCTTCTAGCCCTCTAACTGCAGTATAGTTTACAGTTTCCAATTCCTTACCTGATAATATTTCAAAGACAGTTCTTAAGGCCGCTTCTGCCACACCACCTGTAACGCCAAAGATTACAGCTGCGCCAGTAGATTCTCCAAAAGGATTGTCAAACTCTTCAACTGGTAGGTTTTCAAAATCGATCCCAGCTTCTTTGATCATTCTAGCAAGCTCTCTCGTTGTAAGAACCAAGTCTACATCCTGAAGTCCGTCATTGGATAATTCCCCTCTAGCGCTTTCAAATTTCTTAGCCGTACATGGCATAATTGAAACTGTTACGATCTTTTTCGGATCCATTGCCATCTTTTCTGCAAAGTAACTCTTGATTAATGCGCCTTCCATCTCATGTGGCGATTTACAGGTGGATAAGTTATCCAGCATATCCGGGTAGAAATGTTCTGCAAACTTAATCCAGCCAGGGCAGCAGGATGTCATAAGCGGTAGATTCTCTCCTGAGGTTAACCTACTGATGAGCTCTGTTCCCTCTTCCATGATGGTTAAATCTGCTGTAAAATCGGTATCGAATACTTTATCGAATCCTAACCGTCTCAGGGCTGCAACCATTTTTCCCGTAACACTGGTTCCCACCGGTATACCGAATTCCTCTCCCAGAGCCGCTCTGATTGCTGGCGCCGTTTGTACCACAACGTATTTCTCTTTGTCGTAGATGGCTTTCCATACATCTTTAATGTTTTCTTTCTCGTACAATGCTCCTACAGGACAGGCCGTAATACATTGACCACAATTGGTACAAAATACATCGTCTAAAGATTTAGCATAGGCTGGTGCAACGGTAGTATCAAAACCTCTCTCAATGAACCCAATTGCATGAACTTCTTGTACCTTTGAACACGTGCTGATACACCGACCACATAGGATACATTTCTCTGGATCCCTAGAAACAGAGGGAGACAATGAATCCGTACCCAGCTGTAACCGCTCTCCGTCATATTCGATATCTCGAATATTCAGTTCGCTGGATAAACTCTGTAGCTCGCAATTCTCACTTCGAATACAGGTGGTACATTCTCTTTTGTGATCCGATAGAATCAGCTTTACGACGGTTTTTCTCGACTCTCTTACCTTTGCTGTGTTGGTCTTGATGTCCATTCCATCTTCTGCCATTATGGAGCACGATGCCACCAGTCTAGGTCCTGATTCTACTACACAAACTCTACAGCTTCCACTGTTGTTAACGCCTTTCAAATGACATAATGTGGGTATATGTATATCTAAAGTTCTTGCAGCTTCTAATATGGTTGTTCCTTTTGGCACTTCAACCTGAATACCGTCTATTGTAAGTTTAACCATCCCTATTCACTCCCTTTTTTAAAAGTCTTTTCTATGGCCTCAAAACGACATTGGTCCATACAGGCACCGCATTTAATACAAGTCGCTTGGTCAATATGGTATGGCTTTTTCACTACGCCCCTAATTGCATGTACAGGACACACTCTCGCACAAACGCCACAGCCAACGCATTTCGATGGGAATATGGTATAGGTCATGAAGGATTTACATACACCTGCTGGACAGCGATCCTCTCTTACGTGGGCCTCATATTCATGTTTAAAATATTTCAAGGTAGATAGCACAGGGTTGGGAGCCGTTTGACCCAAACCACATAAAGCTGTAGCCTTAATATCATGAGAAAGTTTCTCTAAGTTTTCTAAATCTTCCATGGTTCCTTTCCCTTCGGTGATCTTTGTCAATATTTCAAGGAGTCTCTTGGTTCCGATTCTACAAGGAGAGCACTTTCCACAGGATTCATGAGAAACAAATTCTAGGAAGAACTTCGCCACATCCACCATACAGTTATCCTCATCCATTACGATCATTCCACCGGAACCCATCATAGAGCCTATGGTAGTTAAAGTGTCGTAATCGATTGGAGAGTCAATATGAGTATAGGGTATACATCCGCCGGACGGTCCACCAGTTTGTACCGCTTTAAATTTTTTGTTATGAGGAATTCCGCCACCGATGTCGTAGATCACCTCTTTCAAGGTAGTTCCCATTGGAATTTCAACAAGACCAGTGTTTGTTATCTTACCACCCAGGGCAAACACTTTCGTTCCAGCACTTTTCTCACTGCCTACAGATTTGAACCACTCTGCACCCTTTAAAATAATCTGTGCTACGTTTGCAAAGGTTTCTACGTTATTGATCAAGGTAGGCTTGCCCCATAAGCCTGAATTTGCTGGGAATGGTGGCTTTTGTACAGACATTCCTCGTTCTCCTTCGATGGAGCGAATCAGTGCGGTTTCTTCCCCACATACGAAGGCTCCTGCTCCCAGTCTTATTTCTATATCAAAATTAAATTCCGTGCCCATAATGCGCTGTCCTAGAAGTCCATATTCCTTAGCTTGAGCGATGGCTTTTTCTAAACGTCTTACAGCCATTGGATATTCCGCTCTAATATAAATAAAACCTTTATCAGAGCCGATTGCATACCCTGCAATTGCCATGGCTTCCAATACGGATTGTGGATCCCCCTCAAGGATGGATCGATCCATGAAAGCACCTGGATCCCCTTCGTCCGCATTACACACCACATATTTTTTATCATTGGCTGCTTTGGCTGTAAATTCCCACTTCATTCCTGTAGGAAAACCACCGCCGCCTCTTCCCCTCAGTCCAGATGCTTTGACCACATCAATGACGTCTTGAGGAGCCATTTCCGTGATTGCTTTTTGTAATGCCTTGTATCCATCAAGAGCTAAATATTCATCAATTGATTCTGGATCGATGACCCCACAATTCTTAAGTGCGATTCTGTGCTGTCTTTTTGCGTAATCGATTTCATCAAAGAATATGGTCATCTCTAAATCTGGATTTTCTTTTTTCATTTTCTCCAAAGAGGATTTCACTGTATAGTCTTCTATGATATGTCCATTTGCTAGATGTTCCTGAATCACTTTCTTTGCTTTCTCTGGATTCATTCTTACATAGGTTACCTTTTTCTCTCCTGGCAGTATGATATCCACGATGGGTTCAATCTGACAGGCACCGATACATCCTGTTTGTTTGATGATAATATCCTGTAGACCCAACTTTTCCACTTCTTCTATGATTGCAGATAATACGGGCTGTGCCCCTGCAGCGATCCCGCAGGTTGCCATACCGACTAATATCCTCGGTTGTTCCCTCTCCTTATCCTGTCGCACAATTTCCTTTGTTATCTTTCTGATTTCATCCAATTCATGAATTGATTTCACCATATGTCCCCCCTTCTTTCTCTATTCCGTATATTCACTTAAAATCTTAGGAACATCACTGGGCGTTAACCTTCCATACACCTTTTCATCAATCATGATGACTGGTGCTAATCCACAAGCGCCGATACACCTCGTTGCCTGTAATGTGAATTTACCATCTTCTGTGGTATTTCCTTCCTGGATATTTAACTCACTGCTTAGACGTTCCAATATGTTCTGTGAGCCCTTTACGTAACAGGCTGTACCTAAGCATACACTTATAACGTGTTGTCCCTTAGGCTCTAAGGAAAATAGCGAATAAAACGAAGCAACTCCGTAGATTTGAGTAATTGGTATGTCCAATTCCTCAGATACAAGTATTAAAGCTTCTTCTGGTAAATATCCATAAATACTTTGTATTTTATGTAGTGCTGGTATCAATGCACCTTCTGTACCTTTAATGTCCTGTAGAGCTTCTTTTGCTTTTAGCATAGTACTGTTTGTTTGTTCTTGTTGACCACAACAACAATTTTGATTTTCCATCCATTAATCCCTCCGTCCTTCTTCAATTTATACTTCTCAGTGATAACTGGCTTAAATACCATTGTTATCATTATAAATATTATATCAAATTTATGACTCAGTTCAACAGAATATTCTGTTTTTTTAAAATATTCTGTATATTGTTAATTTATTAACACGCACTCGACATTTTACGTCATTTATTCCCTATTTTGTTGAAGTAGATATAAATAAAATAAGCAAGTAGTGGATTTCCTTACCATTACTTGCTTATCTTTTTTTTAAAGCTATTCAATCTTTAAATATACAATGGCGATCTACTAAATATTATATTTCTATTTATAAGTGACTCCTTGTACTTCTTTAAATCCAAACCCCGGTTCATCATTTAGAGTAATTCTGTATTCATCAAATACTGCTCCGCCTATGATGGGATCTTCACTGCATAGCACTGGTCCATCTAAATCTATTTTTGTAATTATGCTCTTAGCTGCTGCTAAATGTACAGCCGCAGTAACACTTAGCTTAGATTCAAGCATGCATCCTACCATACATTCAACACCATATATTTCAGCAATTGAGCATATCTTCAGTGCATTATGCAATCCACCGGTTTTCATCAATTTAATATTGATTAGGTCTGCAGCTCTCATTTGTATAATCGTCATCGCATCTCTAGGTGAGAATACACTTTCATCGGCTAATACAGGTATCGAAACATTGTCTGTAACAAGCTTTAATCCTTGAAAATCATGGGCCACTACTGGTTGCTCAACAAGTTCTATATTCAATCCTGCATCTTCCATCTTTCTTAATGTGTATATGGCTTCTTTTGGATTCCACCCTTGGTTTGCGTCTATTCTTAAATCTACATCGTAGCCAACAGCATCTCTAATTGCTTTCATACGTTTTAAATCCAATGCGGAATCTTTTCCCACTTTAATCTTTAATGTTTTATAGCCTTTGTTTATAGCATCCATACTGTCTTGAGCCATTTCCTCAGGGTTATTTACACTTATAGTTATATCCGTTATTATTTCTTTTCTATATCCACCGAGTAATTTGTAGACCGGCGCTTTATATAACTGACCATATAAATCATAAATTGCTATATCTACTGCTGCCTTAGCGCTGGTATTTTTTACAACCGATTTATCTAGTCTTAGCATTATTTCTTCCATATTCTCAATATCCATGCCAATGATATGTTTCTTAATATGTTCTTCTATAGCCCCTCTTATTCCGCCTGTTGTATCGCCCGTTATCACGCCTGTAGGGGGTGCTTCTCCATATCCTATATGTCCCGTATCTGTTTCGATCTTAACGATAATATCCTCTACACTATTAACGGTTCTTAAAGCAGTCTTAAAGGGCTTCTTTAATGGAACGGATATATGCCCAATCTTGATGTCTGTAATTTTCAAATTAAATTCCCCCTAAATATTTTTTAACTGGTAAAATCCAGTAAAAGTCCATAATTCCCTATGGATTCTACTGGATTTCATTCACTAAAATATATTACGTTTATAATAATATATTCGTTAAATAAAGCAGTATTTAATAGTACTTTTCTTTCACTTCCTGATATTTTTTTAGAGCATCTTTATAGGCAACTACTATTGCTTTTTGAGAAGATCCAAAGTATCTTCTGATTACCTCTTGCTCTATATCTTCATAAAATTTATCGAATTTTCTTCCAACAAATATGCCTGCAATAAATTCCTCTGTAGTAGGTATCGTTGTAGAGCACCCAATATCCACAATTTCATCGGTCTCTGTGTCAATTATAAATCCTATGAAAAATATCTTAAATCTTTCCGTAATAGCATTATCATTACTGGTTTTTCCATGTCCAATTACATATACCGTATTTTTGTTATACATTCAAACCACCTATATTAATTTTATTTTTAAATCAATTTATTCTTCTAAAATAAACTTCCTTACACCATATAAAGCTTCCATATAAGTAATATACTTATCTCCTGAAGATTTTAAAATACTTAACGGAGTAACCGCAACCGACCATGCAGGGGTATAGGTTACATTCCCTTCAGTTTGAGAATAAAAACCTGAAAAGTCATGAATCATATAATATTCATCCTTATATTTTCCTAAATAAAGCATTGCATGACCACTCATATATAATCCAGCCCCAGGCTCTAACTTATCCAATATCTTTTCTCTTTCTTCTATTGTCATCGTTTCTGACATTTCATAGAACACACCGGCTGCCAACTTTCCTTGTTCTGATGAATTTCTAGGTAATTTTATACCCATTGTTCTATATATATCCAACATAAAAGATGTGCAATCTCTACCATTAAACATTCCACCCCATCCATATCTTTCACCTTGGAATTTAAAGGCTTGATTAATAATATTAGCTTTTGTATATGGTAGATAACCTATACTTACATCATCTAATCTTTGTATAAGGGCATAATCGAACGCTAGATTTCCATCCGTATTTATTGTAGGAAGTTTTATAACAAAATTACCTGAAGGATTTTGATCATAAAAGCTTCCTTTTACTTCCTCATATGAGGCTAAAGGAATTCTTACCCCCATATCTAACTGAAGTTCGGAGATTTCTGGTTTTAAAGGATTATAATTTGTGTACACCCTTTTTCCAGTAACCACTATAAAATCTTTACTATTTATATAGTCAAATAAAGTGCTTTTATCTGTGATAGCCACATCCTTTGAAGGAATCCATGCCAAATAATTATACATTTGTGCAAAATACCATTCCCCATCTTTACTTTCAGATAATATAACCATTGGCTCTACAGGATAAATTGCTGTCTCCATTAATCTATCAATATTATAATCCTCAGGAGAACTAAATAATCTATCATCGGTTGGAAAAGTTCTCATTTCTGTTCTTCTTAAGGCGATACCATATTTTACATCATTTTGATCCGATAGATTATCTAAATTTAAATTTTCTATTAATATTTTATAATAGGCTTCCCCAACTTGTTCCCCGTTTTTATTGTACCTAGGTGATGTTGATGGCATACTGAAACCTTGTATTAGTTGAACTAATTCTTCTTTACTAAATCTTTCTGGATACTTTTCTAAATCCACAATTGGTTCGCACTGCTCAATATTGTTCTTATTATAAGCTTCTATTTCACTTAAAGTAGCAATGGTTTTATTAGCACTGGATGTATTTTTAATCCAAAACTCAGGGTATAGCATTTCTTCAGTTACGCCTGGTATGTTTGATTCAAATTGCTTATATGGTGTTGCATCCTTACTTGCAGCAAATCCAGTTAAACTAACGGTCGTAATGAGCACCAGTGTAATAACCAATATCCCTTTTATTTTTTTCATTCTCCAGTTCCCCCCCAATAACTAAATTTATTTAAAGAATAGACATAATCTTACCAACGATCAACCCACCACCAGTACCTACAATATATCCCATCATTGCCATAAGCACTCCAATTGGTATTAATGCTTCACTATATGAGGCTGCAAGAATAGGGGCCGATGCAACACCACCTATATTGGCCAAACTGGCAACACCACATGTGAAAAGATCAAGTTTAAATAATTTGGCTATTAATGCCATTACTAAAGCATGAATTCCTAAAATTGCAAAACCTGATATGATGTATAATGGAGCTTGCGTAAGTTCCGCAAAGTTTGCTCTTGAAGCAATGAGTCCTACGATTGTATATAGCATTGCATTAGAAATCTGAGAAGCTCCTGGTAGCTTCGCTAAAGGTGTCATTGCACCTATAACACCTGCTACAGTAGCTATTATAACAGTCCAAGTTGATGCAGATAAGAAATCGGATTGTGGTAATTTAGTAGCTATAAACATAGAAACAGCCGCGACCAACAAACTTGTTCCAGTTAGGATTATTAGGTCTGAAAATTCCATATTTGTTCTTATGTCTTCTTGGGCACTTGCAAGTTGTTCGCCCACTTCGTCTATTATGCTTGTATCTGCCTTGGTCCATTTATTAAACTTATTTCCAAAGGGAACCAATCCTAATAATATCATTACCCATATAGCGTAATTTATAGAATCCATCAATAATGCGTAGCCTAATTTAGCATCTGGAATATTTAAAGCGCCTTGAATAGCCACCATATTCCCTGTACCACCCATCCAGCTACCACATAGTGCTGCAAATGCCTGCCATGTACCAGCTTCATATAGACCTTTGAAAATTGCATAAGTTACTATAAATCCAATCCCAATACTTACTGATGCAGCAAAGAACCCTATGAGCATTTTAGGTCCTAATTTAATGATTTTTCTTAGATCACATCGTAATAGCATTAAAAAAATCATTGCAGGTAATAAATTGTTTTTAAACATTGAGTAGTACATATTTACATCATCAGTTTTTTGCCATACACCAAATGTGGATAGTAACATAGCTACTAGATAAAGTAAAACCACTGCTGGTACATACTTAAAAAATTTACGATCCTTATACTTCTTCTCTGTCCAAACAAGTAAGCCAGCTAAAAAAATTAGAAAAGATAAATAAGTAAAGCCACTTGTAATCATAAAATTTCCCCCTTTTTTATTTTTATTTTGGCCATAGTGTTATAGCACTATGGTAAATAATAATTCCATGCTAGTTCCCTAATTCATCTATTGCAGCTGTCATACGCTGAACATCTTTTATTAAATGATCGATAGTGATCTATTCATCTGGCTGATATACAACATCTGATTGTAAGGAGAATATGTCCACCCATGTCCAAAAGGAATCTCTTTTTTTGATTTAGATTCTATACTCTTAATTTTTATGCTTTCCTTAACCCCTGTATAATTTCATTTTTCCTTCCTAATACTTTTTGTCTCACCTACAGATTCTTCTAACTACAAAAAAAGCAAGGCCAAATAAACATATAACTTTTTTTGGCCTTGCTTACGACGATGTTTTGCATCTGAATAAACAAGTGATATTTTCGAAATATTCAGTTTACATATATATATTTATATTATACTAAGTGAATCATATATGCAATAAAAATATAATGTAATTTCATCTTTTATCAAATATTGTTATACGCAGCATATAAAAAATAATCCCTATTCAAAATCTAATAGGTTGCGATTATCCAGCATACTGGTCATAAACTAATTTTGATATATTTCCTATGATTTGCCTACCATCTTTATTGCTCTTTGTCTCATTTGTAAGAACACAAATAATATATTCACAATTAGGCAAGTAAACGATCCCTACATCATGTTCTAACCTATCCAAATCTCCCGTCTTATGAGCTATTACAGTGTTTTCCGGTAAATATAGATTTAATCGACCACCTACCTGCTGTCTTTTTAAGATGTCTAACATCATTTTGCTATAATATCCATCAATATTTTCACCTTTATATGTAAGTTCTAAAATATTCAACATATCCTGTGCTGAAGTATAATTTTCTCTTCCATATTTTACTGCAACTGAATCCATCATTTTTCTCTGCAATTTTGTCCTCTTTAATCCTAATTCCTGAGCCATTCTATTAACGTTATCCATTCCAACTATATCTATTAATAGATTGGTAGCTGTATTATCGCTTATAATAATCATCAGAGTCATTATTTCTCCCAAGGTAAATCGATGCCCAACATTCAGTTCTTTTAATATCCCATCTCCACCCGTGATCATTTTATCTGTTATTACAATTGTTTCATTTATGCTGAGTTTATTTTCTTTCACTTGCTTTAATAATTCTGACATTATTACCAGCTTTATTGTACTTGCAGAAGGAAAAATATAATCTTGATTTATCTGTATTATTTCCCCATTATTGAAGTTCTTTATTACTACAGCTACATTACCATCAATATCCCTTAAAAAACCTTTTATTTTATTTTCTAGCAATATAAATTCACCCCTTACCTAATATAGGCTTTATTTAATGTCCTGATTAAACTACATAGTTATCCTAAAAATGATCTCATTAAAACAAATACTACAGTACTTATGGTTATAGTCACTCCGAACTTCACCATATTCTTAAGATCCTTAGATCTTGCCAACCCCATTTGTCCTAACATATCAGCTTCAGGATATGCAAAGGAAGTTATTTGAGAACCAACCAGCAATATGGTTGCCCATAATCTGGGAGATAAGGCCAAACCTTCTACCAGTGGTTTAAACATACTATCCATTACAACTGATTGTGCAACTGCAGCACCGCCAATTCCAAATATTCCAGTTAAAGTTGATATTAAGGAAAAAACAACCTTACTCTGAGATCTTAATAGTGGTTGTATTAAATTAACCATTGCTTCAAATGCACCAGCCTCTGCAATAAAGGTGATAAATGGATGGAATAATACAAACATTATAAATAGCCATATCATACGTCCTGCGCCTTCCATCATTGTATCAAACAAGTCATTAAAATTCATTCCTCCGGCTTTGCCAGTTAAAATTGCAGCAGTAAACATTACAACGATTGCATATGAAGAACCACTTCCTTGAAAGATTCCATAAATAATTAAGAGGAGAACAGATAACCCAAACACCAAGGTTGCTCTTTGAGTCTCTGCTTTCACCACATAATTCATATCAGGCTTTTCTACGTTTTCATACATATATATACCCTTCGTTCTATTTTGGATCTTTAATGACATAAAGTATGTAACTATCCAGCAAATTGCTGCAATGGGCAATCCTACACCTACTAAATAGCTACCATAATTTAATCCTGTAAGCTCCATGATTGTAACAACCTGCGGTGAATATGGTCCTATGAATAACCCTGTAGCCCCAGCCCCCATAAAGACTGCTGCAAGTGTAGACGGTGTGATCCCTATTACAGCAACAAGTGGAATTAGAATAGGAGCTATAATTGCATTTGCACCTGCAAGAGTCCCTAGTAAAGCTACCAGCAATATTGAACAGACCATTGAAGTTATAATTGCTTTTTTCTCAGTATCTATGCCAATCTTCTTCATAAGCGCCATTACTACGTGCTCCGCAACACCTGTTTTTCTTAAAACAGCTCCTAATGCTGAACCTAGCAATATTATAAAGCCTATCAACGCCAAAAAAGATCCTAAGGCCTCAGAAATCACCCCGCCCATAGATAAAAGTGGTTGTTTCGTGATAATGGCACTTAAAATTACACATATCACTACATTTAGTACAGGATGTATGTCTTTAAATGCTAATATAATGTAAATTATCAGTGGTAATAAAGCGAAAATTGGTGATAAATTAAATAACATCATTAAAATCCCCCTTTTTTTAATTTTTTACTAAAATATGTATACTTGCTCCCAATTATGATGCAATCTATTGTACACCTCCTTCTTATATTCATTTCACATAGATCTTTGATGAATTTATCCTTAGTTTTAAAATATATTGATTGTGATTCAATATAGACTAAAGCACTTGTTAATTTTGTAATAAATTTAATGAAGATGTACATACTAAAAAAGCAAGGCCTTATCAATGTATACAACATTTTTTGGCCTTGCTTACGACGATGCTTTTGCATCTGAATAATCAAGTGATATTTTCTAAATATTCAGTTATATATTATATAGTATACCAATTCAATAGCATATGCAAGTAAAAACGTTCTAAAAAAATGAAATGGTATTGTATTTAATGTTTCACCTATGATATAATGGAGCAAAATATCTATTCATTGCTAAAAACTTTGAAAGAAATCAGTAGTCCCCATGGTTACAATTTTAGAGAGTAGATCGGTTGGTGAAAGATCTATAGCACATGGTAAGATGAATTACATTCTGGAGTTGCAAGGTCAAAAGCTTTGCCGGTTTTCACCCGTTATCGTGTTTTGAGGCATCGATTCGATGTAAATTAAGGTGGTACCACGAGTTATCTCGTCCTTTTGGACTGGATGGCTCTTTTTTATTTTCATAAGGAGGTTTTAAAATGGAAAATATATTTGATGTTTTAAAGGATCGTGGCTTCGTTAAACAATTTACCCACGAAGACGAAATCAGAGAATTACTAGGAAAAGAAAAAATTACATTCTACATAGGTTTCGACCCAACAGCAGACAGCTTGCACGTAGGCCACTTCGTACAGCTCATGGCCATGTCCCATCTTCAAAAAGCAGGTCATCGACCGATATTTCTTGCAGGTGGCGGTACAGGAATGGTTGGAGACCCATCTGGTAGAACTGATATGAGACAGATGATGACACCTGAAATCATCCAGCATAACGTCAACTGTTTTATCGACCAGAGCAAAAGGCTCATCGATCTATCTGAAAACAGTGGTGCTATTATAGAAAATAACGCAAACTGGTTATTAAGCTTAAATTATATTTCATTTATCAGGGAAATTGGGACACACTTCTCTGTTAATCGAATGCTCACTGCAGAATGCTTCAAAAACAGAATGGAAAAAGGATTATCTTTTTTCGAATTTAATTATATGATTATGCAAGCTTACGATTTTCTAGAACTTTTTAGAAGATATGGCTGCCGTCTACAATTGGGTGGGGACGATCAGTGGTCAAATATTATTGCAGGTGCAGACTTAATCCGAAGAGTAGAAAGTGAACCTGCTTACGGTATGACCTTTACCCTATTAACCACAAGCGAAGGCGTAAAAATGGGTAAAACACAATCCGGTGCTGTTTGGTTGGATCCTAAAAAAACATCGCCTTTTGAATTCTACCAATACTGGAGAAATGTAGCAGATGCTGATGTTGAAAAATGTCTTTCTCTACTTACATTTATTCCCATGGATGAAGTAAGAAAATTGGGCGCTCTCGAAGGTGCTGAAATCAACAGAGCCAAAGAAATTCTTGCATTTGAGGTAACGAAATTAGTTCATGGCGAAGAAGAGGCTACCAAGGCAGAGGAAGCGGCAAAGGCTTTATTTGGCCAGGGTGCTTTAGGAGGATCTATTCCTTCAACGGATCTTCCAAGGTCAGAACTTGCAGAAGGCATAGACATCATCACGCTACTTGTAACAGCAGAGCTGATACCATCCCGTGGAGAAGGAAGACGATTGATTCAACAAGGTGGCGTTGCGATTAACGACGAAAAAATCACAGATATAAATACTGTGATTACACTGGATTTCTTCAAAGAAGATACTTTGATGATTAAGAAAGGTAAAAAGACCTACCATCAAGTAAAGCTGGTTTAATATTAAAAGACCTGTGCGGCGCAAGGAACCTTGTGCCGTACAGGTCTTTTATATAGCGGAACCTCTTATCTAAGATGGGCCCTTTGATTCAATTACTGAGCAGGAATTAAGATAACCTGTCCTGGGAAAATTAAATCTGCATTTTTAATTGAATTCACTGTTTGCAGTTTTTGCCAAGTCGTATTGTACTTTATAGCAATTTTTGATAACCAATCTCCAGGTTGAACGATATAAGTAATATTTGCTTTTTCCACTGGCTTCGGTTCAACTGGATTTACGTCCTCGTCTGGAGCAGTTTCTTCTACTGGCGCTGGTTTCACTACGATTCTTCCCTCTACCTGAGGTTCAATCACCTTTACTTCTTGAATATATTGAACGATGGCCTCATCCATGGTCATCATCTCTTGTACAAATTCACCATCCTTGATCATGGTATATCCATCACCACCAGCAGCAAGGAAGTCATTGGTCGCAAGAATGTACTGTTTATTTAAATCTAAGGCTTCACCCTTTACAGTGATATCTACAACACGATCACCTACAGGTCTAGCAAGATCAATAGCATATGTCATCCCTGCTACATGAGGAAATCCACCTGCTAGGTCTGGGTAGGACTTTGTTCCATGTTCTAAAGCCTCTTTTAAAGCAGCACCAGAAACCTTCTTAACGAATAAAACGTTGCCAAATGGGAATACAGTTACGATATCCCCCTTTGTTATTTTACCCGCTTCAATAGAAGCTCGAATTCCGCCACCGTTTACTAATGCCACATCTGCATTGGTCCAGTGAAGGAAGATGTCTCCTGTTAAGTTTCCTAAGTTTGTCTCTTGCTTTCTAGATAATTCTCTTTCTCCATCTAGTCGAACCTTCGTTTCTCCAATTACTTCAGATAGCACTTTTTGTTGTTCTTCCGAAATTTTTCCAATTAAATTTTGAAGTTCTTCGTCAGCTTCTATCTCATTAAAGGTTTCTCTATTTAGTAAAGCCGCTGTCTTTTCTACAATTTTCCCATCTTGAACAGTAATCTCAACAACACCGAGATTCTTACTATACTCTCCTGTACTTGCAAGAAGGGTATTCTTAATAACCTTACCATTTTCAAATGCAGTATGACTATGGCCGTCGATGAATACATCAATACCCTCTACTTCATCAATTACCTTGTAGCTTGTATCCACACTCTCTGAGTCAATGCCTAAATGCCCCAAAGCAATAATTACATCTACACCTCGATCCTTTAGTTGGCTCACCATGGTCGCCGCAATCAGTGAAGGGTCTTCAAAGGTTAAACCTTCTACGTTTTTAGGGTTTGTTTTCACTACGGTTTCCGGTGTTGATAAACCGAAGATTCCTATGGTAACGCCGTCCACTTCTTTAATGATATAATCGGTCAATAAGGATTCATTTGTTTCAGTTTTAACATTGGCAGAAATAATAGGGAAATTACTTAATTCCTCCAGTTCCAGGAGTCTCTGGTATCCATAGTTAAAGTCATGATTTCCCGGTACTAAAGCATCATATTGCAAAGCATTCATTGCCTTCACTACACTTTCTCCCCTTTGTAGTGTAGCTATGGATAAACCATGGAATGTATCTCCTGCATCTAACACCAGTACATTTGGATTTTCTGCTCTAAAGGCATTGATATACCCTGCAATTTTGGCATACCCAATTTCACTAGAACTCCCCTCAATTCTTCCATGTACGTCGTTGGTATGGAAAATTGTAATCTTAGTAGCAGTGCTACTGTCTGCAAAAGCAAAGATTCCACCGAAGCTTCCCATAATCATGGTCACTACGATCAAGCTAATGAGTAATTTTCTTCCCTGAAGCGTCTTCAGCAAAACGATCACTTCCTTTCTTTTTTTAACAGAATTCTTTGGCATCCATAGGATATATGGCGCCATCCTGTATTTTATGAATATTCTATATTCTTTTTGTTTTTCCTTCCCAAATATTGAAAAATTAGTGTTAGATATCTAACACTAATTTTTCAATTCCCTTGGCCACACCACTTTCATCGTTGGAGCTGGTTATGTAGTGGGCCTCTTTTTTGACGGCTTCCTCTGCATTGCCCATTGCAACAAAGGTTCCCGAGTAGCTTTTCATGGATAAATCGTTAAAATGATCGCCAAATGAAATAATTTCCTCTCGTTTGATGCCATAGATTTTACTTAACATTTCGATGGCATTTCCCTTGGATACTCCTTTGTTCATAACCTCCAGGTTGTTATACCAGGATTTATTCAACTCAATTCCATAAATTTCTCCTAATTCAGTCTTAATCTGTAGCATTTTTTCTGAATCTTCATCTACTGCCATGATCTTTAATGTTTCAATGGGATTGTCCTTAAAATATAAATAGGAATCTTCTAATTTCTTGATGGGTATTTTATTTTCTTCACTCTGATCTTCATTCCAATCGTTATAGATAGCAGAGCTAAAGCCCAAACTTTCTATATAGATCGTATCTTCATCGTAGGTATGGAAATATACCTGATGCCTTCTAAAAATCTCCAATGACTTTAATAGATCTTCCTTACGAATTGGGTTGGTATAGATAATCTCATTGCTTGCAGCCTCCTTTATCAATGCACCGTTGCAGGCGATAATGGGGGAATCGATGCCCAGCATGTTTGCATAAAATTTAGCCGAGGTAAAGACCCTTCCCGTAGCAATGGCAACTTTAATGCCTTTCTCTTGCGCTTTCTTTAAAGCAATCTGATTCTCCTTGGTCACTTCTTTGTTGCGGTTTAATAAGGTTCCATCCATATCTAGTACGATTAATTTATACTTCATATTTTCCTCCTATGGTTTCAGTTAATATCATTGTCCTGCATTTTTATTCATTCCTCTTGCTTAATGCCTATATACTTAAAAATATTACCATATTTTCAAAGAAATTTGTTGGAACATTTTGCAAATTTCTTATTGACAAATAATTAACATGTTGTATAATAGATATATAATTGTATTTAATAATTATTATTATTTTAAAGGCGGTGTTTTATTATGGAACTTTTGATAAAAGAATTAAAATCCAATAGTTGTAAGATTACGCCTCAGCGTATCGCTGTATATCAGGCAATCAAAGAGTCTACCGATCATCCAAATGCAGAAACTGTTTTTAAGAAATTATATCCTACCTACCCTACCATGAGCTTGGCAACGGTTTATAAATCTTTAGAGCTATTTTGTAATCTACGCTTAATTCAGGTTATTAATATCGGTGAAAATAGTTTTCGATATGATGGAAGAACCGATGAGCACCAACATATTATCTGTACTCAATGCCAAAAAATAGAAGACTTAAACAACAATATATTTGAAGATTTAAAATATAAGGTAGCAGAAGTTTCAAATTATAAAATTAACAAACAGCAGCTTTGTTTCTATGGTATCTGTTCCGATTGTGCAAATTAGAAATTCTATCTTTCTATAGAAGATAGCGGTGTTACCTGTAATGAATTTATATGCTTATTTCTATCTACGATCATGTCTATCTTATATGCTATTCGTAGGTTTTCTTTTGTTATTACTTCTTCAGGGGTTCCCAAAATAATCTTCTTTCCTTTGTCCAGCAGCAGTATTTCTTTGCTGTAACGAGCAGCTAAATTGATATCGTGAAGTGCCATAACAATAGTTACGCCTTTATCTCTATTGAGTACTTTGAGCAAGTCCATAATTTCTATTTGATGATGCATGTCCAAGGCCGCCGTAGGCTCGTCCAAGAGCAAAACCTGTGGTTCCTGTGCCAATGCTCTTGCTATTACAACCCTTTGACTTTCCCCACCACTCAGCTGGCTGATCGGTCGATCTTTCAAATGCCACGTATTCGTTCTTTCCATGGATTCTCTTATAATTGCAACATCTGCTTCACTTTCCTGCTTAAATCTCTCAATGTAAGGATTTCGTCCCATTGATACAATGTCGTGAGCTGTAAAATCATATTCAATATTTGTATTTTGTGGAACTACAGCCAGTTCACGAGCTAAATCTTTCGCTTTATAGTGCTTTAATAATTTTTGGTCTAAAAGAATAATTCCCTCTCTAGGCTTTAAAGTTGTAGATATATTCTTTAACAATGTAGATTTCCCAGATCCATTGGGCCCTATGATTGTTAAAATATTTCCCCGGGAAATATTTAATGTGATTTCATCTAAAATTCTTGTATCTTCATATTCAAAAATAAGTTCTTTTATTTCTACAGATTTTCCCACCCAACTTCACCTCTATACGCTTTTTTTGTATTTTCTAAGTAAATATATAAAGAAAGGTCCTCCTGCCAGTGCTGTAATAATCCCCACCGGTATTTCAGTCGGTGCAATCATAGTTCTTGCTACTGTGTCTGCCACAACTAAAAAAGTTCCGCCTACCAATCCACTGGCTGGAATCAATACCCGATGGTCCGGTCCTACAACAATGCGGACGATATGAGGCACGATAAGCCCTACAAATCCTATGATGCCACTGACAGAAACCAAACAAGCAGTGATTAAGACACTGGTAATCAAAATGATCTTCTTAACCTTTTCGACTTCTACCCCCATATTTTTTGCACTATCTTCTCCCAGTAGCATAATATTCAAATCCTTAGAGAAAACATAGATTAGGATACTGCCTAAAAGGACGGGCAGTACAGTTATCTGTACATGATTCCATCCCCTACCAGAAAAACTGCCTAAGGTCCAAAAAATGATGGTGCTTACGTCTTTCGTTGAAATCGTCATTAAAAAGGACATAATGGCAGTAAAAAATTGTCCCGTAGCGACTCCTGCAAGGAGCAAAGTCGTTACAGGTACCTTTCCTTTGATTCGAGCCATGGTATACACAATTAAAGTTGAAAGCAAAGCGCCTATAAATGCAAATATAGATATCGCACCCATACCCATAAAAGTCCTATTTAATTTTAGTAGGATGGCGATAGCAGCTCCTAAAGCCGCCCCTGAGGATGTACCGACAATGAAGGGGTCTGCCATAGGGTTCTTTAACATCCCTTGAAAGGATACACCGACAATGGATAAACCATATCCAACCAAAAACGATAATAATACTCTCGGTAAACGTATATTTTGTATAATTGCCATATGAGATTTTTGTATATTTGAAACATCCATATAATTCCCTATTAAGGGAACTGGTTTTAAAATAATCTTTATACTGTCTATGACGGTGACATTGGCCACGCCAATAACCACAGATATAAGGATGGCTGCTAATGAAATCATTAGCAGCATAGGGAATGATTTAAAATATTTATTTTTTTCCATCATGGTATTCCTCCATCAAAACACCCTAGAACGCCTCTGGATGTAGCGCTTTCGCAATTAATTCTAGTGCTTCTATGATTCTAACACCTGGTCTCGATACGATATTTGGTTCTAATAACTCAATTCGATCATTTTTAACGGCGTCTATTGTATCGTATCCCGGTCTTGACTTGATCCTGCTCTTTAATTCTTCAGCTTCTTTATCACTGAGGGTAAAGTTTTCAAGAGTATGCGCTGGTGCAAGATAAACCTGTGGATTTTTTTCTATCATGGCCTCCACGCTATATTGAGGGTATGCACCTTCTCCGTCCACAGCAACATTTTCTCCACCTGCTAAAGTAATCAACTCATGGATAAAAGAGCCTACCCCTGCAGTCATCAATGGTTCATCCCAAACTTGATAAAATGTCCTTACCTTATCCAAATCTTTTACTTTATTCACAATTTCATCTTTTTTTGCTTTCATATTGTGAATTATTTCTTCCGCCTTCGTTTCTACCCCCATAATACTTCCTAAATCGGATATGGTATTAAAGATTTCTTCCGTCGTTTCGGGAGAGTAGATCAATACATGAATTCCAGCAGCCTTTATCTGCTCAATGGCTTCCGGTACAGCTTCATTATATAAAAACACGATCTCTGGATCCAATTCTAATATCTTCTCTACATTCACTGCAAATGCACTGCCTATTTTCTCTTTCTCCAAAGCTTCCGCAGGATAATCACAGTAATCTGAAACTCCAACAATTTGATCCTTTAAGCCCAAGGTAAATAAAATTTCAGTTTGACTCGGTGAAACGGAAACTACCTTTTTTGGCTTCTCATTTATTGTTACAGTATTTCCAAAGCTATCCACAATTTCTTTAGGATACGCTGTACTCTTAACATTTTCTCCGTTATTATCTACGGGATTTTTGGGAAGTTCTACAGTTTTTGGTGAACAACCAGCTACAAAGGTTACCATTAAGAGCATAACCGCGATTAAAACAGAAATTTTTGCTTTTTTCATTTTGCTTTTTCCTCCTATGATTTCTTAGATCGACATAAAACTTCGATTCCTTCAAATTAAAAAATCCCCACTAAAAGTGAGGGATATTCTTATCTTAACGGCTTACCCCTCCCTCCGAGGGTATCATTTATCTAAAGTCGGCAGGTCTCCTGACTCGTGAATCATTTTCCTCAGCACCTTCCCAACCTAGCTTTAAATTCCTAGATCAGTGGTTCATTGCCGATTCATCATCACCTACAGTAGCGGGGGCTGTAATGGATTTTAACCATTTTCCCTTTTAAGCTCAATTGAGCACCTTCTATATTGAATTCGTCTTAATAATATCAGAAAAACTAGAGATTTTCAAATGAAAATTTGTTCATACATTGTACATTGCCCCCATGAATGCTCAACTCTTTCTCCATAAATGGGCTACACACAAAGATATGGCTGCCATCTCCATATGGATGTTCTACTGCTAGGCTGTACTTGCCCTTGGGTAAGTTTCGCATCATGATCCAAATATAGTTTTTTCCAAATTGTTGGGCAATATAATCGTATTCTGTGGTGAATCTTCCATTTTCAAATTTACCAATGATCGCTTCCTCATTCTTCAGTTCTACCTTCATATCCCTTTGAAGAATAATGCCAAATGGACATTCTTCTATAATCTCTGAATCTTTTTTCCCCTTACTCCTATTTAAATTATAGATCTTCTCTAAGTATTCTATGGATTTCAGTAGTATTCCTGTGTGACTTCCTTCTATTACGTATAGCTTAGCATCCTCTAGCTTAGCGCTGTGTACCGTTACAGTACCATCCCCTTTTTTAGTCCTGAGGGTGCTCTTAATACATCCCTTTCTATCCTTTAACAAGACTTCTTTATCCAGCACCAAAGCTGACCATGTTGAATGTCCATCTCCAACAAAACAATAGATATTTTCTGTACCATTTTTCAAAGAAATAATTTCTTTATTTAATCGATCCAGTAGAGGATTCTCATATACCGTATACTTCCTAGGAATAAATCGAGTTTCTCCATCTTCTTTATAGCATAAAATATCTCCATAATCCTGAGATGGGATTAAATCACCCAAACCTCTGAAATTATGATGAAGTTCTTCAATATGATCTGCACCCAAAGGGATTTCTAATATTTTAGTTAATATCCAAATATATCCGCTTCGTATGATATCCATTAGATTTTTTTCTCTTTTATCTTTCATAATTTTGCCTGTACTCCAAAGATAATATGCTTCTATATTCCCTCGATTTGGTGTGCCAAAGCACATAAAGTTCCGAACATTTCCTAAGTATCCCTCTCCTTGTATATAGGTACGTCCTACAACACCACCCATACTATGGCATAGCAAATCTACTTTTTGAGTTGGATATTTCTTCTTCACTTCTGTCAGGATGGGCATTAAAAATTGGTCTACAATCTCCTCACAGCCTTTTCTCCAATCGTAGTAGCAAATCCATAGATTTCCGTTTACTTCATACCCCATCTTCTCCAATTCGTTGATAAAAGGGCGGTAGAACCAACCAGCAACGCCGAAACTCCACTCCACCTGAGTTCCTAAAATCTCTCCACCGATGGACCCCATCAATCCAGGAATAAATATAATTGGGTTTAATTCTGTAGTACTCATCTTATCCCTTCTTTCATTTTCATCTCAATTTATACTTATCCTGTCATTTCAAGATATATGACTGAAAGGGAATCTATTGATAACAAATTATATTATTTTCTACAACAAAAAAAGCCGTGATGGTATCACCGCTTTTTTGAGAAATTTCATTATACAACTTTTATTCAACATTATTTTAAGCGCCTGAAACTGTAAGTTCTACCTAGAGCTGAGTGCCATTTACAGTTTGTGAGCCTAGGAGAACAAACTTTATTTTTAGTTTGAATTCAACTTTGCTTCATCATTCTGCTCTTTTGCTAATTGCCATTGCTCTCGTGCTTTTATTTGAAGATGTCTTTTATTTTTGATATTGGGATGATCTAGTGTAATGCTATACCATCTAACGGCTTGCTTATATCGACCAACTCTCCGATTGAGCTCACCATTTAAATAAGCTAAAGATACCTCATCCAGCCCCTGTTCATCAATCCGCTCGGTTTGATAGGAGGCCTCAAAAAGCTCCAGGGCATGGGTTAAAAAGGTTATTTCTTTTGGATTGTTTGTTTCTCTGTAAAGCCATGCCAGCCTTAGGCTGATTCCGGCCATATAGCTCTTTGACTTATTTAGAATCTGTCCGATCAATAAAGCCATTTTGAAGCTTTCTTCTGCTTCACTATAGGTTCTAACACCACCATAACTTCTTTCCTTCCATTTGGGCCGAATGGATTTACTGATTAAGTCCTCCTGCTGACTGGTTATATTATCAAATTCTTTTTCCGTAGCACTGTATCCGCAGGTGGGACATACCCAAATATAATAATAATTCGGGTTGATATCTTTAAATATTACATTAAAATCTTCTTCTCTTCTTTCAATTCTTAGACCTCTTGTTCTTATTTTTTTCGTTGTAAATCGATGTCTGCACACAGGGCATTTGCAGTCTTTATCATAAAGTAATTCTTCCATATGCGTCCTCCCTTTAATACCTTATACAAGTTCCATTCTGTCCATATCATATACCATCATAAATCCTCAAAGTACGGCACTACCACCTGACGTGGATCACTCCTGCTTCGTACCTTCTATCATAACACCATTTCTAGGAGGATAGTAGTCTTTTGTAATTAATTCACGCTTTATTTCTTTCCCATTCTGCAGATAAATCTTATAGGTGAATACCCGATATCCCTTTTTTGAAGCTTTACTGATTTTTCTTTCTCCCACATACATATTGGGGTCCTTCTTGATCTCCATTTTAGGTTCAATCACTTCAACAGTTTCAGATATTAGATCGATCAGGATATCCTCTGCCTCTTTACCGTATAATTTTACATATATTTTATTATCCTTCACATAACTTTCTATATAGATTGGATGGTTTTTATTATTTTTAAATTTAAAGTCGATATAGCCATAGGCAACCGTTGCATCATGACCCATGGGCACGTAGCCTACGGGTAAACCATGATTTCGCCTCGCTGTAATTTCTATACCAGAACGAACAACAGCCTGATATAAAGTGGTGGAAACCTGACAGATGCCTCCGCCAACGCCGGGTACAAACTCCCCATTGACGATTACTAGGGCTTCTTGGTATCCCTCCTCTACACTTCTCGGACCCGTACTTTCATTAAAGGAAAATTCTTCACCAGGCATTAATACGGTCCCATCAATACTTTGAGCAGCAAGTTTAATATTTTCAACCCTTCCTGTCTGCTCCAAGTTAAATGCTGTACTGAACTGACCAATCAAAGGTCCAATCATTTTTAAGTCCTCCTCCTTAATCAGAGGATCAATGTATTGAACAGGAACTTGAATTGGAAGATTCTGATTTTCCTTGATTGCCCTTACGATATGCTCTTTTAGCGCCTCTTTTTCCACAGCAATTCCCGGTTCTTCTTTGTGTAGGATAAAAGAACCGTTTTTTCGTTCCATGCGTGCATCCTTTGCATCTCTATCTAGGGTATTTCCAATATCGTCCACTATAGCATCCATCTTTATTCTATCAAAATACGGTCCCAGTTCAATTACTTCAGGTTTCTTCCTTAAGGCAATGACCTTTTTGATTCTCTCTAAATAATTGCCACTTCTTCCGATACCATAGGCTTTATCAATATAATCCTCTAGCATATAATAGACACCTAAATCATCATAGGGAACCGTCCAGTTCTTATCTTCATATTGAATATCTATAGAAAGGCTATCGATTCGCTCTTTTAAAGCATCTCTCATTTTGGCACTTGCCTCTTTTGGACTGAGTCCACCTACGTCTACATCCTCAATGAATATATTGGAGAAGATCGCTGTATCACTGAATATCCATGTGGCTACACCGATGGAAGAGGCCACCACCAGCAAAAATATAATACCTATGATCCATATTTTCTTTTTATTCCATTGAATCCTTTGGGTAGAAAATTTCATATATAATCACTCCTGAAAATTCGGTATATTATATATTATTTCAATTTGTAAAAAATATACTGAAATCTTCTATTTGTCCCAATAAATACGGATTTCATCTCCTGTTTCTATTAAATCTGTATAGCTAGCCTCTTTCCCATTCAAGGTTAATACAAGCTTCCCTCGAACAGCACTTCTATCGAAATCCATATGCTCAAAGATATCTACAAAAATATTGCTACAATTTTTTCTCGGGATCTGTAGTGGTTTACCATTGCATTGAATTAGAATGCTTTGCTCCGTACATTGAATGGTATCGCTGTTCGACCCCTGTTCCTGCTTCAATTCATTCTTTTCTTCTCGTTCTTCTGCTATCTCTACTTTTCTTTCAAGGGTGATCCTGTCTTTATTTACAATCTTTGTATGCAAAGAAGCGATTTCTTCGTTGACTTTAATCGTATATCCATCATGAATTATATCTAGATATGCACAAAGACTTAGAACAGTATCTAAGCATATGTATTCTACCGCATCCCCATCTTTTAATAGGTCATCCATCTTTGGTTTTTCACCATTGACTTTGCATTGGTGTATTTGTGGTATAGATTTGCCATTCACAAATATTTCATTTTCCAAAGGGATCATGTTCTCTAAACTGTATTGTGCAGGAGCACCTTCTTGAGCAGGACTGATATTAATAAGATCTCCATCTTTGATGCTGGACCCAATATTGGATCTTTGTCCATTAATCAAAATTTCTGCTGGCTCCCCATACTGTCCGTACAATATCCTTTGGGCACCATTGATAGTGACTTCTATGGACTTACCCCTTTTCGGAATCAAATCCCTAGGGTTGTACCCTGCCAATACCAGAGCATCCATGATCTTTAATTTTTTAGTTTGAAACAACTTAAACCGCTGTGTATTAATAAAGATCTCAATAAAATCTAATTCCTGATGATTTAAAGATTTCGCTAAAATTCCTATTGGTGTAATGCACTCTGGTCCAGCAATAGGTTCCTTCACGAATACCGTATTTTGTACGGTTTCTATTCCCCTCACCACGACTCTCTCTTCTGGAATTTCCAAATTTTCTGCAATAAATTTACTCAAACGAGGCGTTTGGCTACCACCACCAATCAAAAAGACAGCACTGGGAGATTTTCCGTTCTGTTCTACAATACAGTTGGAAATTAAGTTGGCTAAATGCTGGATGGCAGGTTGGATTTTATGAATCATTTCCTCGCTGGATATTTCATAGGGAATCCCTACAATATCCGAAAATCGTTGAACTTTTTCTCGATTTAAATTAACTTTTAGAGCTTCCGCTGCATCAAAATCCAGCAAATAATTTTTACAGATTTCCTCTGTAATATGATCGCCTGCACAAGTTGTCATGCCATAAGCAACAATGGTACCTTCTTTTGTAATTGCCACGTCCGATGTTCCAGCACCGATATCTACTAAAGCTAAGTTTAGTAGCCTCGCATTTTCCGGGATGGCAACCTCTATGGCAGCAATAGGCTCTAGGGTCATATATCGAACCTCTAAATTTAACTTGGAGGTTACCGCATATAAACTGTCCACAACCATTTGTGGCAGAAAAGTAGCCAAAATATCTAACTTCACCTTGTTTCCCTTTTGACCTAAAGGGTTTAATATCATCCCATCATTGATATAATAACGCACCACGGTATGCCCAACACAGAAATACTTTGTACTTTCTTCGCTCTGCTTTTCAATTTCATACTGTGCTTTTTGCAATCCTTCAATTTCCAAGCTATTGATTAAATCCTGATGGATTTCCTTGAGGGGATCAATCTCTCGTTCAATGGTGATTCGATCTGTTTTAAGTGATCTACCAGCAGCAGCAATCGATACTTCATCTAAGGTACAGTTGGCCTTTTTCTCCAAGGCTAATTTTACTTTTCGAACGACTTCGATCACTCCATCAATATCATGAATCTGACCGTTTAACATGGCCCTTTTCGTATGAAATTCTATAACCATATGTTCAATATGAATTTTATCATTGGATTTTTTTCCTAATATTCCCATTACACTTCTTGTGCCAATATCTAGTGCAAAAACAAATCCACTATTGCGGAGTTCTTCGTATGCCATATACTACTACACCCTTTCTAATACAAAAAAATTATACTTATATTTTCTTCACAAAATCCTTTTTTCCTTTATTCTTCGACATAAAAATAAAACCCCAACAATATTTGTCGAGATTTTTATTTTGTAACATTTTTATAATACTTACAATAATCCTTGATGACGCACTCACCGCAATTGGGATTCCTTGCATAACAGCATCTTCTCCCATGAAATATGATCAGATGGTGCGCTAAGCTCCAAAGCTTTTTACTAATGGCTTTTTGAAGCTGTAATTCCGTATCCAAAACATTGTCTGCATTGGCTAATCCAATTCGATTGGACACTCTAAAAACATGGGTATCTACCGCTATGGATGGAACACCAAAGGCGTTGCTTAAAACCACATTGGCTGTTTTCCTTCCAGCTCCTGCCAAAGAGGTGATCCCATCCATAGTATTTGGTACTTCTCCATTAAATTCTTCTTTCAACTGTCTACACATTGTGTAGATATGCTTCGCTTTATTTCTGTAAAGACCGATCTGCTTAATTCTATTTTCCAGCTCTGCCTGGGTTAGAAGTAAGAACTCATCTAATGTAGGGTACTCCTTAAACAGATCCTTCGTTACTTCATTCACCTTTTTATCCGTGGTTTGCGCCGATAAAATTGTGGCTACCAATAACTGAAATGGATTTTCATGCTCTAGTTCACATTTTGCATCGGGATACTCTGCCATTAAAAGCTCTATGATTTTCTTATTTTTAGCATTCATATCTCTTCTCCTATATTTTATACTCTACTTTTCTAGTATCTTATATGAATAGAATAATCGCAGTCTCATTGCACAATTTCACGCTCCTTCCAGTCGATGAAATTGGCATTCGTTGCGTTCGACCTACCATCAATTTACTGCTTCCTTTGGTGGCATGAATTGGGTTCGGTCATAAAAAGCAAGCCTGTGGTTTTAAACCACCTGCTTGCTTCTATTCTATTATAATTTTTAAAATTATAATAGGTTCATTTCTTCTCCAACTTTTTTGAAGGTTTCAACAGCTCTGTCTAGCTGTTCTTTCGTATGTCCAGCAGTTACCATACATCTTAATCTACCAGTTCCCTTTGGCACTGTTGGGAATACAATGGCTGAAACAAAGACACCATTTTCTAGAAGCTTTCTACTAAATTCCATAGTCTTCGCTTCATCTCCAATAATTACTGGTGTAATTGGTGTTTGGCTATTTCCAATGTTAAATCCTAATTGACTCATCTTTGCTTTGAAGTACTTCGCATTATCCCAAAGTCGATCCGTATATTCTGTTGTCGTCATCAGCATGTTAATGGCCTCTGTAATTGCCGCAATGGCTGCTGGAGGTAAGGATGTACTGAATAGTAACGGTCGTCCTCTATGACTTAACCAGTCTCTCATAGTTGCACTACCTGCAACGTATCCACCTACAACGCCGATGGCCTTGGATAAGGTTCCGATTGTAAAATCTACCCTACCATGAAGTCCAAAATGATCTACGGTACCTCTTCCACTTTCACCAAGTACACCAGATCCATGGGCATCATCTACATAGGTCATGGCATTATATTTTTCAGCAAGTCCAACAATATCTGGAAGCGGAGCAATATCTCCATCCATACTGAATACACCATCTGTAATAATCAGCATATTTCTATATTTGTCTCTATTGGCTTTTAAAACCTCTTCTAAGTTGTTCATATCTGCATGTTTAAATATTGTTTTATCTGCTCTGCTCAATCTAGCGCCATCAATAATACTGGCATGATTTAATTCATCCGATATGATTAAGTCTCCTTTTTCTGTAATCGCTTGAATGGTTCCTGCATTACAGTTGAATCCAGATTGGAAGCTCATAACGGCTTCTTCTCTTTTAAATTCTGCAAGTTTTTTATCTAAGATTTCGTGGATGTCCATGTTTCCAACAATGGTTCTAACAGCACCAGAGCCTACACCATATTTTTCCACAGCTTCAATAGCAGCCTTTTTTAATCTAGGGTGGTTTGCAAATCCTAAATAGTTATTAGAAGATAGATTGATTACTTTTTTACCATTTAAAATGGATTCTGCTTCGTTAGGTCCCTCGAGCACCGGAAGCTGACGGTAAACACCTTGGTCTTTTAACTCTTGTATCTTTTCCTTTAAAAAGTTTAATTCATGAACATTTGACATAAATGAACCTCCTTTAGTAAAATTCAATATTCTAAAGCTATCAAATCCAATGATATAAATTATGTAGTCACAATATATTATACACCATATCTGTATAAACTCCTGCTTCCTATTTTAAAAATTACAAAGTTGTAAATTTCATTGGGAAGTACAGGTCAATGAAGCTTCGCAGTCTCATTGTACAATTTTATTCTCCCTTTGGTCGATAAAATTGGCATTCGTTGCGTTTGACCTACCGTCAATTTATCGCTTCCTTTGGTCCATAAATTGGGTTCGGTCATAAAAAGTAGGAAGAACTTTCTCCTTCCTACTGATATCCCATATACTACTTATTATTCACATCTTCTAGCAATTTTAATCTTTCTTCTATGATTTTATATACTTCTTCTGCTTTCTGATCCGTCAATATTTGGATCCCTTCATCGATATGCCCAACGGCATAGATATGGAATTGATTATTCTTAACAGCCTCGATTACTTCGTCTCTTAACATTAAATCTTCTATATTCTGGTATGGAATGATGACCCCTTGATCTCCAGTTAATCCTTTTCTCGTACAGATATTAAAGAATCCTTCTATCTTTTCTGTAACGCCACCGACAGGCTGAATGAACCCTTTTTGGTTTACAGAACCAGTTACGGCAATATTTTGTTTAATTGGGATTTTCCCCATACTTGACAGCAAGCAATAAAGTTCTGCACTGGAGGCACTATCACCATCTACGCCACCGTAGGATTGTTCAAAACAGATTTGTGCCCTTAGGTTTAAGTCTTGGTCTTGGGCAAATTTTTCTAATAAAAATCCCGTTAGAATCAACACGCCTTTATCATAAATATCACCGCTCAAGTTTGCCTCTCTCTCAATGTTGATAATATTTCCCTTGCCTTTACTGACAGCCGTCGTAATAACACTTGGATTACCAAAGAGGTATTCTCCGATGGTAATTACAGATAGGCCATTGATTACACCCACCTTACGTCCACTAACATCCATCAATATTTTGCCTTCTGCAAAGGATTTTAGAATTTTTTCCTCGTATCGGTTCAGTCGATTCATTTTTTTACGAATTGCGTATTGCACATGATCTCCTGATATGATTGGCGACTTCTCTAACTTTGCCCACTGGTTTGCTTCAATGATAATCTCAATAATTTTATTAAACCTTGCCGATAAACGATTTTGATTACCGATTAATCTTGAGCTATATTCCATCAACTCAGCTACCGCAGATTTATCAAAGTGTAGAAAATTCTCCTGTTTCGTATAGCAACTGATAAAACTGATAATCTTTCTTTCATTTTCTTCATTTCGTTCCATATCCTCGTTAAAATCCACCAATATCTTAAAATACTTTGCAAATTCTTCGTCATATTCGTGGAGCAGGTAATATAAATAGCTGCTTCCGATTAAAATCACCTTGATTTTGATCGGGATCGGCTCCAATTTCATTGAAGAGACTTCGCCGATTCCCAAATGACTATTGATACTTTCAACGGCAACCTCTCCAGTTTGTAGTGTTCTCTTTAAAGCTTCCCAAGCGTATGGGTTGCTTAGAAGCTGCTTTGCATGAATGATTAAGTACCCACCATTGGCAGTATGGATGGCACCTGGTTTCACCAGCAGAAAATCCGTTCTAAGATTGCCATTAATGTTTTCATATTCAATTCTGCCGACTAGATTATTTAACGTCGGGTTAAATTCCATGATCGCTGGTGCCCCTTTGGTATTGCTATTATCTATCATTAAATTCACTTTATATTTCTTCAGAGCATCTTCATTTTCCAAAGAGCGAATATTGACCATATCCTCCTCTTCTTCTACATCTTCAGAATAAAAGTAAAATATATTTTCAATAATATCACTTTCAACTTTTTTCAGGTAATCACATATATTTTCACACTCTTTATATTTATTAAATAGGTCGTTCATCAATGGTTTTACAATATATAAACCGACTCTAAGCTCTAATTGCAATAATTTCTTTTTTGCTGCCCTCTCCAGCTTTTTTGCATTACTTAATAACTCCAAAGTGGCCTCATGTAGCTCATTGAGCTGCATTTCGATCGCATCCTTAATTTCCTTATCCAGTTCTGCAACCTGTTCCTCCGATAGTTCCTCATCTTCATATATCGGAATGAATACAAAGCCATTATTTGTATTTTTAAAGATGAATTTTTTCTCCTTGGCATAATCGGATAAATCTTGAATAAGCTTATTCTTTTTCTCTTGGTATTCCTTTATAATCTCATTTCTCTGTCGTTCATAATCCATACTGTGAAAAACCCTAGGAACTTGGATTAATAGTTCATCAACTAAATCTTCCATATCTTTTTTAAAAATTTTTCCCATACCTGCTGGCAGATTCAATGCCTCTACCTCACCCCTAGACTGGAAGCTATATACATAACACCAATCATCGGGTATGGCCCTATTTTTCGCCCAAGACTCTACAACCTTCTTTGCATAGCTGGTTCTTCCAGTACCATTTCCACCGCTAATATAGATATTATAGCTTGGATGCTCTACTCCAAGACCAAAGTTCATTGCTTCTTCTGCTCTTTCCTGACCCATGATACCGATTAAGCAAGGTATTTCTTCCGTGGTTTCAAAGTCGAACTTACTGATGTCGCACTGTTTTTTTAATTTTATATAGGGTAATCTATAATCTTTATGCACTATTCTCCCTCCTTTAGTGAATCACTTCTATATCATCCTATTCGGGAGAGGTGCTTTCCTACACTATTTATTTTTATAATTATCCAAATACTTGTGAATCGTCATAAGAACTTCCTGATCTTTTTCATTCCCCTTCATTGAAGAAATCAGCTGTACAGTTTTTTGGGGATGGATGCTATATAATGTTTCTATGGTTATTTTTCTAATATCCGGTCTTTCATCCTTCAGCATGGGAATTAAATGAGGCCATGGATTTTCATCCTTATAATTCCCCAAGGCAATAATTGCATTTCTTTGCAAAGTTTTTTTCCCTCGCCAGCCGGAAGCGTTTCCCTTAAAGATCTCGTTATATTCTTTATTGGAAATATGAAGTAGCTCTATTAAGTCTACACAATGAGAAGGGTTCTTTGGCATAAATTCTTTCGTCGTCATTTCTTTGATCCCTTTGTTATGAGGGCAAACATTTTGGCAAATGTCACATCCATAAATTTTCTTACCGATGAGCAGGCGCACATCTTCAGCAATGTCTCTTTTTTGCTGAAGAATGTTGGATAAGCATTTGTTTGCATCGAATTGGTAGGGACCTTCGATAGCAGATGTGGGGCACTGTTCAATACATAGATTACAGCCATAACAATGAACATTTTCTAAGGACTTGTCCTCTTCAAAAGCCATATTATTGATCATATATCCAATAAATATCCAAGATCCATACGTTTTGTTGATGATTGCAGAATTATACCCATAAAAACCAATGCCGCTACGATTGGCTACATATCGATCCACTAAGGGGCCTGTATCTACAAAAGCTTTATATTGAAAGTCTTCCTCTTCATTTTTTATAAAATCAGCCAATTGATTTAGCTTTTCCTTTAAAACCAAATGATAATCTTTTCCCCAAGCTGTTCGGGCTAGTTCCCCATAAAACTTAGGCTTTTCACTGCATGGTAGTTGATCTGCTCCTACATAATAGGACATAGCAATCACGATAATAGATTTTGCAGTGTCCAAGGTTTTTCTCGGATCAACTCTTAGTTGGATATCCTCTTCCTCAAAACCAGATAATTTTCCATTGATTTTACGATCTAAAAGGATTTGCCTCAAATCATCAAACGGACCTGCATCTGTAAATCCAATTAAATCGATTCCTATTGATTTTGAGTATTGTACGATCTTTTCCTTTAAATTCACCTTATTTCCTCCCTTACTTGGATGAAATAAAGGCCTTTACTTCATCCAATGGCCAAACCTTAAATAGCACCTTTCCTTTGATTTTATCCTTCGGAACAAAACCGAAGGTTCTGCTATCGTTGCTGTCATTGCGATTGTCTCCCATGACAAAAACAGCATCTGGCGGTACAACCCCTTCTAGAAGCTGATAATTTCGTTTTAAATACTCTTCTTCAAAGATATAGTTCTCCACTTTTCTTTCCCCATTGATGTATAGGATTCCATCTTCTATATAAAAATGATCGCTTTCTTTTGCTATGACTCTTTTGATGAAAATTTCATCCTGATTTGATTGATCCGGTGGATTGAATATCACCAAATCTCCAATATTTAACCGATGGTATATAAATGGTGCTTTACCAATTAGGAGCCTGTCTTCGCTATCTAAAGTAGGCGCCATAGATTGTCCATTGACTACAGCAAAGCTAAAGAGCAAATTTTCGATTACCACAGCAATCACAACAGCAATCAGCACTGCTTCCAACCATTCTATAATCACATGAATTTTTTCCTTCATTATAACACATCCCAATTATATTTTTATAAAATTTTTCCATCCTCTAAATTATTGGCACTTTATAAAAAAAGATTCCATAAAATCACCATATTGGAACTTTTTTCGAAACTTATTTACGGTAAAGTTCTTTCTTTTGAATATATGGTAAGAAAAACTTTCCTCTTGGTTATAAAAAATCTATGCCAGATATCTGAAGTGCATCTTAATTTGTGCTACAATAGAAATGGAGGTGCACTATGATAAAATTTACGATACCAGGACGTCCCTTGAGCAAATCCAACTTTAAGCTTACAAATATCAACGGTCAGGCTTGGATGCCCAGAGCTGGCAAGCATAGTAAATATGTCGCTTATGAAAATATGATTGCAGGCTATATCAATCAGCAATACATGGGTCCACAGCTTGATATTCAGTTAATTACCGTTTTAAAGCTTTACTTTCCAGATAAAAGAATGGGAGACTTGCATAACTATCCGAAAAGTATCTGTGATGGTATTGAAAAAAGTGGTATCATAACCAACGATAAACTCCTTAGGCCTGTACTATTATTTGACTTTGTTGACAAAGACAATCCTAGAGTTGAAATTGAACTCTATGATTTTAATGAGTATAAAATTGAATACAGTATCACTCCAATCAAGTAATATCTCTATACGAATCATATGAATATAGGGCTTTAATTATTCCTGATATTGTTCCACAGAAAATATTTTTGAATTTAAATTAAATGAACTTCTCAATCTAAGTTCTGAAGAGTATTTTAAGCACGATTTAATCCAACAAAAAAAGCTAAAGGTATCTAAAAAAGATACCTTTAGCTTTTTGATTATTTAAATAGAATTGTTCTAAATTATATTATATTTAAAAACCTCCGTTTCTTGACCTTTTTCATCTTCTGTTTTATATACAAATTCCCAGCCTAAACCTCTATAATATTTAGAGGTATGCTCTGTTCGTAAATATAAAGCCTCATAACCAAGTTCCTTCACTACATGTTGCACATGCTCAATAAGCACTTCTCCTATGCCTTTCCCTCTATGTTCGGGGCCTACATACAAGGAAGCCAACCATGGAGTCAATATGTCCTGAGTTTTTAAATCATTTGCAAAAATAGAGACAGTCCCTACACATTCATTATTAATCATTGCAGCAAATGTCATTGGAAAACTTTCTTTATTTGTTTTGTTTAAATATTCAACAACTTCTTCAAAGTTCAAATTTCCTTTAGCTTTTATAACAAATTCATCATAAATCCAGGTAGCAACGGTTTCAAGATGTTCTGGATGATTACATAAATGGTCTATATACAATTCATATTCCTCCTAATTTAGCATAATTGCCTTTATTTATAGATTAAAAATAATTTTTATTTTATTAAATACATATTATTGAATTTACCATATACAAACACAAATTCGTGCAATTTTATTGAGAATCTATTTGCTTTGCATTTAAAATTTTTTCTAAAAAGTTAATAGTGTTTTTCTCTTCTATTTTGCTTAATCTCGATCCAACTTTGATAATAAAAACTCCAAAAAATAGCATAATAATAGCAGTGAATAACCCACAAATTAAATTCTTTTCAAGAACCTTTCGATTTACTTGATTTATATCGAATAAGGCTGCTATTATGGACAAAGTTATTGCACTGATTCCAGAAATCCAAGCTGCAATGAATATCTTAATACATCGGTGGATTTTAAAGCTTCCCCTAATTACAGTTCCATTCCTATTTTTATGAAAACTACCATAAAAAATTTTAGAAAAGGAATTTCGAAATTCCCTATTTCTTTTTTGCAACCAAAATGTTTCCTCTTTTACTCTTCCAATCCATTCCGATGAGCTGAGTAGTATAGAAAATAGTCTGGAATCAATGGAGTTATTCATCCTTGTTTTACATTCTTCAATTTCAAGATTACTCAGTAATTCATATTTCATCTTCTATCCCCCCTACTATTCATATATTTTTTCAATATGTATACAAAAAACTATTTTACTTATTATTTTTGTAAAATAGTCTATAATCCTATTATTCTTTCTTTTTTCAATACTTCCTTCTCACATTAAAAATTTATAGAGCACTGATACAAAATATGGATTCTATCGATTACTTAATCATTGTGCAAATTATTTCAACATGGACACACTCTTTAGTTCCTATATACGGGATAATATTTCATAAAACTAATGCTGTGCTATTTACAATTTTCAGAAATTACTGTATACTATTACCAATTTAATAAAGAATAGACGATGATAGAGACAGTAAATATTTTTGAAAAATCACAGCGAGCTGGGAATGGTGGAAGCCTAGTATTTACTAGATCATGTTGAATATCCCTCTGGAGTTTCAGACCGAATTTTGAGTAGGTACTGGCGGTTTTCTACCGTTAATAAGAGCACATATGTTGGTATGTAGTATCAGGTGGTATAACGAAATTTAGGCTTTCGTCCTGTTATAAGGAGGAGAGCTTTTTTTGTACCATAAAATCAAAAGTGAACTTTAGGGGGTGGTGCGGATGATTGATGGTGATATTAGCGATATTTTTCACGTAAGTACTGCAAGTATTAATAATTTAGGAGTGATGAATATGAAGTATAACCCAGAAATTCCAAGAGCTCACTATGATCAATATGGAAATAATGAATGGGAACGACTAGAAAAGGATCGATTAGGAGAACTATTATATCATGTGCATCTCGATATACTAAAGCGATATATCTCCAATTCAGATGTTGTTATTGAATTAGGAGCAGGTGCAGGAAGATTCACAAAGGATATTGTAACCATGTGCAAGTCTCTCGTTACTTCTGATTTATCTCCGATTCAAATTGAAATTAATAAAAGAAAAATGGAGGAACTAGGATTAATTCATAAAGTAAAAAACTTTATGATTTTAGACATAAGCAATTTAGAGGACATCGAAGACCATACTTATGATATTGCTGTATGTATTGGAGGGTCTATTAATTACTTATTTGATAAAGAAGAAAATGCCATCAACGAAATGCTAAGAATCCTTAAATCTGGTGGTAAATTGATTCTTGGGTCAATGTCACTGATAGGTGCACTCATGTATTATCTGAATGGGGTTCTATATGAAAAAGGAATGTTGGGAATTGATGCAACAGAATGGCTATTTACTACTGGAATACAAGATGAGGAGCATTACCCAGTGGAGAATAAGCATTACGCCCACATGATGACAAGTAAAGAATTGGATGCTTTGTTTGAAGGAAAACAGGTAAAGATTCTAGAAAAAAGTTCTGCTGGATTATTTATGCATTCACAAGAGGAAACCTTATGTAGCGCAAAACAGGATCAGGAATTTTGGGAACTCCTTATCAAAAAAGAAGTTGAATTTACTAAATTACCTGGGACCTTAGACTGTGGTATGAACATTATTTATGTAATCGAAAAGCTGTAGTTGCTTTATAATATTTACTCTGAAACGCGCTAAATAAGTTACTAGTTTATTAGAGCGTTCTTTTTAATTTATTATATAGAAGTCAATTTTTTTATACTTAAAAGGTGTCGTCTTTACTTCATACTGTTCTCCAATTTAAACAATTCTCTAACAGTGATATCAAATTATTTTCCCTATATTCATTTACAATTTTAAAAAAAGAAAAAATAAGGAGAAATTGTTTTAATCGTCAGAAATTAAAACAATAACCAACTCACACTATTTAAGCTATCGGAATAGTATATTATGACAAAAGAATCATACTTTTGAAGTAAAATTTAAGGAGGTAGTTCAAATTGTGTTATGACGGATGTTATCAATATTCATACCCATATCCTTATGCTTATGGAGACTGTGGCCAATGTCAGATATACCCTGTGCCATTTATGCCAGTGAACCCTTTATATGCCCATGCTTATGTGCCATATCAATCCTCTTCAAACACGTTTCCTATGGATGAGGCTCTAATGCAGGGTACCATATTTCCTGAGCTAACGAATCTGTATAATCCAAGCGCTAATTACTGGAAGGAGGAGTCCTAATGAACGATCGTCAAACCCTAATGAGACAGATCCAAGAAGTAGAATTTACCGCCATAGAATGGCAACTATATTTAGATACCCATCGATACGATCAAAGAGCGCTAATGGAATATAATGCTTATGCAAATCAGTTGGCAATGTTAAAGCAACAATACGAGATGCTTTACGGTCCTCTTTTAAACTTTGGCTTCTCTCCTAATTGTGATTCGTGGAGATGGTTGGATAGCCCATGGCCATGGGAAGAAAAATTCTAGGATGGAAGGAGAAATTACTCTATGTGGATTTATGAAAAGAAATTAGAATATCCCGTTAAAATTTATAGCAAAGACTTAAGAATGGCTAAATATCTGATGACCCAGTATGGAGGGCCTGATGGAGAGCTTTCCGCAGCCATAAGATATTTAAATCAACGATACACCATCCCTACCAATGAAGCAAAGGGTCTATTAACTGATATCGGTACTGAAGAGCTTGCTCACGTTGAGATGATTTGTACCATGATCTATCAATTAACAAAAGATGCTACTGTAGCAGAATTAGAGGCTGCAGGGCTTGGCGCCAACTATGCCATCCGAAATGGTGCTCTATTCCCAGCAGATGCCAACGGTATTCCGTGGACAGCATCCTACATCCAAGCACATGCAGACCCGATCACCGATTTACATGAAGATATGGCCGCAGAGCAGAAAGCCCGTTCCACCTATGAGCATCTATTAAAATTAACAGATGACCCTGGCATGAAGGATGCTTTAAGGTTCCTGTGGGAAAGAGAAGTCGTTCATTATCAAAGATTTGGCGAAGCATTAAGAATTGTTGAAGAATATATGCAGTGTAAAAAAATTTTCTAACCGAAAGCTCTGTATCATCAACTCCCAAAAGCTATCTCATAAGGATAGCTTTTTTCTGTGTTAGCACTTCTTAGTTTACGCTTTAACCTGCTGGTAATTAAAGTTGCTGACTGTTGAAAGATTTGAAGCAATTGCTCTTATCTCTATTCAATATTTTTTCAGTCAAATAAACTCATCTGTCTATCTATTTTATTCTCTTTTTTATATGCCTTGATGATATCTTTGATACGATATAGAATGCCCTATCTTTCACATTCTGCTTTGAAAATTTTATAAAGCTATTTTGCATCCGGCACGAAGCAATGGTACGGATTGTCATCGTTTTTTAAATAAGGTAATTCTATATCGTAGAAGACCTCTATTTCTTATAAAAAAGTCCCTAAAGTTGTATTCTAAACCTTAGGGACCTTCAATTGAATTATATCTTTTCTGGTTCTGGATATTCTACACCAAAAGTTTCAACGGTTACTTCTTTCATTCTTTGAGGCTCAAATGGCTTATCCATGTAGTTGCGCTCTACTGCTACAATTTCGTCCGCTACTTCAATGCCTTCTATTACCTTACCAAAAGAAGCATATTGTCCATCTAAATGTGGAGAATTTTCAACCATAATAAAGAACTGTGAACCGGCTGAATTTGGTACCGCTGTTCTAGCCATGGATAAAACACCTTTTGTGTGTTTTAGGTCATTTTTAAATCCATTTCCAGTAAATTCTCCTTTGATACTGTATCCCGGTCCACCAGTTCCAGTACCATCTGGGTCTCCACCTTGGATCATAAATCCTGGGATTACCCTGTGAAAAATAACACCGTTATAATATCCCTTATTTATTAAAGATATAAAGTTATTTACTGTATTTGGAGCTATTTCTGGATAAAGCTCCACTTTCATTTGCTTTCCATTCTCCATTGTAATCGTAACGATTGGATTTTGCATATGTACATTCTCCCTTCATGCCATCATAATTTTTCATATATTTTACACCTTCCATCTTACTATATTGTGGTCGAAATTTCCATAATATATTATTCGATTGACAAAATCTATGATATTATATTATTTGAGGGGATATCCTAGTACAAACTATGCTCATTTCATACAGTTTTTAAAGAATAAGTAAATGATGCTGAGTTTCTTTAAAAACGCTGATTAACCTATATAGAGGAGGATCTTATGATATTCGAAAAACGGCATTCAAAAAAACAAGCTCAGCAAGAAATAAGTGCTGCATCTCTTGCGGCCCATGAATCTACAGTTGAAGCAGATCAACTGAAAAACCACATTAAAAGCATTTACGAGAAAATGGGATCCATTATTCATAAGCATGGCTTAGTGAATGAACAACACGATGAATTGGCTGCACTTGCAGATGAAATGAAAAGCACCATGGAAAAAGTAAAGCAGCTTTCAAACGATTCCAATGATTTGGCAGTTTATTTATCAGAACGAAGCCAAAATCTCAATACAATTTCTAAGGATTCTGTAGCAAAATCATTAGAGGGATTAGAAGCAGCCAATAGCCTATCCACTGTTATGAATGATCTTCAAATGCAATCGAAACATTCCTCAAATTCTATGATGCATTTAAATGAACGATCTGATGAAATAACAAATATCATAAAAGCGATTACAGACATAGCGAAACAGACAAATTTACTAGCTTTAAACGCCGCAATTGAGGCTGCAAGAGCTGGAGAGCATGGGAAAGGCTTCGCTGTAGTTGCCAATGAGGTTCGAAAATTATCAGAAATGACCAATTCTAGCACCGCTACAATTCAAGCGTTAATCACAAACATACAAAATGAAATCAAAATCGCTATTGAAAATAATTCAAAAAGTACGAAGGCAATCATCGAAGGGATTCATATGGGTAATGTGGTGAACGATAAAATACAGGAAATGGCTCAAGGTTTTAAGTCAGTAGAGCATGAGGTACAGGCAGTAACCACGACGATCACCAATCAAAAGAAATACATTGGGGATATTTTAAATCAGACAGAGGTTTCAGATTACATATTAGCAAATATGCACGAGAAACTTATTAGTCATGTGGACAGGGCTTATAAGGTAGATGAAAGTCTTGAAAATAACGTAAATGAAATGAAGCGCCTATTGAGCACGATATAAGGTTGGTTCAAAGAAAGGGAATTTTCCCTTTCTTTTTTATGCCATTACTTGACACCCATTCTTTAATATCGTATTATTATAATATTAAGATATTTTCTTTAGCGCATATTCAAAATTTTTACTCCAATGATATTATGGATTGGCCTACAAAAGGAAAATTAATCAACAAGGAGGATTTGAATGGATATTTTTTTAAACGATAAAATATTTGATGAAAATGCAGAAATATTAAAAGCCCTTGCTCACCCCGTCAGACTATGTATCGTAAAAGGACTTCTCGCCTGCGGCGGATGTAATGTTTCAAATATACAAAACTGTTTAAATATGCCTCAATCTACGATTTCACAGCATTTATCTAAATTAAAAAGCTCTGGAATTATCGAAGGAGAAAGAAATGGATTGGAAATCGTCTACAAAGTCATTCACCCAAAAGTAGAGCCTATTATCTCAGCACTATTTCCTCAATAAATTTCTATTTTCTTTAATTTCATTTTCATATCTTAATCCAACTAGGACTTGATTTTATCTAGAATAAGGATTTTTATTATTCTAGTTTAATGGTTAAATCGTTTTATTCGAATATAACGTTATAACAATTAAGTTTTAGATTCATTGATTCTTCGGCGCAATAAACAAATCGTCTTTTCATTTTTTCTAGAATAAATGAATCTATATTCTTTAATTAATATAAGGAGGGATCTCTAATGAGTAAAAAAATTGTTATCGTTGGTGGCGTTGCTGGTGGTGCTTCTGCTGCCGCTCGACTGAGAAGAATGGATGAAAACGCAGAAATTGTTTTATTTGAAAAAGGAGAATATATTTCTTTCGCAAACTGTGGGCTGCCATACTATATCGGAAATATTATCGAAGAAAGGGATGCTTTACTGGTTCAAACCGTAGAAGGGATGTCTCAAAAGTTTCATATGGACATTCGAGTTTTCAGCGAGGTTATAAAAATAGATCCATCAAAAAAGAAGGTCACCGTAAAAAATCTGAAAACTGACGAATCTTATGATGAATCCTACGATATTCTTCTGCTTTCACCAGGAGCTCATCCAGTTAAGCCGCCGATTCCTGGCATCAGTGAAGCGGAGAATTTATTTACATTACGCAATATACCCGATACAGATGCAATTAAATCCTTTGTAGACCATAGCGCTCCAAAATCTGCTGTTGTAATTGGTGGTGGATTCATTGGTATTGAAATGGCAGAAAATCTACATCACAGAGGTTTAAAGGTAACCATCGTGGAAGCATCTGATCAGATTCTAGGTCCCATCGACTATGAAATGGCCGCAATCCTACACAATCATATCCAGTCCAAGGGAGTGGATTTAATCTTAGGCGACGGCGTAAAATCTTTTGAGAATCGGGGTAATCGAATTGTTCTGCAAAGTGGAAAAGAAATAGAAACAGACTTAATTGTTTTCGCAATTGGCGTTCGACCAGAAACTCAGATTGCAAAAGATGCTGGACTGAAGCTGAATGAAAGAGGTGCGATTCAGGTAAATGAATATCTTCAGACTTCCAACGAGAGCATCTATGCCATCGGTGATGCCATTGAAGTGACTGATTTTATTAGCGGAAAACCTGCTATGATTCCTTTAGCTGGACCCGCTAACAAGCAAGGGAGAATTGTGGCAAACAACATTTGTGGAAAATTTGAAAAGTACGTCGGTACCATGGGAACATCCGTTGTTAAAGTATTTGATATGACTGTAGCCTCTACCGGTAACAATGAAAAGCTTTTAAAATCCAATGAAGTGAGCTATGAAGCAATCCATATTCATCCCGGCTCCCATGCTGGATATTATCCTGGTGCTTTGCCAATCTCTATGAAGATGTTGTTTGATCCAAGTACAGGAAAAATTTTTGGTGCACAAGCCGTTGGCTACGATGGAACCGAAAAGAGAATCGATGTAATTGCTACGGCCATTGCTGCTAAAATGTCCGCTGTGGATTTAAAAGAATTAGAACTGGCCTATGCACCTCCTTTTTCATCTGCTAAAGATCCTGTAAATATGTTGGGGTTCGTTGCAGCAAACATGATGGATGGCCTCATTGATACTGTACAATGGCATGAAATTGATGATATTGTCAAAAATGGCGGTATATTACTGGATGTTCGAGAAACAATAGAGTATCATTTAGGCGCTATTCAGGGCTCTATCCACATCCCTCTCGGTGAACTCAGAAGCCGCTTCAATGAATTGCCAAAGGACAAAGTAATTCATATTTATTGTCAGGTTGGTATTCGAGGATATAATGCAGCCAGAATTCTAGTGCAAAATGGATTTAAAGTTAAAAACCTAGATGGTGGATTTAAAACTTATGGTAGTGTGTTCTTGAATAATAATTTTAATGACTGTATTGTAAAAATCGATGACTCTGGTGTGGCAAAGATAGATTGCTCCACAGGCGAAATAAAATAAAGCTTTCTTAGACGTGTACTGAATAAAAAAATCGCATTGGAAAATTCCCGTGCGATTTTTTTATAGATGCTTCACTGCTACTTTCTGTTTTTCCACACACTTCTTCCAAAGGCATGCAAAACACTATTGCTCGTTATCTTATGATAACAAACGGTTTCTTCTCCTTCTATATCCATAGAAACTTCTGATTTTATTAAACTGCCCTGTTTGATTTCTTTTTTGTACTGAATATCTAGTTCATACAAATATTGATCTTCGAACTGTTTTGGTAAAACCTCCAGCATCCAATTTAAGTACTTTACATTATTCACATGATGATTAAAGTCAATATCAGATTTTCTAACACGGAATTCTATTGCTTCATCTGCCTGTACTTCATCTTTAAAATCATGAAAATGGTAAAAATTATGTTCATCTTCTGAATCGTAGACTGCACTGATTATATCGGGTACCCTTGCAGGTTTCCGTTTAAGAATATGGCAAAACACCCATTGAGTAGATGCTTGTACCAATAATTTTCTATCACTGTCATATATGTTAAACTCTCTGGTCGCATAAAATCGATCAACACCAGAACTCCAGGTTTCCACTGTAATTGTCGTACGTGATTTTGGATACTCAATGAACCTTACTTTCCATCGATTCAGCATCCATGCAAAACCCATTTTAAATAAATCAGCGCCGCCAACCCCTAAGGTATCCCCATGTAGAAGAGAAGCCTCGCCCATATATTCCAACAGGGATTCTGGTCTTACAAAACGATCTCCGCTGCAATCATAATAAGGTATTACAAATTCTTCCGTATATCTTGCCATGATCCTCATCCTCTATTTGAATTGATAGGGTTTATTATAACATAAAACTTCAAAGTTGACATACTGTATTCAGCCTTTCTTTATTAAAAGATTGTTCTTATTGAGGAATTTCCTCACGTTCAATAATGAAACCCTCTCCTAATATGTTCCATGTAGTAGGAGAGGGCTTTATTATATCGTTTCTTTATTGGTTTTATATTTCAATGAGGATATTCCTTGAGTCATTGTTCCCATAGGGCAATATACACACCATGATCGTGGCTTATACAAAAGCATGGTTATGATTCCTAGTATTGTAGAGGTTAACATCATGCTATAAAACCCAAAGGCAAATTGTGCGATCCAAGGAGATACAAAGCTGGTATTAACCCAGTTCCAAGGCAGCTTAAATGTCCAAAGCAAAGTGATCACTTCTTTTAAATTTGAAGCACCAGCAAACACTAAATAAGTGTTCCACAGCATCATCCCAAACATACTCATGAAAAATGTTAAGAACCCATATCGAAATACCTTCGTTTTTAAAGCTGAAGGCATGGATTTATTTCTAGATAATTTGTATTTTGTACCCAGTAGTTCAAATAATTGTCCTCTCCCACAATATCGATTGCAATAGATCTTTCCCCCACCAGTAAAGGAAATAACGAGAGGTATCATAAAGCATAAGAGCCCTAACCAAGCAAATAATATATTAAACATTCCTAAAATTAAATACACAACAGATGCTATATATAAATATTCATACCAATGCTTCTTATTTTTAGACATATTATTGTACCTCCTCTACCGTTATTATTTCTATGGTAGATGCTGGACATATATTGGCACATTTTGAGCATCCTACACACTGATTCTTATCAACCTCTGCAAATACTCCCTGTATTATTTTAATGGCATTTTTAGGGCATACCTTAGCACAGGCTCCGCAAGCAACACAGAAATTTCGATTAACTTGCGCCTTTTTTCTTAATGACTTTCTTTGGATATCCGTATTCATGTTTTCTCCTCCTAGAATGATTTGACGTTTGATATCATTATATCATATTATTACAATATAGTGATATATATTTTTTAAAAAATCTCCCTTTAAAGTTTAAAGGAAGACTTCTTTCCGATCCATTATATAAGCAATCTACTTTAATATCTGGTCTATGGTAGCGCCACCTAAACATACGACACCGTCGTAAAATACAACAGCTTGACCTGGTGTAATAGCCTTCTGAGGCTCATCAAACATCACCCTACAGGTGTTTCCTTCTTCCACATAAACAGTGACACCTTGGTCCGGCTGGCGATATCTAAATTTAGCAGTGCACTTTATAACAGATGGTTTGGGATTTTCGCTAACCCATTGTAAATCTGCACCAATCAGTCCACGGGAATATAGGCTTGGATGCGTTTCTCCTTGTGTCACATATAAAATATTTTTCTCAAGATCCTTATCCACGACGAACCAAGGTTCCCCTGTACCAGCACCGCCAATACCTAATCCCTTTCTCTGGCCTAAAGTATAGTACATCAACCCATCATGCTTTCCTTTAACTTCCCCATCCAAAGAGATTATTTTGCCCGGTTTTGCAGGCAGGTAATTGCTTAAGAACTCTTTGAAATTTCGCTCTCCAATAAAGCAAATTCCTGTACTATCCTTTTTACTAGCAGTTGCAAGTCCTGCATCTAATGCAATTTGTCTAAGATCCTTCTTCTGCAGATGACCAACAGGAAACATTGCCTTTGATAGCTGATATTGATTTAATTGATTTAAAAAATAGGTCTGATCTTTATTAGTGTCTACACCTCTCAGCAGTCGATATTCTCCGTCTGAGTAATCTACTTGTGCATAATGACCGGTTGCCAAGTAATCTGCGCCCAATTTAATGGCGTGGTCTAAAAAAGCTTTGAACTTGATCTCTTTATTGCACATAACATCTGGATTTGGCGTACGCCCAGCCTTATATTCATTTAAAAAGTACGTAAATACTCTATCCCAATATTCCTTTTCAAAGTTTACGGAATAATAGGGAATCCCAATTTGATCGCATACTCTTCTCACATCCTCATAATCCTCTGCGGAGGTACAATATCCAAGTTCATCACTTTCATCCCAATTCTTCATAAAAATACCCACCACATCGTATCCTTGCTGCTTCAATAATAAAGCTGCTACGGATGAGTCGACACCGCCGGACATTCCAATCACTACTTTTGTATCTTTTGGAGCTTTGCTCACTACAATTCCTCCTCTCTGAATTATGTTTCTATATTATCTGATCAATAAGTACTATTTAATACAAAGATAAAGAAACAAATCAAACAAAATTTTTCTAAATCCTATTTTACCACTTTTTATATAAAAAGAGTAGCTTAAGCTACTCTTTTATGAATTATTATGTCGATTATAAGCCTACATTTCTAAAGCCAGTTCCTCTTACTTCTTGAATACTATGGATTGTCATAAATGCATGAGGATCATGCTCCTCTATGATTTCCTTCAGCTTAGCAATTTGAGTCGTCGTAAGGATGCAATAGATTACCTTCTTATTGGACTTTGAATAGGCACCCTCCGCTTGCAAAAAGGTTACACCTCTGTTCAAATTTTTCATGATCACATCTGCTATGATCTCCGCTTTGTCTGATACGATCATCACATTTTTTTTCTGATCCATGCCTACTTGAACTTTATCAACAATTTGATATCCGATATACATTGCAATCAATGTATACATTGCAGGTTTTATTCCAAACAATGTAGAGGATATGACCACAATGAACGTATTAAATATCATTAAGCCAGTTCCTACATTTATGTTGAATTTTTTCTTAAAAATTGCAGCAATAATATCTAAACCACCTTGACTCACACGATTTCTAAATAGGATGCCCATTCCTACTCCGTTAAAAACAGCGCCAAATATTGCAGACAGAATGATATCATCTAGCATGTTATATTTTCCAATGTCTGAGGTAAGCTCTATTGAAAATGATAGGAATAGCATGGAAACGAAACTATATGCAGCAAATTCCTTGTCAATGGTTTTCAGCCCAATTAAAAATATTGGAATATTAATTAGAAATACTAATAAGCCTGTCGGAATTTGGGTTAAATAGTGAATCATAATGGAAATTCCACCAACGCCACCACTGACCAATTTATTCGGTATAAAGAAGCCATTTAAAGCTATGGAACATAGTAGATTTCCCACAACAATAGCACCTAGCCTGCTAAACTTAATCGTACAGTTCTTCGAGCAAAAATTAGCTCTTTTCATCATTTCCAAAATAAATACCTCACTTTTATAATTTTATTTATATTCATTATACTAATATGCAAGTTTTCCTTCAATATTAGCTACAGTTCGTATGAGTGATACATCTAGTATTTAAAGCAACCCATCATATTATGCACCGTTTTTCTTCATAATTCTCCCGCTTCCTACGCCTTGCTTTAACAGAACTTGAAACTGTTAATAGACAAAATACAGTGTAATTTTTTATATTAGAATTTATAACTGTATTATAAAAAATTATATTATAAGCATTGATATAGCTAAATCTTGTATATTGCTTATTTAAAAGAATGTTTTTACACAATTCTTTATTTTCAAAATAAAGAATTTAAAATTTCTAGACCATTGGGAAATTATTGTTTTTGTCATATAAAAATAGATCTAGATTTCCCTCTAGATCATTTTTATATGATTTTCTATTCATTGGATTTTTAATGTTTAGAACCAGTTGCACCATGACTCTTCATGATTGCTTTCATTCCATCGGTAGCCTCTATGGACCCATCCTTCATAATCCAAAGAGCCTCTACGCCCTCAATACCTTCCACTAAGGCTTTACTTTCGGCGTAGGGTGTTAAAAACACGGCCGTTGATAGTGCATCGGCAGCACCAGAGTTTACTGTTACAACGGTAACAGCACGATAATATTCTCCGGGCATGAGCGTCTCCGGATCGATCAGATGATGAATTGTTTTGCCATCTACCATATAGTATCTTTGATAATCACCACTGGTCACTACAGAAGCATTATTGATAAAAATAGTTTCAAGAATACTACTCTCATTTGGAAGTATGGATTGATCTGGATTTTGTATCCCAATTCCCCACCGTTCTCTAACGCCATCCAGTGGTTTTTCTAATACCCGAACATTGCCGCCGGCACTAATAATACCAGAGGTGAAGCCTTTTTTCATCATTTCTTTTGCTACAACTTCCGTTGCATACCCTTTGGCTACTGCCCCTACATCCAATGCCATTTTTTTATCAGCAAGATATACGGTATTTTTTTTCGTATCTACAATAACATCATCAATATTCGTATATTGGGCTGCCTCCAACAGTTGTTCCATCGGTGGAAGTTTTGCATGTTCAGGCTCGGATTCCCCCTCCTGTCTATAATCATGCCAGATTTTAAGTACGGAGCCCATGGCAATATTGGTTTTACCATTTGTTTTGCTATACCATTCTTTGGCAAAAACAATTAAATCGATAATTTCCTTTTGTACTTCAACTGGTTTTATCCCTGCATTATCATTAATTGTTTTTACATTATTCAAACCTTCATAGTTGTTATAAATATCATATAATTTATGAAGTTGTTCAAATCTAGACTTTATTTGTTCAAAATAAGCTTTAAATTCTTCCTCTGTTTCTGTATATCCAACCACCTGAACCAATGTATCAAAGGTATCAAAAAAGGTATCCGTATATTTTGAGTATTCCTTCTCTACCTTTTGATTACACCCTGACAGTATCCCTAACGTCAAAACAAAAATCATTATTATTGAAATTACTTTTTTCATCAATATCACCCTTATCCATCATAGCAAATTTTTTGATTTCTCACAATAAGAGGATTCTGAATATAGTTCGTTCTTCCTAAATGTATAATTTTGCTGAAAAATAGCATTATTTAACGAATTATGTCTTGATGTTTTTTTAATTTTCTTATAATATATATATTGATATGTCTAGTTTTATCCAATAGAGCTTAGATATTTCAATATTCATAAAATATTAGGAGGATGAATAATGATTATCAAAGATTCAAAAGGAAGTTATGAATTGAAGGTAGATGCTGCAAGAGGTATCGTATATGAAACTTTCAATGGTTTTTTAAACATGGAAAGTATGCATAACGACTACGTTAATAAAGTATTTCCTTTAATAAAGGGAAAAAAATGGACAAAGTGTTCCGATCTAAGAAATTATAAAACGACTACATTAAATGATGGGGATACTCATTTAGAATGGTGCACAAAGAATGGTATGGTTCCAGGGGCTATTATCGTTGCCAGTGCTATTGTAAAAATGCAGATGAACCGATTAGGTAAAACTTCGAACTCCGATCCTGTGGCATTCGATAATCTAGAAGAAGCAGACGCATGGCTTAAATCTCAAGGATTCTAATATCTACTATGACTTCTGTTTTTACAGACAGAAGTCATTTTTATAACGAATCGGAAAGTTCTACTTATAAGGTATTCCAAAAGAAGAACTTTGCCCGTAAATGAGTTTCAAAAAAGGCTTCCTTATAGCGTTTCTATAGAAGCCTTTTTTATATCATTTTATTGAGGTGAATCGTACTCAATATTACAACTTCAGGGGGGAATATTACGTGATTGAAGTACTGAAAAATATGTTTAACGAAATTGGCTCTGTGGTAGAACTGGAGGAAATTGCTTATCTTACCATAGAAAATGGTGAACTGATTCCAATCTATAAAAATGATACGGAGTTTTTACCACTACAAAAATGGATTGACTTCCATAAAGAATATCGTTCTTTCGTAAAGGATGCTGAGTTTTTAATGAAGCTTGTAGAGACAAAATCTTTATGCGCCATTCATAATACCGATCATTTGGATACAAAGCCGACTGAATTTAAGGTTTTAGACATTCGAAGCATCTACTTATTCCCAATCATTAAAAAGGATACAGTCGTTGCTGTCGTTGATATGGCCTTTATTAAAAAGAACTATGTTCTTTCTGAGGAGCAGATTAAACAATGTGAGCATATCATTAATAAAAATATTCATATGCTCATTGAAAATTAATACGGGGGGATAATTACATGAGAATATCTGATGCAATTTTAGAATTTTTATATAGAAATGGAGTTACTTGTTCATTCGGTATTCCTACCGCCCAAGTATCTGCATTTAATGATGGATTAAATGATTACGATATCGAATATGTTATTGTTAAAAATGAAGCCGCTGCTACATTTTCTGCAGGAAGATATGCTGATTTAAAGAGAGATTTGGGTGTCTGCTTTATTGGAGGATGCGTTGGTGTTAATAATGGAATTAATGGTATAGCAGATGCCTACAGAAATAAGTTACCCGTTGTAATTTTTAGCAGCTACGTTGGTAGTGCCGTGATGGGTAAAAACTCCTTACAAGAGTTAATCACAACAGATATCACTGAACCGATTACGAAATATAGCAAAACTCTTTTTGATGAGAAAACAATTTTAGAGGAAGTCAAAAACGCTATTGAAATTGCCTTAACGCCACCTTATGGTCCCGTTCACATTTCAATCCCAGCAGATATTCAGGTAATGGATTTTGAAGGTGAAATACCTGGGAAAATTGATCGCAAGGCACTGATGCCACAATATGATATGGATTGCTTAGAAAAAGCTGTAAACACTGTTCGTTCATCTAATAGCGGGGTTATCATGGTGGGCCGAGGCGCTCGAGGATTATCGGAAGAGATTAAATCCCTCAGTGAAAAATTACAGTGGCCTATTATCACAACACCCAATGCAAAGGGTCTCATCAGCGATGATTTTGAGCTGAACCTAGGAAATTATGGATGGTGTACAACGGACCGTGCTTTCGATTATATCCATCATACTAAATTGGATTGCATCTTGATACTGGGTACTTCCTTAGGACAGATGTCTACAATCGTATATAATAAAGCTCTCGTAGCAGATAAAACTGTAATCCATATCGATTGGGATGCAAATGAGCTGAACAAAATTTTTCCTGCGGATATTCCTGTGTTCAGTGATCTGAAAACTGCTGTGGATCGCTTAAATTCGGAGATTGAAGCAAGAGAAAAGAAAATCTCCATACCAAAAGAAGCCAATGCACCTTATATACAAAATCACACAGGCTTATCGCTACAGCTTTTTATGAGAAAGATAACGGACTTTGTTCCTGAAAATACTTGTTTCATACAAGATATGGGAGAAAATATGAACTTTAGTTTTAAATATTTATCCTTAAAAGAACATATGGACTTTCAAACAAGCTTAAATTATGCTTGCATGGGTACTGCCGTAGGTGGAGCATTGGGTTCATACATGGCCGACCCAAGCAAAACCTATGCTGTTATCGTAGGCGATGGCTCTTTCTTCATGAATGGTATGGAAATATTAACAGCAAAAGAACATTGTATGCCAATTATTTATTTTGTTATTAATAACTCCATGTTAGCATTGGTAACTCACGGTAGTCATGCCCAATATGGAAGATGCCTAAAAGGTGCTTGTACCTATGAAAGAGTATCTATTGCAGAGATGTCAAAAGCTATGGGAATTAATGCGGTTCAGATCACCAGTTTAGATGAACTGGCAACCTTAGAAGAACAATTTAAAAACCTTTCAAACAAACCTTTCGTTGTAGAAATCATCACAGATGGAAGCGAAACCTGCATGGATAATTCCAGATGGAATAAATCAGAATAAATCAAAAGAAAGCTGTCCCAAATTGGGACAGCTTTCTTTTTTATGTTTTAAAATCAATTTACTTAGCGTTTTCTTTTGCTTCTACAATTGTTTCAATATAATCTGTAATTGTAATTGTAACAGAAGATGTAAGTTCTGCATCTGTTGCTTTACCATCTTTAAGTTCCATTGCCTTAATTTCTTCTACAGTTTTTCCAACTGTCCACTCGCTTAAAGCTGCCGCTTGCTCAAACCACTCTTTACCAATTTGAGAAGCTTTTTTCATACCGTATTCATCACCAAGCTCAACTTTTGTTTTTACTTCAGCTGCTTTATCTGAAGTTACTTTACCTTCTTTATCAAAGTTTACTTTTGTTTGAGCATTGTCAATGATAGTTCCTGCAACTTTACCGTCTTTATCAAAAGCAACAACTGTCATGATTGTATCCACTTGTGCAAGTGGTAGTGTTTCTTTTCCATCTGCATTTGCATATCCTTTAGATTTAGCTGCTGAAATGTCAGTTCCTAAACCTAATTCTACAGCACCAGCTTTAACTTCTACAGCATTGTTGTATGCTTCTTCAAGAGCAGTGATATATCCTTCAACGCTAATAGTAACAGAAGATGTAAGTTCTGCATCAGCTGTTTTACCGTCTTTGATTTCCATCGCTTTAATTTCAGCTACAGTTTTTCCAACCATCCACTCACCTAAAGCCGCTGCCTGCTCAAACCATTCTTTTCCAATTTGAGAAGCTTTTTTCATACCGTATGCTTCACCAAGCTCAACTTTAGTTTTTCCTTTTTCTGTTACATCTGTTGTAAGTTGAAGCTCTTTATCAAAATTTATTTTTGTTTGTGCAGTATCAATTGTTACTTTAACTACTTTTCCATCTTTGTCGAATCCAGCTGCAACGATTACAGTATCTACTTGTCCAACTGGTGTCGTTTCTCCTTCTAAATCTTTAGATTTAGCGATGGTTGTAGTTTGTCCTAAACCAATCTTAGCGATTTCTCCAGCCACTTCTTCACCATCTTTTGGTGTTTCCTCTGTTACCGCAGGTGGTGTATTACCATCTGGCGTTTTATCTGTTGTAGAACATCCAATTAATGCCGCTCCTGATAAAGAAAGAACTAAAAGCATTGCTAAAAATTTCTTCATTTTGTTTGCCTCCATTTTAAAATATAATTTATTTAAATCACAAAGTGATTATAACATGTTGTTTAGAAATAGACAATACATTTTTGTTGAAAAATGTTTTTAGTAAACAATTATTTCTAATAAATAATTGTTTTAATTAAGAGTAATTTGCTCTACCTGTTTTTTTCCTGTACGGATCCTTTTAAAATCTATCTAAACTTTGTTATAACTTACTTTGGCTATAATACCATCGTTTTAGTTTATCCTAAATTTTAAAATTATATTTATATACAAATCATTCCTTTGTATAATTTTTATAATATTTGTATAGAGAATAAATAATAAAATACTGTTCTATTGAACCTTTGGATTCACATTTTTTATATCATCAGAAACATCATCAAACTTTTTAAAATTCTCAACGAAGCTTTTTGCCAGTTCGTTTGCCTTCTGATCGTATTCATCTTGATTGTCCCATGTTTTAGAAGGCTCTAATACTTCTACTGGTACCTCTGGACATGTTGTTGGTATGGATAAATTGAAGATTGGGTCCTTAATATATTCCACCTGATCCAATTCCCCTTTAATTGCCGCTCTTACCATGGATCTTGTATATTTTAGTTTCATACGGCTTCCTATACCGTATGGTCCACCTGTCCATCCCGTATTTACTAAAAATACACGAGTATTGTATTTCTCTATTTTCTCACCTAAAAGCTTTGCATAGGTTTGAGGCTTTAATAGCATGAATGGTCCTCCAAAACAAGTTGAAAAAGTTGCGGTTGGCTCTACGATGCCTCTTTCTGTTCCAGCCAACTTACTGGTGTACCCAGACATAAAGTGGTACATGGCCTGTTCTTTCGTTAGTTTTGCAATTGGAGGCAATACGCCTGTAGCATCGGCAGTTAAGAAGATAATGGTATTTGGAATTCCACCTTTACCCTCTAATACGGCATCATCAATATATTCCACTGGATAAGCTGCACGTGTATTCTCTGTATATCTATCATCATCATAGTCGATATGACCAGTGTTCTCATCGATTACAATATTTTCTAAAATTGCGCCATGTTTAATTGCATTCCATATTTGTGGTTCTTGTTCTTCCGTAAGATTGATGCATTTTGCATAACATCCACCTTCGAAGTTAAATACACCATTGGCAGTCCATCCGTGCTCATCATCTCCAATTAACTTTCTGTTGTTATCTGCAGACAATGTGGTTTTTCCAGTACCGGATAGTCCAAAGAATAGCGCAACATTACCGTCCTCTCCGATATTGGCAGAGCAATGCATTGGAAGAACATCTTTAAATGGTAATAAGTAATTCATTACAGTGAATATGGATTTCTTAATTTCTCCACTGTATCTTGTTCCGCCGATCAGAACTATTTTTTGTGCAAAGTTCAGAATAATAAACACTTCTGAATTTGTACCATCTACTGCTGGATCGGCCTTTAAATCTGGCAATGCAAGAACTGTAAATTCTGGATCAAAGTTCTCTCTTTCTCCAGCTTTAGGCTTTATAAACATCTGCGATGCAAATAAATTTTGATATGCAAATTCATTGATAACTCTAATTGGCATTCTGTAATCTAAGTCAGAACCTACAAAACCTTCAAAAACAAATAGTTCTTTATCTTTTACATGGGCCATAGCTTTATTAAATAGATTGTCAAACACTTGGGCAGAAATACCTTTATTTCCTTTGTTCCAGTTAATATGATCATGTACCGATGGTTCATCTACAATGAATCTATCTTCTGGAGATCTTCCCGTGTATTTTCCGGTATTTATACATAGAGCCCCATTCTTCGCTATGACTCCACCTTCTTTTTCCACAGCAATTTTTATAAGTTCTTCCACTGGTAGATTATAATGAATTTTATTAGTTTTTAGAATACCTGAGTCAATCAACTCTTTAACATTATTCAAAACGAATACCTCCCTAAGAAAATATGATAAACTTCTCATTACCGTAATATATTATATCATAATTGGTTATTTATGCTATACTAATCAAGCATTAATTTTATAAATTTTTGTAACAATTATAGGAATTATTGTCGTTTAATTTTCATACAATCTTAGAATAGTATCTGACCTCTATAGAAAAACCCTAAAACTATACCATGTTTTTCGTATAATTTTAGGATTTTCTTTAATATCTTACGTTGTGTAATTATCTTAGCTTCGTATACTTCCACTTTCCAGTTCTAAATCGAATATATACAAAAAACCATCTTACAAATTGATCCACAAATACAGCCACCCATGCCCCTGCCAATCCGTATCCTAAAGTGTTGACAAATACATATGCCAGCGCAACCCGAATGAGGAGAACACCAATAAAGGTCGATAACAAAGGCCAGAAAGTATCCCCTGCCCCTCTCAATCCACCGGCTAGTATTAATTGGGAAGATTGAAACGGTTGAACCAAGGCAATTATTTTTAATGCCAACGATGCACTTTTTATAATCTCAGGATCCGATGAATATAAGCTTACGAGCTGCGGCCCAAGAAAGAATAGTATCAGTGCCATAAAGGTAGAGATCATGGAGCCAATTCTCCTCGTTTCCTTTGCATAATCTTCTGACAAATCCAGCTCATTGGTACCCAATGCCCTCCCTACCAAAGAAGATGCAGCAATTCCAAAAGCCTGCCCTGGTTGAAAGGAAAGTCCCAGTATGCTAAGGGCAATTTGATGTGCCGCATAGGTTACAGTTCCAAGCCCAGCAACTATTTTTGCAAACAAAAGAACTCCGGTTCTTAAAACCAATTGCTCTATGGATGCAGGAACACCTATTTTCACTAGGTTATATATAATATCCTTATCAAATTTAAATCGTGTTTTAAGATTTAATTGAATAACATCATTGCCCTTCACAATGTATTTCAATAAGAATACACTTGCGATTGCATTCGCTAAGGTTGTAGAAAGCCCAGCTCCTGTAACACCCAATTTAGGAAAACCAAAAAGTCCATAAATGAGGACTGCATTGCCAAATATATTTAAAAAGTTCACTCTAATATTGATCTTCATTGGCACCTTTGTTTCACCAATACCTCTAAGGGCTGCAGATATGGACATATTCAATGACTGAAAGATAAATCCAATCATAACAATTTTAAAGTATGCGCTTCCTGCCTGTAGCGTGTCCGCTTGGGCACCCATAAATGTCATAATAGCATCTGAAAAAATAAGTCCAAATAATGAAATTGGAATTGCAAGCATTACAAGACTCAGTAAAGTAACATGCTTTAAAGTATTTTCAATCCGATCTCTTCGATTAGAGCCTAGATATCGAGCGATCATTGCTGTAGCCCCTACATTGAGAGCCTGCACAAGGGATAATCCTATAAATAAGGGCTGGTTCGTAATACCTACGGCTGCCATAGAAGCTGCTGCTAAAGCACTGTCTGCAATTCTACCAAGCATAATCATATCCACCATACCAAACAGGGAGCTTAGAAGAAGTTCAACTAGAACAGGCCAAGCAATATCAATCACATCTGCTCTAATCGGATCCTTTAACCATTTCTCTATTCTATTATTTTTAGCAGTATGCTCCTTCTTACTATCCATATTATCAATCTTCCTTTATGTAATAATTAGACACACTAAATATTATAACATAATAAAATTTAAAAACCAAATCCTTCCTCTTTGAATATGGGATTTGAGCGTCTTTTTTGCAAAAGCGAACCGCAGTTAGCATCCTTGTCTTCCGATCCAAACTATAGTATAATCTTGTTTGTTACAATATTTGAAGTTTTATTAATAGCTGAGCTATTTGATTAAAAAATCAGGAGGATACCAATGGGACTTATTGAACTAACATTTATTGCTGTTGCTTTATCTATGGATGCATTTGCAGCAGCCATCTGTAAAGGACTTTGTATGAAGAAGAATGCTCTGAAAAATACCATCATCGTAGGAATTTTCTTTGGCGGTTTTCAGGCAATTATGCCTCTCATCGGTTATATCCTGGGGACACAGTTTAACGAAAGCATCTCTTCCATCGATCATTGGATTGCTTTCATTTTATTATCAATTATTGGCATCAATATGATTAGAGAGTCTAGAGAAGATGATTGTAGCTGCGATGTAGACTACTCAGACAGTTCCTTTGGCATGAAAAACATGACACTTCTAGCCTTAGCAACAAGCATTGATGCATTAGCTGTCGGTGTAACCTTTGCATTTTTAAAGGTGAAGATTGCTCCTGCAATCGGTATCATTGGTGCGATAACATTTATCCTATCGATTATCGGTGTTAAAATAGGAACAGTATTCGGGATGAAGTATAAATCTAAAGCAGAAATTGCCGGTGGTGTCATTTTAATTACTATGGGCGCAAAAATATTATTGGAGCACTTATTATAAATAATATAAAAAAAGTACGACTTTCAAAGATCGTACTTTTTTATAGGTATTTTTCTACATATTGAGTCTTTCTAAATCATCTAAAGCTAAAGCGGCTTGCACAACGCCTAAGCTATCTTTTCTAGCGATGCCTACAAATTTATAATATTTTGAATCCACATCCCTCTTTTTCATTGGTTGTACTACTTTTAAAGAAGGATCCTTTAGAATTTTCCTAAACTCATATGCTTGACTATTCTGATCCTCTGGCAATCGAAAGCCGATGATCGAGTCATCAGAGGAGTACTGCATTAAACCGTCACCATCACTGATGCAAAAATTGACGCCTCCTGTTTTTAAGGCAAATTCTTTGATCGACTTTTGGTTAATTCCGTTTTTCACCACATGCTCTGCCAATTCTTCACTTTGTTTGATAAGATATTCCCCCAACATCCGATCAAAGGTACTACTGAATTTATTTAACTTGGTACTGACCTCATCTAATTCATTGATATTATCAAAACTAGCTTTAATAAACCGTTTCTGCGAATCCATCATATGTTCGATCTCATCAATGGTGGACATAGTTTCTTGAGAGAATGCGGCTATCTTTTCCATATTTTCTGCCATATCCTCTGTTGCTCTGGCATTTTCTCCGATGCTTTCTGTAATATTATTAATAGAGTTAACGATTTTATCCATGGATTCTGTTATTTCTTGAAGATGTATCCGAGCGTTGGCAGTTATTTTCTCACTTTGTTCCCCTTGGTGGATACCGTGTTCCACATTGGTTAATGTGCTTTCTACCTGCCCAATAATATTATTTATAATTCCGCTAATTTCTGTAGCCGCATATGCACTTTCGTCCGCTAACTTTCCAACTTCCTCTGCTACTACGGCAAACCCCTTGCCATGTTCTCCCGCTCTGGCTGCCTCAATGGATGCATTCAAGGATAAAAGATTGATTTGATATGCAATAGCATTAATTTTTCCTGCAATTCCTTGAACCTCATTCATCAACCCACTCAATACCCGAATCTCATTTCCTGAGTTCTGTAACGATTGACTGATTGCTTCAATAGACTTCATTGCATTCTCTATAGCTTTTGTGCCACTGTTTACAGTTTCTCTAGTAATGTTTGCTTCCTTATTCATGCGTTCACTGATACTAGCTACCTCTGTAATGCTAACTGTGAGCTGCTGCGATAAAGCTGTAAAGTTTAGAATTTCATTGTTTACCCCCTGTACCCCCGCAGCAAAGGCTTCAACGCTATCGCTTAAACCATTCATTGCCGCTAAAGATCCCTCCGCGTCTACTTTTACTTCATTTGTAGAGGACACAATGACTGTAGAGGATCTAATAAATTGAAAAATCCAGTCTTTTAATAGGTTTTTCAAAGTTTCAAGGGAATTCAACATGCTCGTATTTTTATTCTTTATTTTATTTAAATCAATTCGATATAACATATTCCCTTTGCTGTATTCATGAATTGCAAACTTAATTTCTTCCAACATTTTTTTATGGATATTCCTCACGAATATAAATGAACTGATGGCTCCTGCAATAAATGCTAGAATGCACAATACGATTTCTCTAAAATATGTCATCCGCTTTCCTCCTATGTATTAGTGAAAGGTTCAACCATTGTATATCTCTAAAGCTTTTTCCCCATAGCTGTAGAAGTATCCTTTCGCCTTTTCATAAATCTCTACATATTCCTCATAGGTATCCATATCTAAATGGATGCCTTCATCTTCAACCTCAATATGGAGTGCATGCTCTCGGTATTTGGCAAGGATTCCTTTTAGTCCTTTAGATCCATCGTACATCAATAGCTCTGTAAATAAACTGGCGGATATCAAAGGGGGATGGCCCCGCCTCCCCCTAAAGACAGGATATAGGAGGTCTGCGTTGGTTACCGAGTACGCCTCGCAAATTTTTTCAATAGTCTGTCTTTTAATCAAAGGCATATCCGATGGCAGTAAAAAAAATCCTTTCACATCAGTTGGTAAAGCGCTGATCCCTGCAAGTATAGAAGAATACATGCCTTCGCTATATCTTTCATTATAAACCCACTGGATCCCTTTTTTGTTCAATATGGGTTTTAATTTTTCTGCTTGATATCCAATCACTACAATGATATTTTTAATTCCTGCATATAAAAATGTATCAATCGCAGTTTCTATGACCGTAGAATCTCCCAGGGGTAATAAAGGTTTAAAAGCTTTCATTCGAGATGAGTAGCCTCCTGCTAACAAGATCAGTGCCAGTTCATTTCTCAAGGGCGCTCTTTGATTATTTGTTGAAGCTCTTACCATTAGATTACCACCTTTCTATGGTCATTTTCAATTAAAATCTTTGACATATTTAATAAAAATACACACAATTATAATTCTGTATATGCATAACGCTACGCGCTTTTTCGATGAGCTATTACATATTCTTCAAATATAATTGTGTTGTATTCTTATTAATGATTCACACTAAATCTCTCTATTATTCAATGAGGATCTATTTTTCGCTATGCTGAGTGCTACATTTTCCGGTGATAGCGGTAGTCTGTGGAAGTTTATGCCCAATGCATCGTATAAAGCATTTCCAATTGCAGATGGTACTGAAATCATCGGATGCTCTCCTATACCACGAGCGCCAAAAGGACCATCGGTCTGTGGATTTTCAATGTAAATTGGTACCATTTCAAAAGGTATATCTTTTGCTGTCGGTATTTTATTATCCGTAAAGGAAGGGTTTAACAGTTTTCCTTTGGCATCAAATTTATATCCTTCAATCAATGCAGAACCTATTCCTTGTAGAACACCGCCCAGTACTTGACCATCTACTAGTTTCTTATTGATTACCTGACCAATATCAAAAGCAGATGCGATTTTTATAATTTCAACGGCACCAGTCTCTACATCCACTTCTACTTCTACGCCATGAGCGCCAAAAGTCCAAACTAAAGCTGGTGAACCTGCACCGGTTTCAGGGTCAAGATTTGTTAGTCCATCTGCCATATAAACACCATGGGCAATGAGTGGTCCACCGATCCCCGTACCATTTTCATATACATAACCTCTGGATAGATCTTTATATGCAATTCGTTTATGGGTATGGTGTACGTGATGGATATATCCATTGCTATGGGTCAATTCATCCACATGACATCTTATAGCCTGAGCTGCCAACTGCTTCATTTGATTTACCATGTTGGATGCAGCTTTCCTTACTGCATTTCCACCCATGAATGTGTATTTTGAAGCAACGGTATTCCAGTCATAAGGATTTTTATGGGTATCATTTTCCCATACAACTTCAATCTTTTCTATCGGTATATCTAAAACTTCCGCAGCAATTTGGGCCATAATCGTGTTGGCACCCTGCCCCATATCAATTGCCCCTATCATAATTTTCACACGACCATCTTCGTCCATTTGCATAATTGCAGCTGTGGAGGTATAGCTCGGCATAGCCGGTGCTTTCTGTAACATAGCAAAGCCTTTTCCTCGAACCTTACCTGTTTGATACTGTCGTTCTCTTTCTTCCGCCGTTTGCCGTCCTGTCCATCCGATTTCTTTCACCACTGCATTTAAGCAATCCATAGGACTTCCCGATGTTTCATAAATCAGCTCACCACTTAATGTACGTTCTCCTGGACGCAATAAATTTTTCATGCGAAGCTCATATGGGTCCATGTTCAATTTTTGAGCGATGATGTCCATCTGTCTTTCAATGGTCCAGTGGGTTTCTAAGTGACCGAAGCCACGGTATGCCGTACTAAAAACTTTATTGGTATATAGCGTGCGAGAATTTAACTCCACATTTGGAACAATATATGGACCAATTCCAGAATAAACGGCTGCCTTCCCTACGTTTACACCGTAGTCTGCATAGGCACCACTATCCCAATCATAGTTCACTTCAATTGCTGTAATTGTTCCATCTTTTTTTACACCAGTTTTTATTCTTCCTCTCATTCCGGCACGGGTTGGCAGCTGATTGAACTCTTCCTCCCGAGAAGAAGTTAACTTTACTGGGCGGCCTTTCGCAGCTTTGGATAGTAACGTCACCAATGGCTCTAAATGAATTCCTGCTTTACCACCAAAACCACCACCAACATAAGGTACAATTACCTGTATATCTCCAATTGGAAGATTCAGTGCTTTGGCTAATAGTTGTCTACACGCAAAAGGAGATTGAGCAGAGGACCATATTTTGACTTTATTAGAATAAGGATCTGCCTGTGCAATGGCTACGTGGGTTTCCATAGGAACGTGCCCTACAGCAGGCAAGCTCATTTCATTTTCTATGATATAATCTGCTTCCTCAAAGCCCTTTTGGATATCCCCTTTTTTCGCTTTATTCCAGCTTGCTATATTAGAATCCGGCTGTGGGAAAAACACACCCTTCATATAATCCAGCTCATTAATATCATCATGAACTAAAATCTTAGCCTCTAAGGCTTCATCAATCGTATGGACTGCTGGCAATTCCTCATACTCAACTTTAATTAGAGAGATGGCCCTCTCTGCTGTTTTTTCGTCAACAGCTGCTACTGCCGCAACGACTTCACCTTGATACCGTACTTCATCTCTTGCAATGATCCGTTTATCAATCATATATAAACCCACTACGTAAGGCGCATCTTCTCCTACAAGAACTGCCTTTACTCCAGGAAGAGCCTTTGCTTGAGATATATCAATGGACACTATTTTGGCACGAGCATAAGGGGAATGTAAGCATTTTGCATAAAGCATTCCTGGAAATTCTAGGTCGTGAGTGTAGAGTGCTTGACCCGTTACTTTTTCTCCAGCTTCTTTTCTTGAATAAGACTTACCAACATGCTTATACTGTTTTTTATCCATTATTTCAACCCCTCTCTTTCCCTTTTTGCTGCGGATTGGACGGCAGCAATAATTGGAGTATATCCTGTGCATCGACAGAAATTTCCTGCCAAGGCTTCCTTTATTTCTTCTTCACTTGGATTCGGCTGTCTGTTCAATAATTCTCGTGCTGACATCAGCATACCAGGTGTACAGAAACCACATTGCAGTGCATCGTGCTCAATGAATTCTTCTTGGAGGATGGAGATTTTATTGCCCTCGCCCAGTCCTTCTACTGTAAGGATATCTGTATCATCTGCCTCAACTGCTAATACTAAACAAGAGTTTACAGTCTTTCCGTTCATGATGATGGTACAAGCACCACATTCACCTTCACCGCATCCCTCTTTCGTACCAAACAGCTTTAGCTCCTTGTTTAAAAAATTTAATAAGGTCATGGTAGGATCTACCATTGCATGAATCTGCTCTCCATTTACGACGCAATTGATTTCTACAGCTGGTTTACCAGAGTTTACATACTCAAAGCAATTCCCTTTATTATGTTTTTCGCACATACTAATGAACCCCCTTTTCCATCAGCTTCATTAATCCTCGTTTTACCAGTACGCCAGATATGTGCAGGCGATATTCTGCAGAAGATCGAACATCTGAAATTGGGCTAATATAACGAAGTACCTCTTGTCCAGCCCAAGTCGCCGTTTCCGGCGTTAATTCCTTTTGAGCAATTAGTTCCTCTAGTTTTGTCAGCCTTATGGGGGTCGGTGCTACAGCTGACATAGCGATGAATACATCCTTATTCGATACCATCCGAACAGCAACGCCGCAAATCCCTAAATCATGCCCTTTAATCCGTGCCTGCTTTAAATAGATACTGCAATCTTTCTCCTTAACATCTGGTAATGATATGCCTGTTACGATTTCATTCTTTTGAAGCACTGTTTTCTTTACACCAGTGAAAAATTTATCAATGTCAATTGTACGACTTCCTTCAGAACTAGCAATATGAACCTTCCCATTGTATACCAAAAGTGGCGCAGATAAATCAGCACCTGGGGATGCATTGCAGATATTGCCTACCAATGTAGCACGATTTCGTAGCTGATAAGAAGCCAAGGAGTCTGCTGCCTCGGCTAATGCAGGATATTTTTGGCGAATTAGGTCCAGTTCAATAATTTGGTTCACTGTAACTGCACTTCCTATGAACAGACCTTCTCCTTCAACGTATTCTAGCTTTTTCATTTCTGGGATTCCCTTAATATCTAATATGTGCGCACAGTTTTCGATATTCCGACGCAATAATACCATTAAATCCGTTCCACCAGCTAAAATCTTAGTATCGGAATTTTGGTTTAAATAATCTAGGGCTTCTTCAAGGGTTTGCGGTTTTACGTAATCGAATTTACTTAACATAACGAACCTCCTTGTTTGGTTATTATACATTCACATCATAAGTCCGTATTCTACTAGACAACTTTCATTTACTAAAATATATTTTGATTCTTCAGTTCTTCAATTTTCTCCCCAGATAAGTTTAGAATTTCCTTCAAAATTTCATCCGTATGCTGTCCAAGGAGTGGTGCTGGTCTTCTAATGCTTCCTGGTGTTTCACTTAACTTGATTGGAACACCTGGCATCTTCAGCTTTCCAGCTACAGGATGATCTACTTCAACAATCATTTCTCGCGCTATGACCTGTGGGTCTTCTATCACCTTATCCACTGTGTTGATCGGTCCATTGGGCACCCCTGCTCTATCTAAAATCTCCTGCCATTGAGCAGTAGTTTTTCTTTCAATGACTTCTGCTATTTTCGGACGCAGTGCATTGTAGTTGTTGTTTCGAAGTGCATTGGTTTTAAAGGATGCATCCTCAGCCAATTCTTCTTTTCCCATTGCTTGGCAGAATTTCAGCCAAAGTGCATCGTTTCCTGCTGCTATCATAATCTCTCCATCACTGGTATCGAACGGTTCAAATGGAACGATGGAGGAGTGTTTATTTCCTGCTGGTTTCGGTACATCGCCAGTAACCACATATCTAGAAATAGCATTTTCCAATATAGCTACCTGACAGTCCAGCATTGCTACATCTACTTTTTGTCCGATTCCCGATTGATTTCGATATTGAAGGGCCGCTAATATTCCGATGGCAGCAAACATTCCTGCTGCAATATCCCCAATGGAAGGGCCTACCCTTGTGGGCTTTCCGCCAAGCTCACCCGTAATACTCATAATACCACCCATCGCTTGAACGACGCCATCATATGCAGCACGATTGCTGTAAGGGCCTGTGTGTCCAAATCCGGAGGAAGCTGCATAGATGATCCTTGGATTGATCTTTTTTAAGTCTTCATAACCCAGACCTAATTTTTCCATGGTTCCTGGTCTGAAATTTTCTACTACAACGTCAGCTTCTTTCACCATCTCTAAGAATAGCTCCTTAGCAGGTTCTGATTTCAAATTCAATGTCATACTTCTTTTATTCCTATTCAAGCTCATAAAATACGCACTTTCTTCGCCAACAAAGGGACCGAACTCCCTAGAGTCATCTCCAGTCTTGGGCATTTCTATTTTGATAACATCGGCTCCTAGATCCGCCATTATCATCGTTGCATAGGGACCAGCCAATACCCTCGTTAGATCCAATACCTTGATTCCTTCCAATGCCTGATGCATTTTATCCCACCTTTCATCTCTATGCACTTAGAAAAATCGGAAGATTGAGACTTTTCACTGTAATCTTTGATCTTATTTATATGGAATTCTTCTGGCAGGTTCAAAGCTGCTTCGCCCTTCCATCAATATTCCTTCGTATGATTTTACATTTCGATCTTCAAGGTGATCGAATAGCATTGGAGATTTTGTACCATAGCTGATGTTCTTAATCGGATCTGGATCCAGCTTCGCTGCAATGATTTCTTCTGCACCTCTTCCTAAAGCTAAGGTTTGAGCGATAGGGCTGACAATCATACTATGACCAAAATAATAGTTTCCTCCTGCATCTGGACCTACTGCATTTGGTGCCAGAAGATACACGTGGTTGTCGTAAGCTCTTGCTTTATTTACCACTTCCCAAATCTCAAAGCTTCTCATCAATGCCGATGGTCTCGTGATAATCTCTGCTCCTTTTAAAGCCAATACTCTCGATAGCTCTGGAAAGTCTCCATCGTAGCAAACAATCATCCCGATTTTTCCCAGCTTTGTTTCAACAACAACGGTGCTGTTCCCTGGTGTGGTCCAACCACCACCGCCCAAACGCTCCGTTGGGAATGGATGGGTCTTTCGATAATTTGCCAAAATTTCGCCCTTATCGTCAATCAAAACAGAACTATTTAAAACAATATTTTTTTCTTCACCACGTTCATAAAGAGGCAATACAACGTGTACACCGAGTTCCTTAGCAAGCTTTTGAATTTTTTCTGTATGCCCACCAGGAATTGGTTGAAGCATTTCATAAAATTCTTCCACCGGCATATTTGGGGCAAATCCAGTTGTAATCGATTCAGGAAACACTACAAGCTCTGCCTCGTACTCTTTCACTGCCTTCTCTAACCAATGAAAACATTTATCGATATTATATTGAATATTATTTGGCTCTACTGCGATTTGTACACAGGCCGCTATATGCTCCTTCATAGCATAACCTCCCATTGTTATTTATTTTACCTTTAGTTGAATAAGAGCCCGAATTAATCGGGCAATTATTCAATGGATTCACTTCATTATTCTTGCTCTTCAAATGCAACGATTCTACAGAATGCAGATTCTCCGCCCTGGAATTTCCAAGGGAAGCATCCAACAATCACTCTCTTATTCAATACTTCATCAATTTGTCCGCCTAAGTTTTCCGCATGGATAATCTCATGTGGTTTTGGGAACACGTGGATATGCATTGCTTGGTATACATCTGGCCATGGATACATCTCTTCTAGGCCTTTGCCATATTTTTCTCTCATATATGCATCGCAGCGTTTTGCCTCACCTGGCTCCCAATCTCGAATCTTTGTATTCATCGGGTGGTCTGCAGAACCACAGTCAACGCCAATCCATCTTATTTCCATTTCCTTAACCCAATCCATAAAATCTAGAGATGGACCAGGGTGTCTTAACATGTATCTTCTTTCATCGGCTTCGGGTTGATCCCATCCATACTTATGGTATCCAGTGTTAATAATTAAGATATCACCTTTTTTAACCTCTACTCTGTCCATGATATCCTGTGGAGTATAGATACTGAAATCCTCGGATATATCGGATAAATCTACAACAACGCCAGGTCCTACTAATTTCTCTAATTCTAAGGATGCAATATCTCTACCTGCTGTATCAAAGTGAAGGGGTCCGTCTAAATGTGTTCCTACGTGGTTGGATACCGTAATAACCTGACCGTTTGCACCATTTGGTGATAGTCTCTTAAAGAATTTAACTTGTAATGGTTCGTAAGTTGGCCACGGTGGTGTTAAGTGACTTGTGTTCTGTGTTAAATCATACATTTTTACATTGTTCCAAAATTTCATTTTTGTTTCCTCCTTAAGATTTTATTTTTTTATATATAATGTTCTACAAAAGCCTCTAAAGCATCTTCAAAACATTTCATTGGCGGTCTTACAAGACCTGCTCCAACTTGACCTACACCAGGATCTTTATGAGCAATACCAGTATTGATGATTGGTAAAATCGTAGTTTCAACAACTTTTCTAATATCAACACCTGTAGCAGAACCTCTAAAGTTTAGCACCGGAATTTTGTATGTATTATTTTCGGTCTCTGTAATTTCGTACATAGATCTAGAGTAATTCATGGCATCTTCCGGCGTTCCGCCTACAAATTGCACAATAGCAGGTGCAGCTGCCATGGCAAATCCTCCAATACCACAGGTTTCTGTAATAACACTATCCCCGATATCTGGGTTCGCATCTGCTGCACTATAGCCTGGGAAATATAATCCATCGATGATTTCTGCTGGTGCTGTGAACCATCGATCTCCTAAACCAGACACTCGGATACCAAATTCTGTACCATTTCTCGCCATGCCATAAACAATGGTGCTATATTCAATTCCTGCCGCTGGGTCCAATGTAGATTTGCAGGCAGGCATTGTTAGATTTAAAAAGAAATGATCGTTGCCATGCATAAACTTCAACACATCTGCCTTATCCTTATCCGAATGCTTTGTCATAACAATGTAAGGAGCAATTTCTCTGATGAACAACGAAGTTCCCGCTTTATTTCTGTTGTGGCCTTCATCCCCCATTAAAACCACTTGTGCAATCATGGTTTTTAAGTCAATCGGTCCTGATAGTGCCAATGCATCTTTTAATACAGGTGCCAAGGTATTTTCCATCCATTTTAATCGTGTGATGACTTCTTCACCGTATGCACCGTATCTCAGTACTTTTCCTAACCCTTCGTTCAGTGTGCAGTAAGCATAGTTTCCAAATGTGGTATTCTGTACGATCCATACTGGCATGGAGGAGGTCATTACACCTGCCATAGGTCCTACCGCATTATGATGGTGACAGGAATCAAAAGTGATTTCCCCAGATTCTGCCATGGCGATGGCTTCTTCTTCATTGGTTGCTAATCCTTCATAAATTAGGCCACCGATCACTGCACCTCTCAGAGGCCCACTCATCTTTTCCCAAGTCACTGGAGGACCTGCATGTAAAATCGTCTTTTTCGTCATTCCAGGTACGATTTCTCCAGCGATACCAATGCCCACTATCGTCGGCTGGGCACTTAAAATTCGACTTAGCGCCTCTTGATTGGCTTTCTCAATTTTTTCTTGAATCATTTCATCCTCTCCTTTGGCTCGCTAAAAATTTTATTATTTTTTCAATTTGGCTAACAACTCTATCATTTTTTTATTACCACCAGCCGGAGGTCGCCAATTCACATGAACAACCTTGATATCCTGCGTTTTCAAATCCTTTGCAAAGGATTCTAAGCCTAGATTAATCACCTTGACCTCTTTGCCAAAAAAGTTGTGAATCATAGTCATCCCTCCTTCTATGAAATCTTCCTTAATATTCTAGATACGAGCCTCACAGCCTGTGCATTGGACGGCATCAATAGGAATCCTGCATCCATCAATTTTTTCCCTTGCTCCTCTAGGTTCTGTGGATCTCCCTCTGTTCCACAAATTGACGCAACCCAAATAATCTCTTTGCCTCGCTCTTTTAAAATCTTCTGAGCATCCTCGATGGCCGGTAGCATTTCTCCCACTGGATCACTATGGGCGCCGTATCCAAGAACAAAGTCCATCAGAATCACTGCAACACTCTCATCCTTCGCTTCTTTCATTAACCTTTTCAGTCTTTCTGAAGGATCTATCATCGGATGGGCTTTTCCAACAGTGAACATATCGTCACCTAAGTCAATGCAAGTATGCTCTTGGCTCTGGTGAATATCCTTCAATAAAAACTCTGGCTTTAGCGGTATATTGGAGTAAATACCATTCAGTTCATCGAATAGTAGTTTCATGGCCTCGTCACAGAGTGTTCCTCCTGTATAAATACCTCTCAGATATTTTTGTTCCGGTTGAAGCTTCCCTATTTCTTTCTCAATCATTGCTTCAATTTCTTCCTCAGATTTGTTAAAGCCTAACATATCCTTTGGTTCCTCACCTTTGGATAGAGCTACTGCTTTATATGCGGTATCCTCTAAGGTATATCCAGGAATGCCACCGTATTGCTCTATGGTATTGGGGTCTCCCCCGATAAAGTCTACAACGAAAGGCTTTCCACTTTCCTTTGCCAATGCGAGTACCTTCTCTGCAATTTCTGCTGCTGGTGGCTTTGAAATAAGAACAATCACCTTGGTTTCAGGATCCTGACTTAAAGCTTTAATGCTTTCCATCATCATAATTCCACCAATATCTTTGCTTAAATCCCTTCCCCCGGTTCCAATGACTTGACTAACGCCACCGCCAAGCTTATCTATAATAACACTGACCTCTTGGGTACCTGTACCAGAGGCACCTACAATTCCAATGGAACCTTTTTTAATTACATTGGCAAAGGCCAATGGTACATTATTGATAATCGCGGTACCGCAATCTGGACCCATCACTAAAAGTCCCATTTCCTTCCCAAGTTCCTTTAAGGTTTTTTCCTCTTCCACACTGACGTTATCACTAAATAACATCACGTGCATACCTCGCTCTAAAGCTTTCTTGGCTTCTCCAAAAGCATAAGCTCCGGGAAGAGAAATTAAAACCAAGTTCGAATCTGGTGCAAGCTTTACTGCGGAATCGAAGGTTGGCGGATTATATTCTCCACTCAAAGATTCTTTTTTCTGATTTAGGAGTTCATTGACCTTATCAATTACGCTTTGGAATGCATCTTCATTCTTCATTAAAACCGATATAAAGAAATCATTGACACCTAATTCCTTGACAGCATCATTGGCTAAGCCCAAATTCTCTGCCAGCTCCTTATTTAAATCGGTTCCCATTCCAACCAAAACCTCAATTATATCTGGCATCTTGCTTACTTCTTTACTGATCAGCATCAGCGCCACTGAGTCATAATAAGTGTTTTTTCTTACTTCTACATTTAAATGCATTTTTTCTTCGTCCTCTCCTTCCTATAGTATAAAGTTAGTATCAAACCAACGTATACTCCCGCTAATAAATCTGAACCTGATGTTCCGCCAGTATAAATGACCGTACAGGTATTTTTAAATAACTCCCTTTCATTATCTTCAGAGAAAATACTGACCATTAACGTTCTGATATGCTCCGCAACCTGACCCTTGGAGGCGAATTGAAGCATCTCTGCGCTCACTTTTGTTGTTCTATTTTCATTTCCACTGACGATGCACTGGTTAATTTTATAGGCTTCACTGAGATTCAGTTTGTAATACTGCCATGCGTAGAGCATCGAAACCATCAATCCTGCTAAAAAATCATCGGTAGAAGGTGTGAGCCCAGGTCCAAAACCAATGATCTGTTTTGATAGGGACCCAATTTCTTCTATATTTTCATCTGCTAATAACGCTATAAATTTCTGAATTTTGGGATAAATAAACGTGCAATAGTGGTTGGTTTGAAGCCTCTCTTCCACTTGTTGGTCCCATTGCTTTAAATGCCTGCTGATATCTAGAAAAATCGGTGCGATGCCATTGAAATTACCTTTTTCTAATAATATATCTTTTAGAAATTCTATATTTTTCAAGACCCTAGCTTCATTCAACTCCTTAAAGCAAAACATAGGTTCAGGATTCCATACCTTGGCATCGGATAAATCAATTGTAAAAGTGTCCCTTCCTATTCTTATGGAGTGCGTATTCATTGTCACCTTCATACCCCTTACCAATTGAAAAGAACGTAAATCTCGCTCCTCTGAGAGATTAAAAGAAATAGACCGAGGACCATTTGGAATCTGGCTGGATATGAGTGGAATCAAAAGATCATCTTCCGTAATAATGTTGCAGGTCCTGCTAAATACGGAATGAACCTGTCCGATTACTTCTTTTCTCTCCTCTATTATTTTTTTTGCACTTGCACAAATCCATATTGCCTTCATTTTTCTAATTTCCTTTTCAAGTATTTTATAGCACAGCTTATATGACGCCATTTTTTGAACACTCTCTATTTTGATTATATTTAGATAATTCTTTTTAAATGAAGGTTTACCTTTAGATACTTACTCTAAATATTTTATTGTGTTTTTGTGCAAAATCACTATATGGTATTTATTTTCCATTGGACATCTCGAATATTTTAAAAGCAACCTGAAGATTTAGGCGTTCATTCGGATTCTCTAAATTCATTCCTGTAATGTCCTTAATACGCTGCATACGATAGACAATGGTATTGTAATGGGTGAACATCTCTTCGGATACCTTCTTCAAATTGCCACCACATTGGAAGAACATTTGTAAAGTTTTCACAAGTTCAGATCCTTTTTCTTTATCATATTTTACAAGAGGCTCCAATGTATCTTTATAAAATTGGTTCAGTTCATCCTCCATCTCTTCTATATGAAAGATACGATAAATACCTAGATCATCAAAATGTATCGAACTACTTTTATGAGAGTCTGTTTTATTATAAATACATCGGGTAGCTTCGCTGTAGCTTTTCCACAAATTTTTCGGCTCTTTACTGAATCTGCCGATCCCGATGGCGATAGAAATCTGGCTGATTTCCTTGGCGATATTTATGATAATGTTGTCTGCAAAATTTTTAATTTCTTTCTTGATTTGCTGATTATTTTTAGTGGGATTTGTTCCGTATAAGACAATGATTTGATCGCTTTTATTGCCATAAACACATTTCCATTCTTCATTTCTCGATAGGCGCTCTATGATGTGCATAATCTTGCTGTTGAGTTGATACAAAAACGTTGAATTATTAATGGTCTCTTTTACAAAACTGTTGATATTTTTAATTGAAATGACCATTGCAGAATATCCTAGTTTTCTATCAAAGTCGAATAAAGAAGCTCGATCAATGGCTAATTGTTGCCTCTTTTCATCCTTAGATAATAGATCATCGAAAAACTCAACCTTATGTCTACTTTCAATTTCAAATATAGAGATTTTTTTTAGAATATGTAGTGCAATAACAGGAATAGAAGATTCTAGAGAAGTAATCTCCATGGGTGTAAGTTCTTTATTATCTTCCCATATGGATAAATATCCGTAATACCGTTCATCAACGTAGATTGGAATCCATATGCGTCTAACTGCTTGATTCAGTAATTCATCTGTACTGATGGTTATATTCAGAGTAGGATTCGTACATTTTTCGTTCTTAAGTTTATCTTCAATATACCTTATTTTTTCTTCACTACCGTGAGCCACAACCACATTGAAGATTTCATCACTAATTGCAACAGTATTTCCAACTGTGCCGTATATAATTTCTAATATTTCTTTAAATCCACCACCTCTTAACATCACATCAATCAATTCATCGTGGAGTTTTTCTACTTTTAGTAGCATGCTGGTTTGCCTGCTGATGACTTCTGTAAGGACAGGCATCATAATGTCCGTATAGGAAGCCTCCTAGGGCAGCTCGATAATTGGAAATTGATAGATATCTGCAATATGTATAATATCCTCTGGCAGCCTTTCGATATACCGCTTCATTTTGATTCCAATACCCACAACACCTTTTTCCTTTAGCTTTGGAATCAATTTTTTCAATATACCGATATCTTCTTTGATAGAAAAAGCCGTAGTGAGTAAAAATTCCCCGATATGCACCCAATCTACAATATCGGGCACCTCCATCACATTCACCTGCGTAACTCTCTGATCCAGCCCAGCCTCCCCTGCCAACACCTTTGAACCTTGTAAAGCCTTCAATGAAATCATTTCTTTTACTGTGATTCCTAATGATCGATTCAACGTATCTCCCCCTATAGTTAAATCTTTATTTGAGCATTTAAAATTTAAAACAAGATTTTAAATTTCTCCTCATTTGTTATATATTCACAAAATCAATGATCATGATTGCTATTTTATTGGATCTTATTTTTCTATTCTACAAAATATTACATATTCCTTTGTGAACTTTCTACAAAAATAATAACATCCTATTTCTCAATAGGATGTTATTATGAAAGTGGGGTTTTTATATTATTTAATCTTTTGGTAAAACCTTATTTAAAAGAATGCCTGCAATTGCAGCTAATGCCATACTTTCTAATGTGAACTTAACAGTACCAATTTCAACTGGTAATATTGCGCCTCCCAATCCGATTACGAATATAACAGCCGCTATAATTAAGTTTCTAGAGGAAGTAAAGTCAACTTGGTTTTCTACTAAGCTTCTTCCACCAACAGAAGCGATCATACCGAATAAAACGATGGAAATACCACCAACAATTGAAGTTGGTATGGTGCTGATAACAGCGCCTAATTTAGGCATAACACCTAGAATAATTGCAAAACAGGCTGCAATTCTCATAATCACTGGATGGTAAATTTTTGTTAAAGCAAGTACTCCCGTGTTCTCTGCATAGGTTGTGTTTGCAGGCCCACCAAAGAATGCTGAAAGAGATGTTGCTATACCATCACCAAGCAGTGTACGATGCAGTCCAGGAGTTTTAATATAATCATCTTCTACAGTTGTTCCAACTACAAGTATGTTTCCGATATGCTCAACCACTGTTGCTACAGCAATCGGAGCAATAATCATAATGCTCTCCAAATTAAATTTAGGGAATGTAAAATTAGGAAGTCCAAATAATGCAGCCTCTTTGATTGGGGTGAAGTCTACGTTACCTGTTACGGCAGCAAAGACATATCCTCCAACTAGTCCACATAGAACCGGTAGAACCTGAAGAAATCCTTTTGCATAGATACTGATTCCTACCACAATCAACAAGCTTACCAGCGCCAAGAGCCAGTTTTGGCTGGCCATATCAATAGCCGTTGGTGCAAGTTTTAATCCGATGATCATAATGATCGGACCCGTTACAATGGGCGGAAAATACTCTACTATTTTTTCATGCCCAAAGGCATATACCAAACCTGCCAATAAGACATAGGTCAAACCTGCAACAACGATACCACCCTGTACAAACTGCATTCCATACATTTCAGACACCATGAGCATCGGTGCAATAAATGCAAAGGAAGAACCTAAAAACACTGGCACTTTTTTCTTTGTTACAAAATGGAAGAACAATGTACCGATACCTGCCATAAATAAGGCAACAGAGATGTCTAGTCCTGTAATCAGCGGAACTAAAACTGTAGCTCCAAACATGGTAAAGGTGTGCTGCATTCCCAGTATGATCTTCTTACCCATAGGGATATAGTCCCCATCCCTAATCGGCTGGTTTTTTTCAAAAGTCGTCTCCTTACTCATATAACAACCTCCTCTTTTTTTAGTTTTACTTGAATCTAAACCCCCACTTGCTTTTATTTAAATCAACCTGTTTTATTGTAATATAACAAGTTGACTTAGTAAATACTGTAAATAGCCCCTGTGTAGTTTTCTGTATTTTCCAACTAATCTTAAAATTCTATATGGAATTCAAATTACCTTTATTAGATTTTACTAATCTTTTTATTTCTATAGACCCTTTATTAGTCAAAATATCACAATCATAAAATCCTTCTGACAAATCATCAATCTATTTCCTGATCCTTTAAGATATCTACATAAGCATTCAATAGAACATCTTCATTGGCACATCCTTGTTTATAGAACCAATCCTTCACCTTTTTTTCGATTTCAGCATCTGTCCCTTTAACCTCATAGGGATATATGGAAATTAATCGATTTGTTTCATTTTCTCTTAAACCTAGTTTTTCTCCTTGAAGTTTACTCATATTACTGATCGCTCCTCATTAATTTATTAGGTACTGCTTAGTTTATCTATGCCCTAATCCATTATTTTTTATTAGAGAAATTCATCCTCCTAAATTTTCATTCCAGGTTGACAATATTTGGGCATCGTGATATTATATACAAAATTCAATAAAAATCCTCATCCTTTCGGGTGGGGTAGAGGCGCGGTTGTTAAGAGTACTTATATAAAGGTCGGAAGCCAATGACATATAAGAAAAGGAACTACCGCCGAAGCTTCAGAAACCAAAATCTGTTGCTGGGTCTGTATCGAATAGGTACAGGACTGTCATCATTGTACGAGCTCAGTACTTTGATGTTGCGCTATCTCACACTGAGCACGAAGGGAGAGAGGACTGTCTTTAGCTTTGCTACTCGCATATAAGCATCTGACGCGTTCTGTTAGGTGCTTTTTTTGTATCGATTTTTAATAGAAATATAAAATAAATGTATAGGAAGTTATGAATAATTCCTTAACATCCATCAAGTTTACTTATCTTAGAAGGAGGAATCTATATGTCGAATAATGCGCAACAATCAACGACAAGGATTGATGCTGGTTTTAAAAAAGAAATAAGCCTATTTGGCGGCGTTAGTATTTTAGGAGGGATCATGGTTGGGTCCGGTATTTTCTATTTAGGGTCCTACGTGTTAATGAGAACAGGAATGAGCTTAGGCTTAGCCTTGCTCAGCTGGATTATTGGTGGTATGGTATCCTTATTAGGTGGTATTTGTTATGCTGAGCTCGGTGCCTCGGACCCTGCGGCGGGAGGTTCTACAGTATATTTGAACAAGGCCTTCTCCCCCATGGTGGGTTTTTTAAGCGGTTTTAATAACTGGTTGATCGGTGGACCTGGATCTATTGCGGCTATAGCTATTGCCTTACCCAGCGCTTTAAGTGCCATTGTACCTATGAGTCCACTTGGAATTAAACTTACTGCCATCGCTTTAATCCTCGGCTTAACTGCAGTAAACTACTTCGGTGTTAAAATGGGGTCGAAGCTACAAAACATATCCATGGTAGCAAAATTAATTCCAATCTTTATTATTATGATTTTAGGTCTCATTTTCGGTGAGGTTTCTCCCGACTTAAGTCTGGTTCCTAAAACTACAACGGCAAGCTTTGGGTCCATCGTCAGCATGGTCGCATTTGCAGTGGTTGCCAGTCTGTGGGCATATGAAGGCTGGACCAATTTAAATACTGTAGCAGAAGAAGTGAAGAACCCAAGGAGAAATCTGCCTTTAGCAATTATCATTTCTATCGCTTCTATCACAGCACTCTATACATTATTCAATTATTCCGTGTATCGCGTTCTACCGTTTTCTGAAATACAAGGTCTTATTGAAAGTAATCAATTTTACTTAGGAAGCTACGCAGCAGAAAGATTGATGGGAAGAGCCGGAAGCCTATTGGTTACCATGGGAATGATTATTTCCATGTTCGGCTCATTAAATGGCTGTATTCTTGCTTTTCCAAGAATGTATTACGCCATGAGTGAAGAGGGTCACTTCTTTCAAAGCTTTAAGAAGCTTCACCCCGTATATAAAGTACCATCTGCAGCCTTACTTTTCCAATGCGCAATCTCCATCGCTTTAATACTGTTAAGGGATTTAAACCAGTTGACCTCATTGGTTGTATTTTCTGGGATGCTATTCAATACTTTAAGTGTATTCTCTGTGATTATCTACCGAAGAAAGTTTCCGAATTTAGAAAGACCTTACAAAGTCATTGCCTATCCTTTAACCGTAATCTTAACAACGTTTATATTTGTTGCATTGATGATCAACACCCTGATAGAGGACCCTTTCACTTCACTTATTGGGTTGGCCGTTCCTGCGATCGGCATCTTATTCTACCTATACTTTGATAGGAAAAAAATTGCACGTACGATTTAATTAAAATATAGGACAACATAAATGACCAAGGAGATGATGGAATGAAAACAATTTTATTTAACGGTAAGATCTATGTAGAAAAAGGGATTTTTAAAGAAGCTCTCTTGATTGAGGATGGTATCATTCAACAAATTGGATCAAACGAAGAGATTCTTAAAAACACCGGGGACCAAGTTGTAGATCTGCAGCAGAAAACTGTGATTCCGGGACTGAACGATAGTCACCTTCACCTGATGTCCATCGGCGAGGCCATGTCCTCCTGTGAACTAAACGGTGCAACATCCATTGATGATATCATTGCGCTGGGAAAAGCCTTCTTAGAGAGAAATCCGAATTTAGAAGTATTAAAAGGCAGGGGCTGGAATCAAGACTTCTTTACAACTGGGGAAAAACGTCTATTGAACCGTTTTGACTTAGATCAGATCTCAACGGATATTCCATTGGTTTTTGAAAGAGTGTGTGGACACGTAGCTGTAGGAAATACAAAAGCTCTAGAAATGCTCCATGTCGATGCCAACACCACCGTAGACGGTGGTGTCATCGAGTTGGGACGGGATGGTACACCCAACGGTGTCTTTAATGAAAATGCCGTTAAGCTATTGCTCTCCATCCTTCCACCAAAAGATGAGGACTATATCGAGACTCAAATTCTAAAAGCTGCGGACTATGCGCTCAGCGTTGGCATAACTTCCGTTCAATCCTGCGATATCATGAGTAATGAATATGAAAAAATAGTGGATGTTATTCATCAGATTTCCAAAAGCAGAAAATTAAAATTACGATATAGCCATCAATTCAACTTTCAGGATATCCAATATTTTAAAAAATATATTGAAACAGAATACCAAACAGGAATCTACGATGAAAACTTTCTTTCAAGAGGTGCTTTAAAACTATTTAAGGATGGCTCCCTTGGAGCAAGAACAGCTTTAATGTTAAATGACTATGCAGATGCTCCCGGTGTAAAAGGTGTGGCAGCTCTCAGCGATGAGCAGTTGCAAGACCTATGTGACTTGGCTACTGAGCATGGTATTCGAGTTGTAACCCATGCCATTGGTGATGGCGCCGTAGAAAGTGTGCTCAATGCATATGAAAATACTATGAAAAATGGAGAAAATTCACTGCGTCACGGTATCGTTCACTGTCAGATCACCAGTCAGGAGCAGCTGGATCGTATTACAAGGCTCCATATCCCAGTACTGTTCCAGCCGATTTTCTTAGATTACGATAGTACCATTGTAGAGTCCCGCATCGGAAAAGATTTAACAAGTACTTCCTATGCCTTTAATACCCTGTATCAATCTGGTACGCCAATCAGCTTCGGCAGCGATGCTCCTGTGGAAAACTGCAATCCTTTCCCAAATCTATACTGCGCCGTAACCAGAATGCGATTGGATGGCAATCCAGCAGGAGGCTTTTATCCAAAGGAATGCATGTCCATTGAAGATGCCATCGATGCTTATACCATGGGCAGTGCCTTTAATGAAGTGAAAGAGGATTTTAAAGGAAGATTGAAAGAAGGCTATGTTGCGGACCTTATCGTATTAGACAGAGATATCTTTACTGTAAACCCAATGGAAATTAAAGATATTACAGTTGAAAAGACCATGGTTCATGGAGAGTTTGTCTATCAAAAATCCAACTAATAGAGCATAAAAAAATAAAGTGCGGCTGAATTGCTGCACTTTATTTTTTTAGTTCAACTTGCTATATTCCCTCATTTAAGATTCTATAAATGGCTTCCATATCCAGTGCTTTTCTTAAAGCATCTGCAAGCTTATCATATTCTTTATTTTTATATTCTACCATATTAAAATTTTTATTTGGCTCATATACAAGCCCTTTCTTTTCCATCAATGTTCTAATAATGGTTTCGGCAACCTGTCCTTCGTCAAATATACCATGAACATAGGTTCCGTAAATATTATTACTGCAGAGTCCATCTGATTTTACGCCGCCATCCATCGCCTCAAGAGAAGATGTGAACGCTTCTCCTCCTAGGGGTGTTGTAATACCCATATGGATTTCATATCCCTCAAAAATCTTATGATTCAGTCCTTCAAAAATTCCTGAAAGATGATGGAACTGTCCCTTTACTCTACTACGAGTCTTTTCCCTTTCAAAAACTGTTTCAGCGTTGATTAAACCTAAACCCGATATCTCTCCGCCCTCTTCCACATGCCATGGATCTTTTAAGGTTTTTCCTAGCATCTGGTATCCACCACAGATACCGAAAACAGGCTTTCCTTCTGCAGCATATTTTAAAATGCTGGCTTCTAGCCCACTTTCTCTCAGCCATTTTAAATCACCTAAAGTATTTTTTGTACCAGGCAGGATGACTAAATCTGGATTTTTCAGCTGAGAAGGTTTGGTGATATATCTTACAGAAACCCCTTCCATATATTCAAAGACATTGAAATCTGTGAAGTTGGAGATTCTAGGTAGTCTTATGACGACAATATCCACATCGCCACCGGAATTCTTATTGGAAAATCGATCGGAAAGGCTATCTTCATCGTCAATGTCAATGTCCATATAAGGCACAACACCAAGGGTCGGTATATGGATTAAGTCCTCCAGCATCTTGAGACCCGGTTCTAGTATTTTTAAATCTCCCCGAAATTTATTGATAATTGTTCCCTTAATATATTGCTTCTCTTCTTCACTTTGAAGCATATAGGTACCGTACAACGATGCGAAAACTCCACCTTGATCGATGTCACCAGCGATTAGGACAGGTGCTTTTGCTAGCTTTGCCATCCCCATGTTGACGATATCTTCCTGCTTTAAGTTGATTTCAGCAGGGCTACCAGCCCCTTCGATGACGATGATATCATTTTCCTCTGCTAAGCTGTTGTATGCTTTCATAATATCTGGAATCAGCTTCGTCTTGTATTTAAAATAGTCTCCAGCGGGCATATTGCCTAAAATTTCTCCATTGACAATGACTTGAGACGTTCTATTGCTGGTGGGTTTTAATAGAATGGGATTCATTCGAACATCGGGCTCTTTATATGATGCTTCCGCCTGTACAACCTGAGCCCTTCCCATTTCAAGCCCATCCTTCGTTATATAGGAGTTCAGCGCCATGTTCTGCGATTTAAAGGGCGCTACTTTATATCCATCCTGTGCAAAAATCCGACATAATCCAGCAGTAATGATACTTTTTCCCGCATTGGACATCGTTCCTTGAACCATTATAGCTTTAGCCATAACCTTCATCCTCCATATCGATCTCTATATTCTTTAAGTCTTTCAAGTTATAAGATGCTTTCCTTAGAACTTCTATAGGCTACGCATTTCTGTACGAATCTTTCTGCAAATTTCACATTACCCCAAAGGTGTATATGAGGATACCCAGTAAATAGATGATCCTCTGCAACAATACAGGATCGTTGTTTTCCTGTGGATATTCTCGTAGCAATGAATCCTTCTCCATCCACGTCGCTTTTTGAATAGTGGAATTCATGGGCATTGATGCTTTCTCCTTTTTCACAGAAAAGATTATCTTGTTGTGCCGTCAATGTAATGTATCCAAAATTTTGTAGTCGGTTGGTTAAAACACTTTTATTCTCTATGGCACCAACCATATCCCAATCTTCAATTTTTGTTCCTAAATACATAAAGCCGCCACACTCAGCATATACAGGAATCTTCTGACTCAAAGCCTTTCGGATACTCTCTAGCATAGGTTCATTACCAGACAATGCTGCTCCATAGAGTTCTGGGTATCCGCCCCCTATGATGATGCCGTCTACATCCCTTGGCAGTTGATGATCTTCCATTGGAGAGAATGGAATCAATTCCAATCCCATCTTCTTTAAAAGTTCTAAGCTATCCTCATAATAAAAGCAGAATGCCTTATCCATCGCTACTGCCACTCTTGCGTAGCCTACAGCCTCTACTGAATGATTTTCATATTCAATAGGAGAAGCTGAACTGGCAATCGCCATTAAAGCTTCTAGATCAATATACTTCTCCGCATTTTCTGCCAATAAGTCAATTTTCTCTTTGAGCGTATCAATCTCTTCTGCTGTAACCAAGCCGAGATGCCGGCTTTCAATGGCAGCCTCCGGTAAATTTGGCATAAATCCAAGGACTTTAATCCCATTTCGTTCTTCAATGATCTCTTTATAGACGGGATACATCCCTTCGTTGATTCCATTGAATATGACGCCCTGAATATTGTTTGGAGAGAACTCTAAAAATCCTTTCACAATGGCCGCTGCTGATAGGAATGTTCCCTTGCAATTGATAACCAGGATTACAGGCGTATCTGTTTTGTTGGAAATATCATTGGAGGAATAGGAAACGCTGTTGGCACTCAGTCCGTCATAGAATCCCATAACCCCTTCAATTACAGAAATATCCATCCCATCACTGTTCTCTGATAATAGTTGTTTTACCGTATTTTCTCCACATAGAACCATATCTAAATTGCGAGATTTCGTTCCTGTAATTCTGGAATGGAACATGGGATCGATATAATCCGGTCCACATTTAAAAGAGGCTACCTTTAAATTTTTATTTAAAAGTGCCTTTAAGAGACCACAAGTAATTGTAGTTTTACCACATCCACTGCCAGTTCCTGCGATCATTACCCTGCCAATTCTTTTACTTATAAATTTTTTATCTTTCCTATTGTTTTCCATAGAGTATCTCCTTATAATTTATGATTCAATTAACATGATCTTTTACTGTAGAGCAATATGTTTTTCAAATAGTCAAAATAAAAAAACATCCATCCTAAAAATAAGATAGATGTTATAAAATGGCAAAATTATACACGATACTTCTATTAAACCTCCCCATCCATCGTAAGGAAATCTTCTATGCAAACCATTTCATTTGTATCCTGACTTAAGCCTTCACGTATACAACAGTCTTCCCAATGACCTATTGTCTCTACTTTGCTATTACAGTTGCGGGACAGTGTGGGAATTTCACCCAGCTTCCAAATTCGCACATATTAAATTATAAGGTTATTATATATTAAGTACTTATGTATTGCAAGAATTTCGCACCTTTCTCAGTTTGCATTCCAATGAGAAATCTTCTTATTCATTTGCAAAGCGATAGCCTACACCTACTTCGGTAAAAATAAATCTAGGAGAAGTTTTATCTTTTTCTATTTTTCTTCTAAGATTGGCCATGAAAACTCTAATGGATTTAGAATCACCAGTTTCACCATATCCCCATATTTTCTTTAGGATATAATTATGGGTCAATACCTTTCCTTTATTCTCCACTAGAAGCAATAATAATTTGTATTCAATGGGCGTTAAATGAATTTCCTTATGATCAACCAAAACCATTCGTCTTTCATAGTCAATCGTTAAATAGTCCAGCTGAAATATTTCTGCATTATCCCCTTGAACAGCTTTCTTTAGCTTTCGTTCTACCACCCTAATGCGTGCTAAAAGCTCACCCATATGAAATGGTTTTGTAATATAATCGTCTGCACCTGCATCTAAGGCAGAAATTTTTTCCTTTTCTTCTCCCCTTGCAGATACTATTAAAATTGGTACTTCCGAAATCATGCGAATTGACTTTATAATATCAATTCCATCGATATCCGGTAGTCCTAAATCTAATAAGATTACATCTGGATTATTGCTGTAAAATAAAGACATTCCTTGTATGCCTGTTTTGGCAGTATCGAATACATAACCATTTGTCTTTAATGAAAGAGATATAAAGTTCAATATATATTTATCGTCTTCAATAATTAATATTCTTAAATTATCTTCCATTATTTTTCCTCCATCAGTGGTAGTGTGAATCTAAATAATGCGCCACCTTCTTTTGATCTGCCAGCTGTTATTGTTCCTTGATGTGCTTCTATAATAGATTTACATATAGATAATCCTAAGCCCATCCCCCTTTTACCATCTATTGTTTTAACCGATGAAGTCACAAAGCTGTCAAATAAGGAATCCTCAATATTGTTATCAATACCTGACCCATTGTCTGATACTTCAAAAACTGCGGAATCATTATGCACATATACAGTGATCTGTATTTTACAATCATCTCCTGTATGCTTCATGGCATTGTCCAATAGATTGATAAGAACCTGAACCATTAACTTTCCATCGATGAAAACCATCACAACTTCCTCAGGCATAGAAACTGATATGTTTTTTGTATTCGAAAAATTTTTTACATGCCGAATGGCCTCATAAACAATATCATCTACAACTTCATAATTTTTTTCAATCATCAGCTTTCCTTCGCTAATCCGGGTCATATTTAAAATGTTCTCTACAAGGTTACTTAGCCAAGTAGCTTCTTCATTAATATCACATACCAACTTTTTAATATTACAATTATCTAACTTCGTTAGATTCTCTAATATAACACCACTAGCACCAACAATACCCGTTAAGGGCGTTTTAAGATCATGAGATATCGCTCTAAGCAAATTACTTCTCATCTTTTCTCTTTCCATAGCGATTCGAATATTTTCACGTTCATTATAAATAAACTCTCGATCTAAAGATATGCCCATTTGTGTTACAACCGTTTTAATAAGCAGCTCATGCTCTAAACTAAAATTTTTCTTAGAGTATGCAACCTGCATTATACCCAGTTGCTTTGTTAAGCCCTTAATTGGAATCTCCATAATGTCCATCTCATCCACTACAAATGCTCTACTATCATCGGTATATGCCTCTTTAGCGTCTGAAAGAAATACTTTACTACTATAGCTTGTGTTCTGATAAATATAATCTATCCCCTGCATAATAATATTTTTTTTACCTGTAATATTTAAAAAACTTTCCGTTACTTTATATAGAAGCCTTGCAGTATGCTCATTTTTTTTAGCAATTAATAGTTGTTTTTGAAACCTTTTAGTCATTGTTCCCGAGATCAAGGATACTACCAAAAATGAAACCATTAACACAATATCATTCGTATGGTAAGTAATAAAGGTGTGTAGTGGTACTGTAAAATAGTAGTTAAAGATAAATACACTGATCACCGAGGCCAATATTCCATATATATAGCCATTCGTAGATACTGTAACCACTAAAACGCCTACTATAAATACCATAATGATACTTTCTTTACCTATTCCAAATTTTCCCAAGGATAGTGATGCGATTGTAGAAATCGTTATTAATAAAACTAGATTTATAATATAAGTTATATAAATTCTTTTATTTTGATTAATAAAATCACCTCCTTAATTCTATTATATCACAGGCATCAATATCAAATCTTTTTTAGTAAATGTGTTAAATCCGCTTTATTGCCTGCAACAATTAGATGTTCATCTTTCTTAAATATGTGATCAGCTCCAGGCAACGGAAATACATTTTCTTCCTTTTTAGTAGCCAGTATATTAATTTTATATTTCACTCTAACTGCTACGTGGCCGATACTTTTTCCAATCCATGAATCTAAAGGAGGTATCTCTAAAATATAATAATCCGGTGTTAGTTCCACAAAATCGAATATATTATTAGCACTTAATCGAATGGCCGTTTTATTGGCACTTTCCTTCTCTGGATAGACCACTTCATCCGCACCGTTTCTCAATAGAAACTTTTCATGGATCTCTCGATTTGTTTTTGCTATTACATATTTTGCACCCAGCTCTTTTAACTGGTATGTTATTTCTATAGATGCTTGAAAATTAGATCCTATACAAACAAAGCAAATATCAAAATTAGAAACACCAAAGGACTTTAGTACCTCTACATTTGTACAATCACCAATCTGGGCACTTGTGACGATGGAGATTAAATCGCTGATTTGTTCTTCGCATTGATCCACAATCATCACCTCATTTTCTAATTCCGAAAATTTACAAGCTAAATATCTTCCAAATCTACCGATTCCGATTATTAATATACTCTTCTTTTTTAATAACATATGATCTTTTCCTTTCTATATAGGGTTAACCAATGATGATTTTTTCTACAGGATTCTTTACCAATACATTGTTTTTATTCTCTGCAACTGCCATAAGTACTGCTAAACTTCCTATTCTTCCGCAGAACATCAGTACAACAATTATAAATTTTGACATACCCACTAGCTGACGTGTTATACCAGTAGACATTCCAACAGTTCCTATGGCAGATAAAACCTCAAATCCAATGTCACTTAGCATTAGCTCTGGTTGAATAAAACTAATGGATAGCATGGCTAGAAGTGCACCTAATATATAAATGGTAACGATACTATAGGCTCTTTTTAATACGCCATTCTCTAATCTGCGTCCAAATATATTTAAATCCGCTGAATTCCTAACAGAGGATATCACTGTAAGGATCGTAATCACAAATGTTGTCGTTTTGATACCACCTGCCGTTGAACCAGAACTTCCGCCAATAATCATAAGGAACATTGTAAAAAGCTTTGAACTTTCCAGAAGAGATGCAGTATCAATTGTATTGAATCCAGCGGTACGAGGTGTTATGGCTTGGAATAATGAGGATAAAACACGCTCTTTCATATTCATATCTGCCAGTAGATTGTTTTTTTCTATGATATAAAATATAATGGCTGAACATAGTATTAGCAAGAAAGTCGTATATAAAACAATTTTAGAATGCAATTGATATTTTTTAAATGCTAATTTGTTTTTATAAACATCCTCCCACACTAGAAAACCAATACCACCAATGACGATCAATGCCATTATCGTAAGATTCACAGCCGTATCTCCGCTATATCTTGTTAACGAGGAATATTGCTCATATCTTCCCATTAAATCAAAGCCTGCATTACAAAATGCAGATATTGAATGAAATATCCCATTCAATATTCCTGATGCAATACCCATTTCAGAACTAAATTTAATAGAAAGTATGATCGCACCCATACCCTCTAACAAAAAAGTTCCTAGCAATATATGTTTTGCCAAGCGTACAATACCACCTATATGAATGCTGTTTACAGACTCTCTCAAAAAGTCCCTTTCCTTAACACCAATTTTTTTCCGTAGCATAAGCAAAAACATTGTGGCTATTATCATAAATCCTAGTCCACCAATCTGAATCAACATTAATATAACACTCTGTCCAAATACAGAAAAATAACTATAGGTGTCGTATACAACCAACCCTGTAACACACACGGCAGATGTAGCCGTAAATAATGAA